>CALUII010000017.1 GCA_944320665.1 uncultured Alistipes sp. | reverse complement strand
CGCGAGATCAACACCATGGGCTCCAAGGCCAACGAAACAAACATCCAGATCCTCGTCGTCAAGATGAAGGACGAACTGGAGAAGATCAAGGAACAGGTACTCAACATCCTCTGACACCGTGGGCAAAGTCATCATCTTCTCCGCCCCGAGCGGTTCGGGCAAGACGACCATCGTCCACGCCTTGCTGGAGAGCTATCCGCAATTCGAGTTTTCGATTTCAGCCACATGCCGGGCACCGCGCGGTACGGAGCAGAACGGTGTGGATTACTACTTTCTCACACCCGAGGAGTTCGCCCGTGAGGTCGAAGCCGATAGTTTCGTCGAGTGGGAGGAGGTCTATCCAGGCTGCTGCTACGGCACGCTCCGCCGCGAAGTGGAGCGCATCTGGCAGAAGGACCACATCATACTCTTCGATGTGGATGTCGTCGGTGGAATCAACCTCAAACGCATCTTCGGCGAGCAGGCCTGTTCGATCTTCATCATGCCCCCCTCAATCGAGGAGTTGCGTCGGCGTCTGGTCACCCGCGGAACCGACGCACCGGAGGTAATCGAGCGCCGCGTGGCCAAGGCCCAATTCGAGTTGACAAAAGCGCCGGAATTCGACCACACGGTCGTGAATGACCGCCTCGATGAGGCGATCGACACGACGCGACAAATCATTGACTCATTTATCGCAAAAAAGTGAAACACGTACTCTTATATTTCGGGTCATTCAATCCCGTACACAAAGGGCACATCGCCTTGGCGGAATACGCCATCGACAAAGGGCTCTGCGACGAGGTCGTGCTGATCGTATCGCCGCAAAACCCACTGAAGGAGAGCGAAGAGCTGGCTCCAGAACTCGATCGGTTCGAGATGGCCGAACTGGCCTGCGCCGCATCGCGCTATCCGCAACAAATCAAGCCTTCGGCCGTGGAATTTCTACTCGAACGCCCTTCATACACGATTCAGACGCTCCGTTTCTTGACCCAGAACCACGGGCATGAAATGCGCTTCTCGATCCTCATGGGAGCCGACCTGACCGAGCAACTTGACCGTTGGAAGGACTACAACGAAATCCTCGAGCACTATCCGATCTACGTCTATCCTCGTCGCGGGGAGGCATGCGAACGCTACCGCGACCGTGTCACCTACCTGGCCGACGCGCCGCTGTGTGACTATTCGTCGACGGAGGTACGTGCCGCTTCGGAACGGGGCGAACAGATCGAACCGATGGTCGGCAGCGAGGTTGCAGCCTACATCCAGCGCAAGAAGTTGTGGGACCCGACCGCCCGCCTCGAAAAACTGACGGAACTGATCGACGGCGGAAGGCACGAGGTGGCACTCTACGTCGAGCGTGGCAAGTTGCATTACCGCCGGGCAGAGTGGGGTAAGGCGCTCAACGATTTCAATGCCGCCCTGCGCCTCGAACCCGATCACGTCGAAGCCCGCGAATGGGCCGACATGGCGCAGGAGATCCTTACGTTCAGATACAAAGACTATTACAATCCCTGATATGACACGTCTGAAAATTGCACTTCTGGCCGGCGGCGACTCGTCGGAACGGGAGATTGCCCTGCAGAGCGCCGCGCAAATTGCCGCGGCGCTCGATACGAATAAATACGACGTCACGCTCATCGACCTTCACGGACGCGACTGGCACTATACTGCTCCGGATGGACGGCAGTGGCAGTTGGATAAAAACGACTTCTCTCTCACGGTCGAGGGGCAGAAGATCCTCTTCGAATATGCACTGATCATCATCCACGGCACGCCTGGCGAGAACGGACGCCTGCAGGGTTACCTCGACATGATGGGTATTCCATATTCGTCGTGTTCGATGACCTCGTCGGTAATCACTTTCGACAAGATCACCACCAAGCGTACACTGGCCGGGTGCGGCATTCCGATGGCCCGTGAACGGTTCGTACGCCGAGGAGAGGAGGTTGATCCGAATGAAGTTATACACGAACTGGGGCTGCCTATCTTCGTGAAACCCAACGCCAGCGGATCGTCATTCGGCGTAACGAAGGTACGGACGGCCGAAGAGCTTCCCGGTGCCATCCAGGCCGCCTTCTCCGAGAGCGAAGAGGTGCTTATCGAAGAGTGCATCACCGGGCGTGAAGTCGGATGCGGCGTTATGGTTGCCGGAGGCCGCGACTACATCTTCCCGATCACGGAGATCGTCCCCAAGAACGATTTCTTTGACTACGAGGCCAAATACACGGCCGGCTGCTCGGAGGAGATCACTCCGGCCGACCTTACCCCCGAAGTCAAGACGGCACTGAATCGCATGACACTCGAAGCCTATAAGCGCTGCCGCTGTTCGGGCGTGGTGCGCGTAGACTTCATCGTTACGCCCGAGGGCAAGCCCTACCTGATCGAGATCAACTCAATCCCGGGCATGAGCGCCGGCAGCATCGTGCCGAAACAGGTACGCTGCATGGGCATGACGCTCGGCCAATTATACGACATCATCATCGACGACACACGACACAAATGATCGAAATCGACAACAAGATCGTCTCGGCCGACCTGCTGCGCGAATACTTCGCCTGCGATCTGTCGCAGTGCCGGGGGACCTGCTGCGTGGAGGGAAATTCGGGAGCCCCGCTTGAGGCCGAAGAGCTGGGAGACCTGGAGGCCGAATACGAGCACTACAAGCCCTACATGACCGCCGCAGGCATTGCGGCGGTCGAGGAGCAGGGTTTTGGCGTGCTCGATGAGGAGGGCGACCTGACCACACCCCTTATCGGGGGAGCGGAATGCGCCTACACCTGCACGGAGAACGGCATTACGTTCTGCGCCATCGAAAAGGCCTGGCGTGAAGGACGTACCGAGTTCCGCAAACCGATCTCGTGCCACCTCTATCCGATCCGGCTGGTGAAATTCTCGAACGGCACCATCGGACTCAACTACCATCGCTGGGAGGTCTGTGCTCCGGCACGGGCTTTGGGACGCAAATTGGGCATACCGGTCTATAAGGGGCTGCGCGAACCGATTGTCCGCCGCTTCGGCGAGGAGTTCTACAAGGCGCTGGAGGCCGCCGAGGAGTTTCTGAAAAATTCATAAACCATACCCGTTTTACCTTTATCCGGATGTTTCGCACACTGATTCTTCTGTCGGGCCTGACGTTCCTCAGCACGCCGCTCACAGCCCGCCCCAAACTTGCCATGCCTGTTGCCCCGATCGCTGTGGGGGATACGCTCGCCATGCATGCAGCAGCCGACTCTCTACAACGTGCCGACTCGATCGCCGCACTCAACGAACGGCTGCGCCGTACGTCGATCGAATCGACTTTCGACACGACCGATCTGACGGTGATTGATACGCTCGACACGGAAAATGAAGCCATCCAGGTCGTGTTGTACAGCAACAACATGTGGAAATACGTCCGCAACCGCGCCGTGGCCAAGGACAGTACGATCTTCACGAAGTATTGGGACACGAAGTCGCTCTTTCCATATCAGAAGGCCGACCTGTCTGCCATGCCCTCATCGGTGGTAATCGACCTGGTGGATTCACTCCAAAGCTACCATTGTCCCTACCAGGGCAAACCCAGCCCCATCGGCCGCTACGGCATTCGCCGGGGGCGTCCGCACCAGGGTGTCGACCTGCCACTCAAAACGGGCGAACCGGTCTATGCCGCCTTCAGCGGACGCGTGCGTATCTCGCAATACAACAACGGCGGCTATGGCAATCTGATCATCATCCGTCATGACAACGGACTCGAAACCTATTATGGACACCTGTCGAAACGGCTCGTTGAACCGAACGAATGGGTGGAAGCCGGCCATGTGATCGGATTGGGCGGCTCGACGGGCCGCAGCAGCAGTTCGCACCTGCATTTTGAGACCCGCTATTATGGCCAATCGTTCGACCCGGAACGCCTCATCGATTTCGAGAAAGGGTTGTTGTGCCGCGAAACATTCCTGTTGAAAAAATCCTTCTTCAGCATCTATTCCAAGGCCGAGCAGGATTTCGATGACGAGGTGGCCAACGAAGAACAGGCAAAAAAAGAGGCCGCAGAACAAGCCGCACGTCAATACCACAAGATCCGTTCGGGCGATACGTTGGGTCACATTGCGCTGAAATACCACACAACCGTAAAGAAGATTTGCGCTCTGAACGGCATTAAATCGACAACCATCCTGCGTCCGGGACGTACGTTGCGCGTGCGATAAAACCGGGTCCTGGCTGATCCGAACATCTGCCTGCATCGCACCACGCCCGCACAGAAGGCACGAGACGGAGGTGATCCTTCATGGAATCACCTCCGTCTCGTTTTTTTTTACGTTCCAGCTACAACTGAAGACAAACGGTCGGAACTCTGCCGCGTCAATATTGCGGTGCCCCGACCGAATCCGCAACCTCGGCGAACAAACAAGCACACACGCGCAACAGCCGACCTTACTTCGAATAGTCGCGCTCGCCGAAAATCAACGATCCGACCCGCACCATGGTCGATCCACACGACACAGCCAACGGATAGTCGTGCGACATACCCATAGACAACACATCGAACCGCTCGCCGAAATAAGGCTTCAGACGCTCAAACTGACCATGCAAGGCCTCGAAATCAGCCCGCACCCGTGCTTCGTCGTCCGTATTGGTAGCCACCCCCATCACGCCACGTACAACCACGTGGGGCATCCGACCGAAAGCGCCCGAAACGACATAATCGAACAGTTCCTCGCTGTTCCATCCCGACTTGGTCTCCTCCTCGGCCACATGGATTTCAAGCAACACATCGATCAGTCGGTTGCATTTGGCCGCCTCCTTTTCGATCGTCTCGGTCAGACGGGCACTGTCCACCGACTGGATCATGGCCACGAACGGAGCAATGTACTTCACCTTGTTTGTCTGCAAGTGGCCGATCATGTGCCACTCAATGTCGTGGGGCAGCACCTCGTACTTGGCCTTGAGTTCCTGAGGCCGGTTCTCACCGAATATACGCTGTCCGGCCTCATAGGCCTCCATGATGCGTTCGGCCGGATGCGTTTTCGATACGGCCACCAACGTGACCTGCTCAGGCAAGGTCGCGCGGACGTGGGACAATTGATTGGATAGGGACATCTTTCCGAAATTTTGATGGGTAAAATTACGCAATTTTATTATCTTTGCAAAGATTAGACCCCAACTTACCTATGAAAAAACACCTTTATACACTTCTGCTGGTTGTCGGCGGCCTGCTGGCCCTGCGCCCGGCTTCGGCCTGCACCAACTTCATCGTCACGCGCGGCGCCTCGACCGACGGATCGATGATGGTCTCCTATGCAGCCGACTCGCACGAGCTTTACGGGGCCCTCTACCACACACCCGCCGGCCGCTGGAAGGAGGGAACCCAGCTCCCGATCTACGAATGGGATACGGGCCGATATCTGGGCACCATACCTCAGATTCCGCAAACCTATTCAACGATCGGCAACATGAACGAACACTCGCTTATCATCGCCGAAACCACCTACGGCGGCCGCGAGGAGTTGATCGATCCGACCGGTGGCATCGATTACGGTTCGCTGATCTACGTCACACTGCAACGTGCCCGTACGGCCCGCGAAGCCATTGCAACGATCGTTGAATTGGCCAATACGTACGGCTATGCTTCGAGCGGCGAATCCTTTTCGATCGCCGACCGCGAAGAGGCCTGGATCATGGAGCTGATCGGCAAAGGGTACGAAGACGACGGAACGGGGACCAATGCCCGCCGCGGCATCGTATGGGTTGCACGCCGCATTCCGGACGGCTATGTGTCGGGCCATGCCAATCAGGCTCGCATCACCACCTTTCCGCTCGACGATCCCGAGAACTGCCTCTATGCCCCGGATGTAATTTCGTTCGCCCGCGAAATGGGATACTACGAGGGAGAGGACGAGACGTTCAGTTTCTGCGACGCCTATGCCCCGTTGACGTTCGGCGCCATGCGCGGATGCGACGCCCGCGTCTGGGCCTTTTTCCGCACGGTGGCTGACGATATGGATCGCTACACAGACTATGCCCTCGGCCATAACGCAGCCAACCGCCTGCCGCTGTGGGTGAAACCCCACTCGAAAGTGGAACCGAAGACGGTATTCGATGCCATGCGCGACCACTTCGAGGGTACGCCGATGGATATGCGTCAGGACCTCGGTGCCGGTGGCCACGGATGTCCTTACCGCTGGCGCCCGATGACCTTCGAGGTCGATGGGGTAGAGTACACCAACGAACGTGCCACGGCCACGCAGCAAACCGGATTCTGGTTCGTAGCCCAGGCCCGCCCCTCGCTGCCTGACGATATGGGTATCCTCTGGTTCGGCGTGGATGACGCCGCCACGTCGTGCCTCTCACCGATCTACTGCTCCGCCACCGAAGTCCCGGAATGTCTGAGCGAAAACAATGGCTCGATGCTGCGTTATTCACCGACGTCATCTTTCTGGCTCTTCAACCGCGTGGCACAATTTGCCTACCTGCTTTACGATCGGGTAGAGCCGGTCGTACGTGCCATAGCCGATGTCTGGGAGCGGGAACAGCTCTCGGCCGTGGGCAACATCGACCAAGAGGCAGTCCGACTTCCGCCCAAGAAACGCCGCAAACTGCTCACCGAATACTCCGTGCAGACGGCACAACAATTGTTCGACGAATGGACTGCCCTGGATCAGTATCTGCTCGTGAAATTCATGGATGGCAACGTAAAGGGTGAAAACGAAGAGGGATTCATCGACAACGGTAACGGCCGCGACATCCCGGGCGAGATCGATCAGCCGGGTTACAACGAAAAGTGGAAACGTGCCGTGGCTGCAGACAACGGCACCTTGCTGCACGTCGTAAAATAGGTCCCGCTCCCGTGCGACATCAGAAAACAGACTAAGAAACCATAAAAAACACCTTAAAACTGGAATCATGAAATACGACATCATTGTCATCGGAAGCGGTCCGGGCGGCTACGTCGCCGCCATCCGCGCTTCACAACTCGGAAAGAAAACCGCTATCGTTGAACGTGCCGAGGCGGGCGGCGTATGCCTCAATTGGGGATGCATCCCTACGAAGGCCCTGCTCAAAAGTGCTCAGGTCTATGCCTATTGCAAGAATGCAGCCCACTACGGACTGACGCTCGAAGGCGACGTGCGACCCGATCTGGAGAAGATCGTCGATCGCTCGCGCGGCGTGGCCGATACGATGAGCAAAGGCGTGGCCTTCCTGCTCAAGAAGAACAACATCGACCTGATTCAGGGTTTCGGACGTCTGCGGGGAGAAGGCCGTGTCGAGGTCGACGGTACGATCTATGAGGCCGACCACATCATCCTGGCCACGGGAGCACGTCCCCGCGAGATGCCCTTCATGCCGATCGACGGCGAACACGTCATCTCTTCGCGCGAGGCCCTCACGCTCCGCAAACTGCCCGAAACAATGATTGTCGTCGGATCGGGAGCCATCGGCAGCGAGTTTGCCTGCCTCTATGCCACGCTCGGTGTAAAGGTAACCATCGTGGAGTATCTGCCGCAGTTGATGCCGCTCGAAGACGAGGAGGTCTCGAAAACAGCCGAACGTGCCTTCCGCAAACTGCGCGCTACGGTGCTTACGTCGACCACGGTGAAAGCCGTCCGCGTAAACAACGAGGGGCGTTGCGAGGTCGACATCGAGGGCAAGAAGGGGGCCGAGACCCTGACAGCCGACATCGTTCTTTCGGCCGTGGGCATTAAATCAAACATCGAAAATCTCGGTCTCGAAGAGTTGGGTATCCGCACCGAACGCGACAAAGTGGTGGTCGATTCCTTCTACCGTACCGATGTCCAAGGAGTCTATGCCATCGGTGACATCGTCGGTGGCCCGGCCCTGGCCCATGTCGCTTCGGCCGAAGCAATATGCTGTGTGGAGGCCATCTGCGGCTTGAATCCCGCTCCGGTCGACTATTCGACCATTCCGTCGTGCGTCTTCACCACCCCCGAGGTAGCCTCGGTCGGCATGACCGAGCAGGAGGCCAAGAAGCAGGGTCTGAACTACAAGGTCGGACGATTCCCCTTCACGGCCTCGGGCAAGGCAACAGCCGCAGGCGACCGGGATGGCTTCGTGAAATTGATCTTTGGTGAGGATGACCGCCTGCTGGGCGCCCACCTGATTGGTGCAAATGTCACGGAGATGATCGCCGAGCCCACCCTCGCCAAAGCACTCGGTGCCACGGCCCATCAGATTGCCCGCACGATCCATGCCCACCCCACGATGAACGAGGGTATGATGGAGGCTGCCGAAGCCGCAATGGGGGCAGCCATTCACCTCTGACCCCGACTTCGGCGAACAACGCCGCTGTCTCACCCTAAGGACAAGAGCGGAACGACGGAATAAGATCCATCGTCCCGCTCTTTTTATATATAAACCGCAATAGCGCTTAACCTGTGCCCATTTTTACTTCGATCCAACCGGCTCATGCCGCCGTCATCTTCTTTCGAATCCACAGCAGATAGGCTGCTATGCCGATCCAACTGAGCAACAGAATGACACATGCCAATCCGACCTTCTGTCCGACACGTCCGTCCTTTGCACGCGCCCCTGCAAAAAGATCATACACACAGCCAATCCCGCACAAAGCGCCGATCCAATAGAGAATCTCCCACCACATAATAAACCTTCATTTTCCAGACTGCTTCTTCTCAAGGCAGCACAACCGACCCCTCGTTCTGTTCTTGCTCACGGGGCTCATTGGCCGGTACGCGTTTACACGATTCCGTGCCCCCATTTAACGATCTTCAAGGCCGTGTCGTCCGCACAAAGAGCTCCGCGGGATAGACCACATCGCTCAAAAAAAGGCCCTGCGCCGGAGCTCCGCTGCTCGAACGCGACAAATCCCGGCTGGCCACGATTTCCCGAAATTCATCGGGCGTGTAACGTCCACGCCCCACATCCACCAACGTGCCGACCACGGCCCGCACCATGTTACGCAAAAATCGATCCGCACGGATCGTAAAGCAAAGCACACCGTCTTCGCGCACCTGCCATCCTGCGTGACGAACGTGACAGATATTGGTCTTATTGTTCGAATTAAGTTTAGCAAACGAGGTAAAATCCTCGAATTCGAGCAGTGTGGCGGCCGCCTCGTTCATCCGATCAACATCAAGCGGCACAAAGTACTGCCAGGTCACGGCTCGTGTAAAGGGATTCTTTCGAGGTTCGATAAAATAGCGGTATTCGCGTTCGCGGGCACTGAAGCGCGCGTGCGCCTCGTCCGACACGGGAGTCAGAGCGAACAGTGCGATGTCGTCGGGCAACAGGAAATTGGCCTTGTAAACCACCCGATGCGGATCGACCAGCGAATCATCCGCGCAATCGAAATGAGCCACATAGTAAAGAGCGTGCACCCCCGTGTCGGTTCGTCCCGCACCCGTCACCTCGATCTCCTGCCTCAACAACGTGGAAAGCGCCCGTTCGAGTGTCTGTTGCACGGAAGGTTGGTGCGGTTGGCGTTGCCAGCCGCAGTAGGCGCCGCCGTTGTATCTCAGTTCGACAAAATAACGCATAAATCTTTCAAATTGATGAGCTCGATCGACAGATGGCGCACGCATGGACGGATCGCTCGCAACCTGCCGTGTGAGTTGTCTTAAGTCAACTCTCCCCGCTACATGTCGGACAAAAGTAGTGAAAGTTCCTGAATACGGAACCGAATCCATGCAAAGATTGCCCGATTTTCACTACATTTGCAGATGCTCGGCATCGGGCTATTGCACCATGGCACGGTCGCACACACCCGAACCTCGCACTCTGCATGCATACGAAAACAAATGATCGCTTGTTGCATATTCGATCTGGACGGCGTTGTGGTCGACACCGCCCGCTATCATTATCGGGCCTGGGCCGATTTGGCACGCACATTGGGATTTGAATTCACGCCCGAAGCGGGCGAAGCAACTCGCGGCGTGAGCCGCATGGATTCACTCGAAATCGTACTGCGCGCCGGAGGGCTCTCCGATCGATTCACAAGAGCCGAAAAGGAGCGCCTGGCCGCATGGAAAAACGACCGCTATCTGACCTACATCACCCACATGGGACCTGATGAGGTACTGCCCGGCGTGCGGACATTTCTGACGTCGGTACACCGCTACGGTGTACGCACGGTGCTGGGCTCGGGATCGAAAAATGCGGGAATCATTCTTGACCGTTGCTCGCTGCGTCCGTTTTTTGACCAGGTGGTGGACGGCACCTGCATCAGCCATGCGAAACCCGATCCCGAGGTGTTTCTGACCGGCGCACGCAAGGCCGGAATCCCCCCGGTCGCCTGCGTCGTCTTCGAGGATGCTGCCGCCGGAATCGAAGCGGCTACACGCGCCGGCATGCGCTCGGTCGGCGTAGGCAAGAGTGCGGGCCTGGATCTGGCCACGATCCGAATCGACGGATTTGAAGGTTTCACCCCAATACGCCTGGAGGCCGCTCTGAAAGACTCCCTGTACAAAAGTTTCCCGATGCAATGAAGCCTGCCGAACTGATCATGCTGGGCAGCGGATATGCCCTGGCCATCCGGAACTACAACGCCTGTTTCACACTGCGGACGGAATCTGGATGCCTGCTGGTCGATGCCGGTGGCGGGAACGGCATCCTGCGGCAACTGCAACAGGCTGAGATTGCCCCCGAACATCTGAACGAAATGTTTGTAACCCATGCCCACACGGATCATCTGTTGGGTGCTTTGTGGGTGCTGCGCCTCATCGGCCACAGCATGCAACAGGGCAAATACAGCGGAACATTTCGTGTGCGGGGATGCGACCGTACGATCCGGATCCTCGACCGCATCGGCCGCATGACTTTGCCGCGACGCGTGCAGGCCTTGATGGGGGAGCGGATTGAACTGATCGAAATGGGGGACGGAGAGACTTTTGATTGTGCCGGATTGCGGATACAATGTTTCGACACGGGCTCCACAAAGGAGAAACAATATGGATTCCGAGCCCAGTTACCCGACGGCCAACATCTGGTCTGCCTGGGTGACGAACCCTACCGGGATCGAAATCGGTCCTACGTTGTCGGAGCCGACTGGCTCATACACGAAGCCTTCTGCCTGGAGCGCGACCGCGGGCGATTCCACCCGGAGGACAAGGGGCACGGAACCGTGCGTGACGCAGCCCGCACGGCCACGCACCTCGGTGTGCGCAACCTGATCCTCTACCATACGGAGGAGGAGAGACCCGAACGACGCAAGGAGGAATACTCGGCCGAAGCTGCCACGGAATTTTCGGGTGGCATCTATGTACCGGACGATCTGGAGCACCTCCTGCTGCATGACAAGTAAAAAATACCAAACAACACATATGACACCGGAATACACACAACCGATCGATGGGTGGAAGATCATCGAGGAGGGTTTCGATCCACACAGGGTTCGGGCCTCGGAGTCGCTCTTGGCATTGGGCAACGGCGTGATGGGCGGGCGAGCCAACTTTGAGGAGGGGTATTCGGGTCCGTCGCTGCAGGGTAACTATATCGGCGGCCTCTACTATCCGGACAAAACACGCGTCGGGTGGTGGAAGAACGGCTATCCGGAATACTTCGCCAAGGTGCCCAATGCAGCCTTCTGGCCCGGTGTGGAGGTTGCGGCCGACGGCGAACGACTCGATCTGGCTACGGTCGCTGAAGTACGGGTATTCCGCCGCGAACTCGACATGCGGTGCGGGGTCCTGCGGCGGTGGATGACGGTCGTACTGCGTAACGGCGTCGAACTCCGGGTCGAAACCGAACGTCTCATCTCGCTTCCGCGTCGTGAAACATGCGCCCTTCGCTATGCCGTCACCCCGCTCAACCGCGAGGTCGAGATCGACTTCACGCCCTACATCGAGGGCGACGTGCGCAACGAGGATGCAAACTACGACGAACAGTTCTGGGAAGCTGTCGACGTTGAGTCGGATGCCCTGCAGATGCGGTTGCGCAAAAGCGGGTTCGAAGCCGCCTGGGCCCAGTGTTGCACGCTCGACACGGGCTTGTTGCAGCACATACCGGCAACGGGCACGCGTGCGGCATCGCATGCCAAAATACACTTGGCCACGGGGAAGACTGCCACCCTCTGCAAATATGTGGGCATCTGCTCGTCGCTCAACCATCCGGCCGACCGATTGCTTGCTGCGGCCCGACAGACCGCGGCAGAGGCCTGTGCAGCGGGATTCGACACGCTGCTTCCGGAGCAGACGGCTGCCTGGGCCGAACGTTGGGCTCGTTGCGATATCGAAATCAAGGGCGACGAAGCGGCACAGCAGGGGATACGCTTCTGCATCTTCATGCTGCAACAGACTTATACGGGCGTCGACGCCCGGCTGAACATCGGCCCCAAGGGGTTCACGGGCGAGAAGTACGGCGGCGTGACCTATTGGGACACGGAAGCCTACTGTCTGCCGTTCTATCTGGCGACAGCCGGTCGTGATGTGGCCCGTCAACTGCTCGTCTATCGATACAACCAGTTGGACCGGGCCATCGAGAATGCCGCCAAACTGGGCTTCAGCAACGGGGCCGCCCTCTATCCCATGGTGACGGCCAACGGCGAGGAGTGTCACAACGAGTGGGAAATCACCTTCGAGGAGATCCACCGCAACGGCGCCATCGCCTATGCCATCTACCGATACGTGCGCTATACGGGCGACAGCGACTACCTGGCCCAATGCGGCCTTGAGGTATTGCTCTCAATTGCCCGTTTCTGGGCACAGCGCATCACGTGGTCCGAAGCGCGCGGCTGCTACGTGATGCTCGGCGTGACGGGCCCCAACGAGTACGAAAACAACGTCAACAACAACTGGTACACCTCCTACATAGCCCGTTGGTCGATGCGCTATGCGGCCGACACGGCCGCCTGGGTGCGCGAACATCATCCCGAGGCGTATGCCCGCATCTGCCGCGTGCGGCATTTCGACGAGGCAGCAGAGTGTGCCCGCTGGCGCGAAATAGCTGATCGACTCTATCTGGGTGAAGATCCCGTACGGGGCATCTTCCTGCAGCAGGACGGCTATTTGGACAAGGAGCAGCAACTCACCGCAGAGCTCGATCCGCAGGTGCGGCCGCTCAACCAGCACTGGTCCTGGGACCGCATCCTGCGCTCGTGCTTCATCAAGCAGGCCGACGTGGTGCAGGGGCTCTACTTCTTCCCCGAAGATTTCGACCGCGACACCGTGCGCCGCAATTTCGACTTCTACGAAGCCCGCACGGTACACGAATCATCCCTCTCACCGAGCGTCCATGCCGTCGTAGCCGCACGACTCGGCGAAGCCGCAAAAGCCTACGAACTCTATCTGCGTACAGCACGACTCGATCTCGACGACTACAACCACGAGGTAGAGGAGGGATGCCACGTCACCTCGATGGCCGGCTCGTGGCTCGCCGTGGTCGAAGGGTTCGGGGGCCTGCACCTCAACAACGAAACGCTCTGCTTCGACCCGGTACTTCCGGCGGCATGGCGTTCACTGACCTTCCGTATCGACTACCGGGACCGACGACTCACGGTCCGATGCACACACGACACCATCACGATACACAACGACGGCGCCCCTCTCGACCTGAAACTCTGGGGACTAACGCATCACCTCGACACGGAGGTGCGCGGTACGCGCCCCACATCGCCCAACACCATTCTTTGATCCACACAACGCAATGATACCGACACATCATCCGGCATGGTGCTACCGTGCTGTTCTCTATGAGATGAACCTCCGTCAGCTGACCCCCGAAGGGACGCTCCGCGCGGCGATGCAACGGCTCGCCTTTCTGCACGATCTGGGCATCGATGCCGTGTGGCTGATGCCAATTCATCCGATCGGCGCCGTAAACCGCAAGGGAACGCTCGGCTCCTACTATTCGATCCGCGACTATACGGCCGTAAATCCCGAATTTGGCACGATGGAGGACCTCGACGCCTTCGTGGCCGAAGCCCATCGTCTCGGTATGCGCGTGCTGCTCGACTGGGTAGCCAACCACACCTCACGTGACGCACGCTGGCTCGTGGAGAAGCCCGCCGATTGGTACGAACGTGATGCCGCGGGCGATGCCCTCGTCCCGTGGGACTGGACCGACACCGCAAAACTCAATTACGCGAACCGTGCCGTGTGGCAGGGGCAGATCGATGCCATGAGCTTCTGGATCCGTGAACACGCCATCGACGGCTTCCGTTGCGACATGGCCATGCTCATGCCGCCGGAGTTCTGGGACGAGGCGGCCCGGCAACTGCGTATGCTGCGTCCCGATCTCTTTCTGCTGGCCGAGGCCGAGGAGTTGCGTCTCGTCGAACGGGGCCCGTTCGACGCTTGCTACGGCTGGGAGCTTTTCCACCTGATGAACGACGTGGCGCAACAACACGTCCGTGTCACAGCCCTGCGTGACTGGATGCAGGCCGATCGCGGACGCTATCCACGCGAAGCCATCCGGTTGCTCTTCACGTCGAATCACGACGAAAACTCGTGGAACGGCACGGAGTTCGCACGCATGGGTGCCGCCGCCGAGATCATGGCTCTCTTCACATTTGTTGCTCCGGGCTGCATGCCACTGATTTACACGGGGCAGGAGGTGGGGTATGACCACTCCTTCGCCTTCTTCGACCGCGACCCGATTCCGTCCGAAGCGTACGTCGCAAACCGGCACACGGAACTCTACAGCCGTCTGATCCACCTGCGCCACACGTCGCCGGCCCTTGCGGCAGGAGAGCAGGGCGGCGAACCAATCGAAATTCACAACAACGCGGAGGATTGTCTGATGATTCTCGTACGCGAGGCAGCAGGCAACCGCGTGGTGGCTATCATGAACCTCTCACCCTACACGATCCACGCCGACTACCGGACAGGAATCTATGCCGGAGAATACATCGACGTCATGACCGGGGGACCGATCCTGCTCCCCGAACATGTGGAGTGTGACATGGCAGGTTGGAGCTATCGATTGTTGGTCCAGCAACCATAGCCCCCATGGCAAGATCCCGAGATTTGCGGATTTGCCGCAAATTTCGTATGTTTGTACAATTGATCTTCGGGCAGATTGCCACGCCATCGCCCGAAGAGCATCCTTCAAAACATGAAAAGAGTGATCCTCGCCCTGACGCTTCTTTGCGTCGCGACGTGCGCCTTGGGCAAGAGTTACGGCGTGCACGATATCCCCAACGTGCAACGCGCCGACCGCACGCGCTATGTCTCCAATCCGGACGGCATTCTCGCTCCGACGGCCGTTGCACGCATCGATTCCGTATGCGCCTCGCTGCGTGACCGCAACATCGCCCAGGTAGCCGTAGTGGCCGTCGACGACATCGTCGGAGACGACGTCTTCGAGTTTGCCATGGAACTCTTTGGGGCGTGGGGCGTGGGGCGCAGCGACCGAAACAACGGACTCGGCATCCTGCTGGTGCGTGACCGCCACGAAATCCGTTTCGTAACGGGCACCGGACTCGAAGGCGTATTACCCGACGCCATCTGCAAACGCATCCAGTTGAAATACATGCTGCCTGCTTTCCGGAACAACGACTACAGTTCCGGAATGGTGGCCGGCATCGAGGTAATAGGCCAACGGCTCGAAGGCTCGGAGATCGACCTCGGAGGAACGGACCGCCAAGCGGACTACCTCTCCGGGTGGAACATTCTGTTCATCCTGACCGGATTCATGCTTCTTCCACTACTCATGATACGCATGATCGTACGACGCAACAAACGCTGTCCGTATTGCCACAAAGCCAAACTGCAACTACAATCGGCCGTAGAGGTTGACACGCACGGCACCTCGGAATATACGTATGTCTGCAGCCATTGCGGACACACGGTCAAACGCCGGGTCCGCCGGCAGGATCACGACGACCATCTGGGTGGTGGGGGATTCGGCGGCGGCGTCTTCATGGGCGGAGGCTTCGGTGGAGGTTTCGGCGGCGGTGGCAGCATAGGCGGCGGATTCGGCGGCGGTGGCTTCGGCGGCGGTGGTGCCGGTTCGAGATGGTAAACACACACGCGTCCTCTTTCAACAAGACAGAAAATCTCAAAAAACAATTATTCAATATGCAAAACAAAAAAAACTGGATCTGGATCATCCTGATCGTCTTTGTAGTGATCATCGGACTCTTCTTCTATTCGGCCTACAACGGCTTCGTGACGAAAGACGAAGCGGTGAAAACCGCTTGGTCGAATGTCGAGACACAGTATCAGCGTCGAGCCGACCTGATTCCGAACCTGGTCAATACGGTCAAGGGATATGCCGCCCACGAGCAGTCGACGCTCAATGCCGTGGTCGAGGCCCGCGCCCAGGCACTCTCGTTCCAGGTATCGGCCGAAGACCTGACTCCCGAACGCATGGCCGAATTCCAGCGAGCCCAAAACCAGGTAGGTTCGGCCTTGGGACGCCTGATTGCCGTAGCGGAGAATTATCCCGACCTGAAGGCCAATCAGAACTTCCTCGAGCTGCAGGCTCAACTCGAAGGTACTGAAAACCGCATCGCCGTCGCCCGCAAGGAATTCAATCAGACGGTTAATACCTATAACGTAGCCATCCGCCGCTTCCCGGCCAACATCGTTGCCGGTATGTTCGGCTTCGAACGCCAGGAGCGTTTTGCCGCCGACGAAGGAGCAGAAACCGCGCCGACCGTCAATTTCTGACAATACCCGCGGTGGAGCGGGGCGAGTCAAACGCTCCGGAAACAAAAAAGCATCCTCACTTATGGAGGATGCTTTTTTATTTATTGCTGCTGTCGCGGCCTTTCGCCGGCCTCTTTACAGTTCAAAGCGCAAACCGCCAACAAAGTTCAGCTCTTCGCGATAGGGATTGAGGATCAGATGTGCCAGTAATCCGATACGCATCTGGCCTCGCAGGGCCCACATCTTCGAGGCCTTCAGGTAGACGTTCGTAACGGCAAAGCCCTGGGTTTTGAAGCAATTGTCCGACGACCAGGGCAGAAACCCGACTCCCGCCTTCATGTCAATGATATCCCGCACGGCAAACGGATAGCTGATTTCAGCATAGGAGGAGAAATTACGACGCCCCTCGTTCGTCATGTCGGCACCGCCGAAGACCGTACCCCACCAAATGCCGATAGGCACTCGTTTGCTGACCGACCAGAAGACTGCTGCCTCAAAGATATGGGGGCCGTGCGGTCCTCCCGTAAAGAATCCACCGCCTTCGGCCGGAGTCACATAATAATCCGTCAGCATGAAGTCGAAACGTTGCACGCGATAACCGAGCGTAAGGTCGATCTCACGCATCCGCACCCCATCCAAATCGGTCGAGCCCCATGCCTTGAGGTAGAGCCCTCGCCACGATGCCTCGAGCGTCGGCTGAAAGCTGGCGCCCGTCTGATAGGAACCACGACAAACGTAACTGCTCATCAATTCCAGCGTCAGATTGACGCCAATACCCGAACGCGGAGCAACGATCAAGGTATCGGCCTGAGTCTCCTCGGTCGGATTGGCTGCGGCTTGCTGGGGAAAGAACACAAAGCCGAGTGAGGCCATTGCAAAAAAGAGGGTAAGAACTTTTCGGGTCATAAGGTTTTTGTTCGGTTGGGAGTTATGCGGGCACAAAAATATAACTTTTGCCTGGAAAAACAACCGTTCTAATGACGGGACCCCTCTTTTTCGAATGGAACACCCCGAATCGCTCACGATTCGGGGTATTCGTCCAATCCGATGGATTCCTCAAAGTCGTGCCTTGGCCTCTTCGGCACCGCTTTCGACCGCACGCTGACGGAAGCCCCGACCACTCTTGAAATTATAGGTCAGCGTCAATGCAAACTGACGCGAATCCCATCCTTGGAACACACTCATCCGACGAACAAACGTATCGGTTCGCACGCGATGAATCTGATGCGCATTGAAGATATTGTTGACGGCAAATGCTACGGTGAATCGTTCGTTCCACAGCTGCTTTTTGAGTGAAGCATTGACAATATGCTGCGACGCCATCTCCGTATTACTGAAGAAGATCCGGCCATGACCATAGTAAGTCAGATCGACATACCAATGCCCGGGCAGCGTAAAGGTCGAGTTCAGCCCCACGCCCCACTGGGAATGAAACGTCTGTGGTGCGTCGTGCGTGAGTCGGTTGCCGTAGTAGCTATAGAGCAGATTAGCACTCAACGAGCACCACTCCGCAGGTTGATAGGGCAGGTAGGCCGAAACAGAATAACGAGACAGACTGGCATAATTCTCCGAGGTAAAATAGATGGTATTGGGTTCATCCGGCTCCTGGACAAAAGACTGATTGATGCTGTGCGTCTGGAGATCGGCCTCCAACGAAAGGGTGTATTGGTGTGCCAGAACAAACGACAAACCGATCGTATGGCTGAAGGCAGGTTGCAAGAGGGGATTCCCCATCTGGTAGGTATAGTCCGACACCTGGACCCGGGCCGGTGTCAGGGACCAGAACGATGGACGGGTAATCGTACGGGCATATTGTGCCACAACGGTATAGGCTCCGTCGGTCGTGAGATTAAACGACAGATTGGCATTAGGGAACAGACTGAGGTAATTCTGCGTCGGATAGGCCGCATTGCCCGATGCATACGTATGCTCAAGACGCAATCCCCCCACATAACTCCATCGGCCCGAACGTCCCGAGACAACGGCATAGAGTGCCGAAATGTGTTCCCGATAACGGATATTGAAGCTGTAATCGGGCAGGGGGTTCCACGTATCGTCCTGTTTTGCATACTCATAGAGGGCCCGACTCTTCATGTGGTCATAGGTATATTTAGCTCCGGTACGCAGCGACAGCGTTGGACTGAAGAAGTGCTCCCAGGCCAATGTCACGGCCGCAATATCGTAATTGCTCGACAGGGTATTGCGATAGAGCGAATCGCGCGCGGCAACTGTCCCAGCGGTTGCAATACGTGTTTGGTAGTCGTTGTCGTTGCCCACCTTGGTGCCGGTATAATCAACCAGCAACTTCAGGTTCGAGCCAAGGGTATCGATCTGCCACTTGTAGTTGAATACGGCTGACCAGGCTCGATTAAGCGTAAATTGCGCATAATCACTCGCCTGATGTACAACTCCATTCTGCGGATCCTGCATATCGGTCTGACTCTCCGTCGGACTCGACTGACGATCGGTCCAGTACTGCAGTTCCAGACCCAAGCTGTGTCCGTCACCAAACTCTCGTACACCGCTCAGGCGACCGCCGCCGTAGTTGTTCCATCCGTTGGAGTGCGATGCTGCAGTCATCGCGTCGTTATCTGCCCCATAAAACGCAGTCTGTTCGGTCGTTTCGAAGCTCAGACCGGGATTCCACGTTCCCCAGGCATCCGCACCAAGTGTCCATGCCCCCGTGTGGTATTGTATGCTGCCCGAGGGCGCATAGGCATTCGTATATTCCCCCCAACGCATTCCCAACTGCACGTTGCCCGTCACGCCATCGGCACGTTGACGACGCAACGTCAACCGAAGCACTCCGGCCGTATTATCGGCGTCGGTATCGGCTCCGGAGATCGGGATCACTTCAATCCGAAGAATATCCTCCGCGCGCAGACTGTTCAGATAATTGAGCAACTGCGTACCGGAGAGCCGCAATTCACGATCATTCACATAGATCTTCACCCCCGACTTGCCGTTGATGGTCAGTTGATCCTGCTGCAACCAAACGCCAGGCGCATTGCGCAACACCTCCAGACCGCTATGACCGATGGCAACGGGCGCATGTGCCACCTCCATGACAAAACGATCGGCTTCTCGCCGCACGGCTTGTGCCCGAACGACTACACCCTCGATCTCGGTCGCCTGCTCTCGAAGGAGCACGTCTCCCAGATCGAGATCCGTCGCCGTCAAAACAACCTCCTGTTCATGAGTCTCATATCCGACATATTGTATATTTAACTTATAGATGCGACCAGACGGAGCCTGCAACCGGAACTGCCCGTCGGCATCGGTCGTGGTCCCACACACCTGATCCTCGTGCTGCACAAGGATCACCGTTGCATAAGCTATCGGCGCACCCTGACCATCGACAACCCGGCCCGATACGGAACCTTGAGCTGTGGCAGCTTGTGAGGCACATATCCCACACAGCACCATTCCAATCAAAAATAAGGAAAGACTCTTCATAACCCTGCAGTATGATTTATATAACATATAGATTCATCCACTGCAAAGATATAAAAAATCACAATGTACTATGCAAAACAAACTACTAAAAGAATAAAAAAAAATTTTATACCTATAATAATAAACAATAACATAAAACTAAAACGATCGGAATACAAAGTGTAACATTTCCCCAAGACCAGTCAGGGGCATTGCCTCTCCAGCCCTGATGTGAAAAAACGGCTATTCCTACTCCCAAGCCCAAATACCGACCTGCCTAACGTCCACTTCGCACCCAGGTCGCATGCAATGTCCACTCGACCTTCCAGATGGCACGAATGTCGGCAGCAGCAAGTCGCACGGCAGGGTAGGCACACCGATCCGGATGATCCGGAATAGCAAGGACGGTTTTTCCATCCGACTCCCAACGCAGACGCCTCATCAATACCTCTTTCCGAGGTTTTCGCCCTATCGCAAGTACACAAATGGATTCCTCCCGCAATTCTCGCCATCCATCATCAGCTAACAAACGACACACCACATAATCCCCCTCCTGCAAGGTAGGATGCATCGCCTGTCCCTCAACCCGAAAACACACCCAAACCCCTGAACAATACAAGAACGGCTCAGGCAATCCGACGTAAGCATATGCCCTCGCCACTCCGGCATGCAGATCAAAAGCACGCTGCAACGAACGTATGGGCACGTGAGCATTAGCAACCACATGCCTGTCCCCAATAGGAATATCCGCTCCAGCCAAAGAAAGCGCAGCTTCCGGTTTGCTGGAAAAATCCACATCGCAGACTAGATTTGAGATAGGTGATTGCACGGAAGTATAGACTGCCGGCAAATGAGCAGTCTCACTCGACTCCAACATCGCCCCCTCACCACGCAGCAACCAACTGGGATTCACATCGGGATAACACTCGAGAAATCGCAACAGGTTGTCCTCGGAAATGCCATTGGGCTGACTCAGCACCCCATTGGCGATGCCCGTAACCTTATAAAAGGTGTACTTTGTAATACCTTTGAATTCAAGATATTGCAAGATACGGCCCTTCAATATCGAAAATTCTCTCATGTTTTTTCTTGCGTATATGAAATATCTCTCTTAAATTTGTGTAGAGAACCAATATAAAGTTTATATAAGCAAAAGTATATAAAAAAATTGAAAATAGACATGGACGACAAAGAAAAACGCCTGAAAAATATCCGCAAACATCTCATACGAGGCGACAAGAAACTCATCGCCCAACGCGCCGGCGTACACTGGGTCTGGGTATCGGAGGTCATTCGCGGCCGCGGCACAAGCGAACGCGTACTCTCCATCGCCGAGGAACTCATCGCCGAACGCCTCAACCAGAGAACAAAATAACAGCCTCAAGAACCATACCAGACAAGAGCCTCTAAAACAAATCGATAATAAGCGCCACTTCAAGCCGGGCCAAATCTTGACACAGAACTCCTCTCCAAGGCCCGCAGCCCGACGAATCCATGAAATTTTGTTGAAAACTCATCGCCTCTCAGACTGAAATTCCCGCGGAAAATCGTAATTTTGCAGGATGATAACAGGGTTTGCCCCTCGAATGAACTTATGTTAAGCCTGCTATATTACCTCTTTCTGATCGGCTTGTGCACGTCGTTTCTCATATTATCGGCTGTTGCACTGATATTTACATGGCCTTTCCAACGGTCACGCCGCATCGTGCATGAATTGTCGCGTGCTCTGGTCCGGATCTTCTTTTTTATCCCCCCCCTGTGGCGTCATCGCGTCATCGGGCGTGAGTACATCGACCCGCATAAACCCTATGTGATCGTCATCAACCACAGAGCCATGACCGACATTCCCACCCTCTATTTCCTGCCCCTCAACTTCCGGTGGGTATCGAAGCGGGAAGTCTTCAAATTGCCGTTTTTCGGCCAGTTCCTCTCGATCCACGGCGACATATGCATCAACCGAGGGCGCGCGACCGAAGCCATGGAACAGTTGATCCACAAGGGAAAGATGTGGCTCGGACGCGGCGTATCGATCGCCATATTTCCGGAAGGAACCCGATCGAAAGACGGTGAGATTCACCGATTCAAGGCCGGAGCCTTCACGTTGGCCCACGAAGCGGGTGTCGAAGTATTGCCTGTCGTGATGGAAGGAACCACCTCCATCATACGCCCCAATCGCATGTTCAACTGGCGGAACCGGATAACGATCCGCATATTGCCCCCCGTATCGCCAGCGCACATCACGGAGATCGGCATCAAGGAGGCTGCCAACGAAATCCACGACCAGATGGTCGATGCGCTGAACGAGATACGTAACACAAAGAGATAATCTGGATTTACCGCCCCGAGAGCGGCATACCAATTACCGCTCACACGTTCGCAATCTCAACACGCCTCCATCCGATGGTACGCAACACCTGCCGACCATCCTTTGTACATCGGGACACACTCAATCAATCCCGACGTACCACTGCGGCAAGAGCCGAAACAGGATAACGCATATGGCTGATTTACTAAATACGAACAACTACGACGACGACGCAATCGTCACACTTTCACCGCGCGAACACATTCGCCTGCGTCCCGGCATGTACATCGGCAAGCTGGGGGACGGTTCACAGGCCGACGACGGTATCTACGTCCTCATCAAGGAGGTCGTGGACAACTCGGTCGACGAGTTTATCATGGGTGCCGGCCGGTTGATCGAGATCACGATCGAGGATAACGTGGTCTCCGTACGCGACTACGGACGCGGCATTCCGCTCAAGTCGCTGGCCGCAGCCGTATCGGAGATGAACACCGGCGGCAAATACGGCGGCTCGGCCTTCAAGAAAACAGTCGGTCTCAACGGCGTGGGTGTCAAGGCAGTCAATATGCTTTCGAGCGAATTTACGGCCCGTTCGGTCCGCGACGGCGAAGCCCGCACGGTCACCTTTGCCCAGGGGCTCGAACAGAGCGACAAGTGGGAGAGCGGCGTACAGGAGAAAAACGGTACGTTCATCTCGTTCCGTGTGGACGAGGCGGTCTTTGGGACATACAACTACAATATGGAGTACGTCGAGCAGATGGTGAAGAACTACACCTACCTGAATCTCGGCCTCACGTTCCGACTCAACGGCCAAAGCTACGTCTCGAAGAACGGTCTGCTCGACCTGCTGAACGAAAACCTGGCCGAGGAGCCGCTCTATCCTCCCATCCACCTCTCGGGTAACGACATCGAGGTGGCCATCGCCCACGGCACGGGATACGGCGAGAGTTATTTCTCGTTCGTGAACGGTCAGTACACCTCTCAAGGCGGTACGCACCAGGCGGCCTTCCGAGAGGCCATTGCCAAGACGATCAAGGAGTTCTACCATAAGGATTACGACCCGTCGGACATCCGCACGTCGCTCATCGCAGCCATCTCGGTGCGGGTGACAGACCCTGTATTCGAATCGCAGACAAAGATCAAACTCGGATCGAAGGAGGTGGAACCCGGAGTCTCGATGCGCAACTTTGTGGGAGATTTCCTGGCCAAACACCTGGACGACTACCTGCACAAGCACGCCGAGACGGCACAGATCCTCCAAAAGAAGATCGTCGAGAACGAAAAGGAGCGCAAGGCCATCTCGGGCATCCAGAAGAAGGCACGCGAAACAGCCAAAAAGGTCTCGCTCAACAACCGCAAGTTGCGCGACTGCAAGATTCATCGTACGGATCGCAACGAACTGGCCGAGCAGTCGATGATCTTCATCACGGAGGGTAATTCGGCCTCGGGATCGATCACCAAAAGTCGTGATCCGCGTACGCAGGCTGTCTTCTCGCTGCGCGGTAAGCCGCTCAACTGCTTCGGCCTCACGAAGAAGGTCGTTTACGAGAACGAAGAGTTCAATCTGCTGCAGGCGGCACTGAACATCGAGGAGGATATGGAGAACCTCCGCTACGAGAAGGTAATCATCGCCACCGATGCCGATGTCGACGGCATGCATATCCGTCTGCTGCTCACGACCTTTTTCCTGCAGTTTTTCCCCGATGTGATCCGCAGCGGCCATCTCTACATCCTGCAGACACCGCTCTTTCGCGTGCGCAACAAGAAGGAGACGCACTACTGCTATTCAGAGGAGGAACGCCAGCGTGCCGTGGCGCGTTGCGGCGCGAATGCCGAAATCACCCGATTCAAAGGTCTGGGTGAGATCTCGCCCGACGAGTTCCGCGGCTTCATCGGCGAGAGCATGCGCCTGGACAAGGTCCGCATCACCAAGGACGACCCGATCCACGACCTGCTGGAGTTCTACATGGGCAAAAACACCTATGAACGCCAGGGATTCATCATCGACAACCTGCGCATCGAGGAGGACCTCGTGCAGGAGGATTTCATTTAGCAGCAGTTTATGGTCATGCAACGAGATAAAGAGAACGAACAGGAAAAACACATGGGCGAACCGGCCGACATGATCCCGAAGCCCGATCAGGAGGCTCCAATATCGGATGATTCCTCAGAGGAGGAGGTCCCGACCAACGAGGACGACCCCGCCGAGGAGGAGCCCGCAGTTGCCCCGCAGGGCAAATTCAGCCGGCTGACAACCGACGAAGGCAACGTCCGCAAACTGACGGGCATGTACCGCAACTGGTTTCTGGACTACGCCTCGTACGTCATCCTGGAGCGCGCCGTGCCTCACATCGAGGACGGTCTGAAACCCGTGCAGCGCCGCATCCTCCACGCCATGAAGACGGTCGACGACGGTCGCTACAACAAGGTAGCCAACATCGTGGGCCAAACCATGCAATACCATCCGCACGGCGACGCCTCGATCAAGGATGCCCTCGTGCAACTCGGTCAGAAGGATCTGCTGATCGACTGCCAGGGTAACTGGGGCAACATCCTCACGGGCGACGAAGCTGCCGCGGGCCGTTACATCGAGGCGCGCCTCTCAAAGTTCGCCCTCGACGTGGTCTTCAACCGCAAGACCACCGAGTGGATGCGGTCATACGACGGCCGCAACGAGGAGCCCGTCACACTACCGATCAAATTTCCGCTGCTGCTGGCGCAGGGATCGGACGGTATCGCCGTAGGTCTGGCGTCGAAGATTCTGCCACACAATTTCGTGGAGTTGATCAACGCGTCGATCGCTCACCTGCAGGGCCGAGACTTCCAGTTGTGGCCCGACTTCCCGACGGGAGGTCTGGCCGACGTGAGCCGCTACAACGACGGTCTGCGCGGCGGGGTAGTGAAGGTGCGCGCACGCATCTCGAAGATCGACAAACGCACGCTGGCCATCACCGAAATCCCCTTCACAACAACCACCGAGTCAATCAAGGAGTCGATCATCAAGGCCAACGACAAAGGGAAGATCAAAATCAAGCGCGTGGATGACAATACGGCCGAGAAGGTCGAGATCATCATCCACGTGGCCAACGACGAATCAAGCGACAAGACAATCGACGCTCTCTACGCCTTCACCGACTGTGAGGTATCGATCTCACCCAATGCCTGCGTCATCTACGACGAGAAACCGCACTTCCTGGGCGTAAGCGAGATGCTGCGCCGCTCGGCCGAACACACCAAGCAGTTGCTCGGCCGCGAACTGGAGATCAAGTTGGGCGAATTGAACGAGGCATGGCATGCCGCATCGCTCGAGCGGATCTTCATCGAGAACAAGCTCTATGCGCTGATCGAGGGGTGCCGCAGCCGCGAGGAGGCGTATGCAGCCGTCGACAAGGGTCTGGAGCCCTTTAAGAAACAGCTGCGACGTGAAGTGACACTTGAGGATGTACAGCGACTTACGGAGCTCAAGTTCATCCGCATCTCGCGCTACGACACCGAGAAGGCCGACAACGAGATCCGCCAAATCGAAGCCGACATCGAGCAGACAAACTATCACCTGGCCCACTTGACGGATTATGCGGTAGCCTACTACGAACGCATCCGCGAGAAGTACGGCAAGGGGCGTGAACGCCGCACGGAGCTGCGCGAATTCGACTCGATCGAGGCGACGAAAGTGGCCGTAACCAATGCCAAACTCTATGTCGACCGAGCCGAGGGCTTTTTCGGTATCGGCAAGTCAATGAAAGATGCGGAATACGTCTGCGACTGTTCGGACATCGACGACGTGATTGTCTTCACGAAGGACGGCCGCTACATCATCACGAAGGTGAGCGACAAGGCCTTCTTCGACCGCAACATCTACTACATCGGCGTCTTCAAGCGCAACGACGAACGTACGATCTACAACGTTCTTTACCGCGACGGCAAGAACGGTCCGATCATGATGAAACGTTGCGCCATCAAGGGCATCACACGCGACAAGGAGTATCACATGACCAAGGGAACACCCGGCAGTGAGATACTCTATATGTCTGTCAATCCGAATGGTGAGGCCGAGGTGCTGAAGATATACTTCAAGCCGCGTCCGCGACTGAAGAAGGTGATCGTCGACCTCGACTTTTCGACCCTCGCCATCAAGGGTCGTCAGAGTCAAGGCAACCTTTTCTCGCGCTACGGCACCCACAAAATCATGCTCAAGGAGCGAGGCACCTCAACCCTCGGCAGTCAGGAGATCTGGTTCGACGAGGATGTACGCCGGCTCAATACCGACGGTCGCGGCCTTTCACTCGGTTCGTTCAAGGGGGACGACCGACTGATTGTCTGGACCTCGAAGAACCAATACTACATCACGGGCTACGAACTTACGCAACACTTCCCCGACGAGACGGTTCGCGTGGAGAAGTATGTTCCGGATCGGGTCTATGCACTCTGCTACTACGACCGTGAACAGAAGTACTATTACTTGAAACGCTTTACGGCCGAAGCAAGCGAGCGCATGCAATACTTCCTCGACGAGGAGGGCCAGGCCGATTTCGTCGCTATCACGGGCGTGGCCGGAGCAAAACTCCGCATCACCTACAAGGGGGCGCACGCCTCGCGTCCGGCCGACGAAATCGACGTCGACGAATTCATCGGCGTGAAGAGCCACCGAGCCAAGGGCAAACGTCTGACAACGTTTGATGTAGACACCCTAACCTTCATCGAACCGGAACCGGTGGAGGAGACGGAGGTGCCGACAGCGGAGTCCAACGAAGAGGTCCGTGAAGATGGAAACAACGCCCCAACTGCGCACAGCGGTGCGGATGGCGTGGAATTTGAAGTCGAAAGAGCGACGGGCGACAGCGACCGGATGATCGATCCCGAACAGTTGAATCTGTTCTGAAACACGGAAAAGCAAGCACCGCACCCACACGACAAAGGAATTTGACGAGGATATGAAACCGATTTTCCTGATAGGGTACATGGGCTGTGGCAAAAGTACGTTGGGCCGCAAGCTGTCTCGCCGACTGGGATTGCCGTTCTACGACACGGACACTCTGGTCGAGGAACACGAAGGAGCTTCAGTAAATGATATCTTTCGATACGAAGGCGAAGAGCGATTCCGCGAATTGGAACGCGACGCCATCGAAACGATTGTCTCGCGCGGCGAAGCCTGCATCGTCTCAACGGGTGGAGGTTTGCCGGTGTGGCGCGACAACATGGAACGAATGAACCAAACGGGACATACGATCTACCTGCATCGTTCGGCCGAGCAAATCGCCGCTCGGCTGACCCCCTATGGGAAACGGAAACGTCCTAGGCTCAAGGATCTTAAGGACGACGAACTCATCGACTTCATGACCCGGAACATGGCCGAACGGGAGCCATTCTACACCTTGGCACGCGTCACGATCGAATGCGACGGACGGGAGGATTACGAACTGATTGAACAAATTGCTAAAACGATTGAGGCATGAACGATACAAGACCCATCGGCGTCTATGATTCGGGCATGGGCGGTCTGACCGTATGGCGGGCCCTGCGTGAAGCCCTGCCCGAAGAGTCATTGCTCTATCTGGGCGACGGGAAAAACTGTCCGTACGGTTCACGACCGCAGGCGGAGATCCGGCAACTGGCCGATGCAGCCGTGGCCCGCCTCGTGGCAGAAGGATGCAAGATGGTCGTTGTCGCATGCAATACGGCAACCGCCGCCGCCATCGATTTCCTGCGGACAAAATACGCACCCATGCCGCTTGTGGGGATGGAGCCAGCCATCAAACCGGCTTGTTTACAGACCCGCAGCGGGGTAGTCGGCGTGTTGGCTACGGAGCGAAGTCTGGATGGCGATCTGTTCCGGCAAACGGCCGCACGGTATGCCTCCGGTATTGAGGTGATCGCCGCTGCAGGACATGGATTCGTCGAACTCGTCGAGGAGGATCGCGAGGAAACCCCCGAGGCTGAAGCCTGCGTCCGCCGTATCGTCGAACCGATGCTGCAACGCGGTGCCGATCAAATCGTTCTCGGGTGCACGCACTATCCCTTCCTGCTGCCCGTGATCGAACGCATTGCCGCCGGAAGCGGAGCTCACATCGTCGATCCTTCTCCCGCCGTTGCCCGCCGAGCGGGGACTCTGCTTGACCGATTCGGCCTGCGTGCTCCGGTCGGGCACCACCCCGAGTACGGATTCCTGACCTTCGCAGATGAGACCTATCGTCAACGCTTGATCCGGAAAGCCTGGGGCTCGTGCGAAATGAAACAATAATTTCGCATTCTGAAAAAAAATCCGTATCTTCGCTTGATTTATCAAGCGTTTTTTGTTTTCCGCCGGAATAACCCCATGACACCGAAGCCCAAGACCTCGTCCCACACGGCCGCAAAGTCCACGCCACAACGTACCGACCGCGACAGCGCTCGCTGGATCGCCGGTCTCGTCTTGTTCTTTGCCGGACTCTTTGCCACGGCCTCCGTACTCTTCTACTTCCTCTGCTGGCGCAGCGACCTGAGCGTACTGCAGGGCGTAGGGAGTGAGGATCCGCGTTTCGATGGAGAAGTCGAGAATCTGTGCGGCCGTGCCGGCGCCTGGCTCGGCGAACAGATCGTCGGCCGTGGATTCGGCCTTTTCGGTATCCTGCTGCCCGTAATGGTCATGCTGCTCGGGGTGCGGATCATCCGTCGCAAACCGCTGATATGCAATCATGCCACACTGAGTCTCTTCTTTATCCTGATTCTGGGATCACTTACCCTGGGATTTCTCTTCGGCGAACACTGGAGTCTGATCTCAAGCAGCGGATGGGGCGGGGCTCTCGGCATCGAGGTCGCCCGCATGCTGGGAGACCGCATCGGCGCCGTAGGTACGGCCATCGTACTTCTTGGAGGTTGGATCCTGACCGGCGTGTTCATCAACCGCAACTTCATCAACACGGTCAATACGGCCGGCAATGTGGTGGTCGATCGAAGCGGCCGGTTCATGAATCTGGTGCGTCGCAAGGTCGCACCCGGCCATCCGCATTCCGAAGAAGACGAGGAGGAGTCTTTCGATACCCAAACGGAGAACTCTACTCCGACGCCCGAGACTCCGGCACAAGAGATGCCCTCGGATACGGTCGCTGCCACCGCAGTACAATCGGCCGCAACTACGGCAGCGTCCCATCACACGGCAACAACCGCACCGGTGCACACTGCATCGGATACGGCACACGTCGTCTCGACAGAGGCGTCCTCTCTACGGTCGGCTGCGCAACCGGTTCCAACCGAAGTCGAACGCCCGACCACACACTCCACTCCGAACGAAGCTCCAGCCAATATCGCGGACGACACATTCACAACGGAACGTCCGCAACCAGAACCTGTCGGAACGACGGACGACAGTCCCTTTGTGGAATTGACAACCGACGAGTCGCAGGCGACTCTCCGGGGCGTTGCTTTGCCCGCCGAAGCGGTAACCGACACACGCCGTTCGGCCCCGGGACGCGTAGTCATGGGCGAGGACGGCTTGATCGAGCTCGACCTCACGGACGAAGGAGAAGTACATCCCTCGCAAACGGGCATAGACCCCGTCGTAGCCGAACGATTGCTTTCAGGCCTGCAGGAGGCCCCGACAGACGGGCCTCAAGAGATCGAGGGCCTGACCGAATTGACCCTGGACGATTCCAACGGACTGCATTCCACCACACAACGCCCGGCTTCATTACAGACCGACACACACTCCAGGCAGTCTCCATCGAGCCTGTCCCAAGCCGACGAGGGGTTGATCGAAGTCACTCTGGAGCCGGAACCGCGTATTGTCGATTCGGAATCCTCCATTCCGTCTGTCCACACAACGAACGGGACAGGATCAGACATGAGCAATATTCCTCATCCACAGGCGACTTCACACGCTTCAGAAGCGTCCCAATCGGCATCGGCTGCATCAGAAGGCCTGGTCGTTACGGTCGAGGAGCACAAGGCCCAGATGATGGACGAGCGCAAGATTACGACCGAAGCATACGACCCGCTGAAAGATCTGGTCAACTACCATCGCCCGCCGATCTCGTTGCTCGAAGATTATATTTCGGATTCGGAGGTGAGCGATGAAGAAATTTACGAGAACAAATCCCGGATCGAGGAGACGCTCAAATACTTCAACATTCCCATTCAGCGAATCAAAGCCACAGTCGGCCCCACGGTGACGCTCTATGAAATTGTGCAGGCCCAAGGCGTGAAAATTTCGAAGATCCAGGGGCTGGAGAACGACATTGCGCAAAGCCTCAAGGCTTTGGGCATTCGTATCATCGCTCCGATACCGGGCAAGGGCACCATCGGTATCGAGGTGCCGAACCGCGACAAACAGATTGTGTCGATGTATTCGGCCATCCGCTCCATGCGCTTCCAGGAGTCGAAAGCCGAACTCCCAGTGGTGATCGGCCGCACGATCCAAAACGAAAACTACGTCTTCGATCTGGCCAAGATGCCTCACCTGCTCGTCGCCGGCGCCACGGGACAGGGTAAATCCGTCGGACTGAATGCAATCATCACCTCGCTGCTCTATAAGAAACACCCGTCGCAGCTCAAGTTCGTGATGATCGACCCCAAGATGGTCGAATTCTCGCTCTATGCCAAAATCGAGAAGCATTTTCTCGCCAAGATGGAGTCGGAAGAGGAGGCGGTCATCACCGACCCGAAAAAGGCTGTATACACCCTCAACGCCCTGTGTGTGGAGATGGACAACCGGCTGGAACTCTGCAAAAAAGCCGGTGCACGCAACATTGCCGAGTACAACGAAAAGTTCACGTCGCGGCGTCTGAACCCGCAGCACGGTCATCGCTACCTGCCCTATATTGTGGTCGTGGTCGACGAGTTCGCCGACCTCATCATGACCGCGCGCGAAGTCGAGGGCCCCGTGATGCGTCTGGCTCAGAAGGCGCGTGCCATCGGCATCCATCTGATCATTGCCACACAGCGCCCCGACGTGAAGGTCATCACAGGCGGCATCAAGGCCAATTTCCCGGCCCGTATCGCCTTCCGCGTGATGCAGATGATCGACTCGCGTACGATCATCGACCAACCGGGGGCCAACCAGCTGATCGGTCGCGGCGACATGCTCTTCTCGAAAGATGGGGAGTTGACCCGCATCCAGTGTGCTCTGGTCGAAACACGCGAAGTGGAACGCATCGTCGACTACATCTCCAAACAACAGGGCTACACATCCGCCTACGCACTTCCGGATTATACGCCCGAAACTGGCAGCGAGGCCCCGTCGGGCAACCACGAGAGCGGCGCTCCGATGAAATACGACACCCTGTTTGCCGAAATCGCCCGCGCCGCCGTATCGGGTGGCTCGATCTCGACCTCCATGATCCAGCGCAACTACGAGGTCGGATTCAACCGGGCCGGACGCATCATGCTGCAGCTCGAACGAGCCGGTATCGTCGGCCGACAGGAGGGGGCCAAACCTCGCGACGTCCTCTACCACGACCTGCCGTCGCTTGAGGCCCTGCTGCAGCACCTCGGCGTCTTCTAACCGCAATAAACCAACACTCACATACGATGATGCAGTTGCCACCTCTTTCCGTACGTCGTACACAGGCACTTATGCTTGCCATGCTGCTCCTGGCCGTCCCCTGCCGGAGCATGGCTCGCGAACCCAGGGGCACCTCATGCCATGGAGTGCTTCAAATACAGGTGACACAAGTCGCTCCGGCCGAATCGGCCCAAGGTGACTCTTGGTTACGTAAATTGACGGAGTACCTTCGTTCGTTGGGAAATTATACGGTACGTTTCTCGGTCAAAAGCAACGGGCAGAGCATCGACGGCGTATATACGGTAGCCGGCAGCAACTATTATCTGCAACTGGCCGATGCCGAAGTCTATTGCAATGCCCAGACCCGCTACGAGGTTGACAACAACCGTCGCGAGGTCACAATCGACCGGACAAACCTTGACAGCCACAACATTCTGGATAATCCAACCCGCGCATTCGATTTTGTCGGCAGCGAATTCCTCCCGCAACTGACCCGGCTGGAAGGGGATCGCGCCATCGTAACACTCCTGCCGCAAGCCTCACAAAGCATCAGTGCCATCACGCTGACGCTCGATGCGCGCACCGCCGCACCGCAATCGATCGAATACGATTTCGACGGCGAACGCATCTGCCTCGTCATCCAAAACGTGGCCCATGCATCGATCGCGCCGAAGACCTACAATGCCACCTCATACGACGGGTACGAGTTCATCGATTTCCGTTGATCATACGACCGATCCCTATCCAGAATCATGGGCAAAATCCGTGAAGCCCTTGCCCTGTGGACGCCCATCACACCCGTCCCCCTGTCGAACAGGCACAGTCGAGTGTCTCAAATCGGCTGAAAAGGGGCGAAAACGCCCCGTCTCATCAGAAATATTACATCCGGACACGAGAATTTGCAACCCAAAGTTGCTCAAAACGGATAAAAACACTATTTTTGTTCGTTAAACAGATGTAAAATCCCTATTCGGAACATGCTAACGGAAGAAGAAAAAAATGCCGGTCTGGTGGGACGGATTATCCCCATCAATATCGAAGAGCAGATGAAGACGGCCTACATCGATTACTCGATGTCGGTCATCGTTTCTCGTGCCCTGCCCGATGTGCGCGACGGTCTGAAACCCGTCCATCGCCGCATCCTCTACGATATGAGCGCCGAGCTCAATCTTTACTCGGACAAACCCACACGTAAGTCGGCTCGTATCGTCGGTGACGTGCTCGGTAAATTCCACCCCCACGGCGACTCGTCGGTCTACGACGCCATGGTCCGCTTGGCTCAGGACTGGTCCATGCGTTATCCGCTCGTCGACGGTCAAGGTAACTTCGGTTCGATGGATGGCGACTCGCCGGCCGCCATGCGTTACACCGAAGCCCGTATGAAGAAGATTACCGACGAGGTGATGGCCGACATCGACAAGGAGACGATCGACTGGACTCTCAACTTCGACGACACCATTCCCGAACCGACCGTCCTGCCGACAAAAATTCCCTTGTTGCTGGTCAACGGAGCCAGCGGTATCGCCGTCGGTATGGCAACGAACATGGCCCCGCATAACCTCGGAGAGGTAGTCGATGCCTGCTGCGCCTATGTGGACAACCCGGATATCGAGTGCGAGGAGCTGCTGAAATACGTCAAGGGACCGGACTTCCCGACCGGAGGCATCATCTACGGCTACGAGGGCGTGCGCGAAGCCATGCTCACAGGCCGCGGCCGAGTCATCATGCGCGCTAAAACCGAAATCGAACATACGGCATCGGGCCGCGCATGCATCGTCGTAACCGAGATCCCCTACATGATCAACAAGGCTGAGATGATCAAGAAGATTGCCGACCTGGTCAACGAGAAGAAGATTGAGGGCATCTCCTACGTAAACGATGAATCGGACCGCAACGGTCTGCGGGTGGTCATCATCCTCAAGCAGGATGCCGTGGCAAGCGTCGTGCTCAATACATTGTACAAGAACACCCCCCTGCAGACGTCGTTCGCCGTGAACAACATCGCATTGGTCAATGGCCGCCCGATGTTGCTGAATCTGAAGGATCTGATCCGCCATTTCATCGATCACCGCCACGATGTCGTCGTACGCCGCACGCGCTTCGATCTGCGCAAGGCCGAGGAGCGGTTGCACATCGTATTGGGCCTGCTGATCGCCCAGGACAACATCGACGAGATCATCCGCATCATCCGCAGTTCTCAGACACCGGATCTGGCCAAACAAACCATGATGGAGCGATTCGGACTGAGTGACCTGCAGGCCT
>CALUII010000016.1 GCA_944320665.1 uncultured Alistipes sp. | reverse complement strand
ATGCCCGTGGGCGGCGTCAAGGAGAAGATTCTGGCCGCCAAGCGGGCCGGCATCACGGAGCTGATCCTCTCGGAGGAGAACCGCAAGGACATCGCCGAGATCAAACCCGAGTACATCGAGGGGCTGACGTTCCACTACGTACGGACGAACGACGACGTGTTGAAACTGGCGTTGGTCTGAGCTCCTTCGTTTTGAGACGAGGTGTGTCCGGGGTGGAGCTCCGCGAAAAAAGATGAGAATGGTGATACAATACATGTGAAGATGAAATTCATCGCAATTATTCCGGCCCGGTATGCTTCGACGCGCTTTCCGGGCAAACCGCTGGCCGTGCTGGGGGGTAGGCCCGTCATCCAGCGGGTCTACGAACAGGTGGCCGGCGCCGTGGACGAGGTGGCCGTAGCTACGGATGACGAGCGGATCGCCGAGGCGGTTGCCGCATTCGGCGGACGGGCCGTGATGACCTCGCCCGATCACCGCAGCGGTACGGATCGTTGCCGCGAGGCATTCGATAAGTTGGGCGGTGAGCACGACGTGGTTATCAATGTTCAGGGCGACGAGCCCTTCATTCGTCCCGAGCAGATTGAGGCGTTGAAGCGTTGTTTCGACGATCCGCAGACCGACATTGCAACCCTGGTCAAACCCTTTGCTCCGGCGGATGGATGGGCGGCGCTCGAAAATCCCAATTCACCCAAAGTGGTGCTTGACGGTCGTTCGCGGGCACTCTATTTCTCGCGTTCGGTGATTCCCTATCTGCGGGGTGTGCCGCGCGAGGAGTGGCTCGAACGGCATACGTTTTACAAGCACATCGGCATGTATGGCTTCCGTGCCGGCGTGTTGCGACAGGTAGCCTCGTTGCCGCAGTCGCCGCTCGAGCGGGCCGAGTCGCTTGAACAGTTGCGCTGGCTTGAGAACGGATACCGCATCGGTGTGGCCGTCACGGAGTTTGAGACCGTCGGGATTGATACGCCCGAGGATCTGGTGCGTGCCGAAGCGTTCCTGAAACAGATGAACCGTTGATTGCATTGCGGATCGTGCGGCAGCAGCACACGGGGTGGTGCGGCGTGCGGCCGGGTGCGTTAACCTGAACTATACGGAGTATGAATAATAAGGTATTTATAGCCGGTCCCTGTGTGATTGAGTCGGCCGAGTTGCTCGATACGGTGGCGGCACGCCTGTCGGACATACGCGAGGCACTCGGTGTGGAGATCATCTTCAAGGCCTCGTTCGACAAGGCCAATCGCACGTCGATCTCCTCGTATCGTGGCCCCGGTATCGACAAGGGGTTGCAGATGCTTTCGGACGTACGGTCGAAGTGGGGGTTGCGTCTGCTGACCGACATCCACGAAGCGTGGCAGGCCCAACCTGTGGGCGAGGTGGTGGATGTGATCCAGATTCCCGCCTTTCTGTGTCGCCAGACCGATCTGCTGCTGGCCGCTGCGCGTACGGGGCGTACGGTGAACATCAAGAAGGCGCAGTTCCTCTCGGGAGCTGACATGCGCTATCCGTACGAGAAGGCGCACGAGGCCGGGGCCCGCGAAATCTGGCTTACGGAGCGCGGCAATATGTACGGATACAACAACCTGGTGGTCGACTTCCGCAACATTGCCGACATGCGTCAGATCGCGCAGACCGTTGTCATGGATTGTACGCACTCGGTACAGCGTCCCGGTGCGGCAGGAGGCAAGACGGGGGGCAACCGCGAATTTGTGCCGGCGATGGCTCATGCCGCGGCGGCCTTCGGGGCCAACGGCTTCTTCTTTGAGGTGCATCCCGATCCGGATCGTGCGCTGAGCGACGGCCCCAATATGTTGCGGCTGGAGGATCTTGAACCACTTATCAAAACGTTGATCTAAGATGACCGATACGAACAGGCAGCAGGTACTCGACGTCGCCCGTCGGGCCCTGCACACGGAGATGGAGGCGCTGGGCGATCTCGAACAGCGCCTCGATGACTCGTTTGTGGAGGCCGTGGATGCAATCCTGGCCGGACAAGGCAAGACGATCGTTACGGGAATGGGAAAGTCGGGCCTCGTCGGTCGCAAGATTGCCGCCACGTTGGCTTCGACCGGCACGCCGAGTTTCTTTCTCCATCCGGGCGAGGCGTTTCACGGCGATCTGGGCATGATCTCGAAGGAGGATGTGGTGTTGGCCCTCTCCTTTTCGGGCGAAACGGACGAGATCCTCAAGATCGTTCCGTTTATCCACACGAACGGCAACAAGTTGATCTCGATGACGGGGAACAGCGAATCGACCCTGGCCAAAAATTCAGACATACACCTCGACGTTGCGGTGCGTGAGGAGGCTTGTATCCTGCACCTGGCCCCGACGACCTCGACTACGGCTCAGATGGCTATGGGCGATGCCCTGGCTGTGGCGCTGATGAAGTTGCGCGGCTTCACGAGCATCGACTTCGCCCGCTTGCATCCCGGCGGAAGCCTCGGACGCCGGTTGCTGATGACCGTGGGCAACGTGATGCACAAGGAGAATCTGCCGGTCGTGTCACCCGATTGCCCGGCGACGGAGATGATCCATACGATCAGCAAGGGCGGTCTGGGGCTGATCGTCGTGTGTGACGGAGACCGCATCGTCGGCATCGTGACCGATGGCGACATCCGTCGTGCGATGGAGCACCGTCAGGCCGAGTTCTTCGGTATCCGTGCTGCGGACATTGCCACGCGGAATCCAAAGACCATTCGTCCCGAGGAGAAGCTCATCGAGGCCGAAAAGAAGATGACGCAGAATAAGATCACCTCGTTGCTTGTGACCGACGAGGCGGAACATCTGGTCGGCGTAATACAGATCTACGATATCAAACTCTGATGTATATATAGTAATATGCAGAACGCCCTCCGGCTCGTTTCGGGCCGGAGGGCGTTTGTGTTTGGCAGGGTCAATCCTCGTCGTCGAGCCGGAAGATCTCCTCGACGGATTTGGCAAAACAGCGGGCAATCTTGAGGGCCAGCACCGTTGAGGGGACGAATCGTCCCGTCTCGACGGCATGGATCGTCTGGCGGCTTACGCCCACGGCATCGGCCAACTGTTGCTGGGTCATGCGCACCTCGGCGCGTTCGACACGGATTCTATTCTTCATTTCGGGCCTCCTTTCTCAGCCGTCGGATCTTCCACCGGAAGAGGAGCAGGAAGAGTACGGGCAGCGTGAAGAGATTGTAACACATGACATTGATGAAGTCGAAGTCATAGATCCACAGAGCCGCCAGAATGACCAGTCCCGTATTCAGATAGAGCGCCAGCAGCAGGGCATCGAGGCGCAGGGCGGTGGTCAGCTCGTCCTCGACGCGTTCGCGTGAGCAGGCCACCATCAGGGTGCCGACCAGAATGCCGATCAGTGCCACGTTGTTGTAGAGCCGTATGGCGGTCTCGGAGGTCAATGTTTGATGCCATCGGCTTGTCTGGTCGGACGGGAGCAGGAAATCGGGCAGTCCGTCAAAACCGTTAAAATAGAGTACGACGCCCAGCAGAGCGGTGGGAATCAGGATCCACCATCCGATCGCACGGTAACGGTGGGGAAGAAGCATCGTTTTCATTGCGTTTGCGAATTTTAAGGTTGGACAATGCATAAATCGAAACGGCCGTTTTCCTATCTTGTCTGATGCAAATGTAATGTATTGTTTACAATAATACAAGTTTGTAAGACTTTTTTTACATTTTACTTTTCGTCCGAAAAATGCAGCGGCCCCCTGAAAAGGGGGCCGCTGAAAATTCGGATGCAGTTTCGGACGATCCGTTATCCGCGGTCGTAGTGGGGCATCTCTTCGGGAATCTCGAGCGAGAACTCCACCAGGCCGGCTACCGTACCTTCGCGACGCCATACTGTCTGGTAGATCAGTTTGCGGACGCCGCGTTTGTGGATCGTGTAGACGTTCTTGCCCCCTTCGTTCAGCAGGCGGGTGATGATGCCACGCGAACGTTCGTTGTGGCAGGGAATGAGCGATGTGCCGCGCACGTCGCCATTGACGGCGATCGAGCGCCGGTTCTGATAGAGTACGATGCCTTCGGTGTCACACACCGTGATGGCACAGTCCAGTTCGTCGCTCCATGGGCAGCTCCGCAGGGCGGAGGCCAGGTCATTGTTCTGAAGGTCGTGTTGCATGGTGGGTCGAGATAAATGGGGTTCGGGTCGGTGTTTTACTCTGTGTCGGGTGCCGGTTGTCGGGCGTCTTGGTGACGGATACCCGGGAGGGCGCCGCAAGCAGGGTGTTGTGTGCGGGCTGCAGCTTATTGTGAGATCTTCACCAGCTGCTCGCGGTAGGCGTTCAGAATCCGCGATTTGGAGATGAAGCCCAGGTAGCGGCCGTTTTTGTCGACAACGGGCAGCATCCACGTATGTTTGTCCTCGAATTTCGGGAGGATGCTGCGGATTGATTCGTGTTCGAGGATGCGGTCCGGCGGAGGGGTCATGTAATCGCTGATCGGATTGCCGTATTTCTCCGGATGGAACATGTCTTCGCGGATCTCATCGAGTTGCACGACACCCAGCAGACGGCCGTGGCGATCCGTCACGGGGAAGATGTTGCGGTGGGCCGTGGCGATGATCTGCACGAGTTCTCCCAAGGTCGTGTTGGTGTGGATGGGGGTGAAATCGGTCTCCATCAACTCGTCGAGATGCAGGAAGACGCAGACCGATTCGTCTTTGTCCGTTGTGAGCAGTTCACCGTTGATACGCAACTGTTTGGTATAGATCGAGTCGGGGTCGAGGTAGTAGTCCACGGCGAACGAGATGCAGGTTGTGATCATCAGCGGGATGAAGAGGCCGTAACCGTTCGACAATTCGGCGATGAGGAAGATCGATGTGAGCGGAGCATTCATCACGCCGGCCATCACGCCGGCCATGCCCACGAGTGTGAACGAGACAAGCGACAGGTGCCAGTCAAAGAGCATGTTGAAGAGCAGGGCCGTGAAGGCGCCGAGGAAGGCGCCGACAAAGAGCGACGGTGCAAACGTTCCGCCGACACCGCCCGCGGCGTTGGTCGAGGCCATGGCCACTACCTTGAAGAACATCGTGGCGGCAATGAAGAGCAGGACCACCCAGTCGATGTCGCGGAAGGCATAGAAGAGCGAATTGTCGAACAATTCGCGGGCGTTGCCGTTCATGAGCGACGAGAAGCCCTCGTATCCCTCGCCGTAGAGGGGCGGGAAGACGAAGATCAGGATGCCGAGTACCAGACCGCCGGCAATCCAGCGCGTATATTGGTTTTTGCGGCGTTTGAACCACCCGCCGATCTTGGCATTGACCGTCGAGAAGTAGTAGGCCATCAGTCCGCAGAGGACGCCCAGCAGGATGAAGAGCGGGATCTGTCGCAGCTGGAAGGCATCCTCGGGCTTCAGCGTGACGGCCAGAATGGGATCGAAGCCCCGCAGCATGAAGGCCATCGTCGTGGCCGTGACCGAGGCGATGAGCAGCGGGATGACCGATCCGGCCGTGAGGTCGAGCATCAGGATCTCGAAGACGAAGACCACGCCCGTGATCGGTGCCTTGAAGATCGCGGCCAGCGCCGCACCGGCGCCGCAGCAGAGCAACAGGGTGGTGTATTTGTAGTTGAGCCGCGTAAGTCGTGCAACGTTCGAACCGATGGCTGCGCCCGTGAGGACGATCGGGGCCTCGGGACCCACCGAACCACCGAAACCGATGGTGGTGGCGCCGCCGACGATCGAGGTCCAGCAGTTGTGCGATGCGATGCGCGAATTGCGTCGCGACATGGCATAGAAGACGCGCGTCACCCCCTCGGAGATGTTGTCCTTGACGATGTACTTCACGAAGAGTGTGGCCAGGACAATACCTATGGCCGGGTAGATCAGGAAGAGAAAGTGGGCCTTGTTCACCGGGAACCAGTTCACCAGGCAGCTTTTGATGGCATAGAGCAGCACCTCGAAGAAGTAGGTGCCCAGACCGGCCAGGATGCCGATCACAACGGCCAACAGCATCAGTACCTGACTGGTGCTCAGGCGCCGCGTCAGGTAAAGAAACCGGGCATAGAAACGGTCCGTATGTAGCCATGCGGCCGCCTTGCGAAGGTATTTGCGAAGCTTCATCGTCGTAGGAATAGGGGGCCCAGGCGTTTATTTTTGCTGCGCGGCGCGGTATTGGGCGGCTTGTGATTCGATCAGTTCGCGGTCATCGAAGTAGTTGATACGCATGGCGGCACGTACCTCGTCGAGCGTGGCGGCAGCCGTTGCACGGGCGGTTTTCGAGCCGGCTTCGAGCATGTGGTAGACCTCCTCGATGTGCTGTTCGTATTCGGCGCGGCGCCGGCGGATCGGTTCGAGCGTCTCGTTCAGCACGGCGATCAGGAACTTCTTGACCTTCACGTCGCCCAGACCGCCGCGGCGGTAGTGGGCCTTCAGTTCGTCGAGCGAGGCATAGTCGGGCAGGTAGCGCTCGAAATGCTCCGGACGGCAGAAGGCGTCGAGGTAGGTGAAGACCGTATTGCCCTCGACCTTGCCGGGATCCTCCACGCGCAGGTGGTCCGGATCGGTATACATGCCCATCACCTTCTTGCGCAGCTCTTCGGCCGAGTCGGAGAGGTAGATGCAGTTGCCGAGCGATTTCGACATCTTGGCCTTGCCGTCGGTGCCCGGCAGACGCAGGCAGGCGGCGTTGGTCGGAAGCAGGATTTCGGGTTCGACAAGTGTCGGACCGTAGATCGAGTTGAATTTATGGACAATCTCGCGTGTCTGTTCGAGCATCGGCTCCTGATCCTCACCGGCCGGTACGGTTGTCGCCTTGAAGGCGGTGATGTCCGACGCCTGGCTGATCGGGTAGGTGAAGAAGCCCACGGGGATGCCGGCACGCTGCTGCGTATCGCCCTCGACGGCGCTCTCGGCAAAACCGCGCATCTGTATTTCGGCCTTCACGGTCGGGTTGCGCTGCAGGCGCTGTACCGTGACGAGGTTCATGTAATAGAAGGCCAGTTCGCAGAGTTCGGGGACTTGCGACTGGATGAAGATCGTCGAGCGGGTTGGATCCAGACCGCACGAGAGGTAGTCGAGCGCCACCTCGATGACGTTGCGGCGCACCTTTTCGGGATCGTCGGCGTTGTCGGTGAGGGCTTGTGCGTCGGCGATCATGATGAAGATCCGGTCGTATTCGCCCGATTCCTGCAATTCGACGCGTCGGCGCAGTGAGCCGACGTAGTGGCCGAGGTGGAGTTTGCCGGTCGGGCGGTCGCCCGTCAGGATGATTTTTGCCATGTGTGTGTCAAAAAAAAGAGTGTTCGGATTCAATTCCGCAAACTTACGAAAAAATGCGTCGGTAACCTAAAAAGGGGTTTGGATATAGATTTTTTTTATATATTTGTCTCAGTAAATAAAGAAACCTCCTTTGTCATGACGATCATCCAACTCGAATACCTGCTTGCCGTGGCTAATTGCGGCAGCTTTTCGGCTGCGGCCGAACACTGTTTTGTGACCCAACCCTCCCTGAGCATGCAGGTCAAGGCCCTGGAGGAGGAGCTTGGGGTGGTGTTACTCGATCGATCGAAGAAACCCGTGATTCCGACCGAAGCAGGTGAGGTGGTCCTGGCACATGCCCGCGAGACGCTCAAGGCCTACGACGGCATCAAGGAGTCGGTTGCGGAGCTCAAGGGTGAAACGGCCGGCAAACTGCGCTTGGGAGTCATTCCGACCATTGCTCCCTACCTGTTGCATAAGTTTCTGCCTACGTTCGTGCACGACTATCCGAAGGTCGAACTCGAAATTTCGGAGATGGTGACGGCCGACATTGTCGATGCGTTGCGTCGTGACCGGCTCGATGCGGCCCTTGTGGCCGGGGGTACCTGTGGCGAGGGAATCAACGAGCAGGAGCTCTTCAGCGACCGGTTCTATGCCTACGTTTCGCCCAACAACCCGCTTTTCGAGCGGTCGAACATCCGCATCGAGGATATCGATCTGAAGGATCTGGTGATCCTCAGCCCCGGAAACTGCATGCGCGACCAGGTGATCGAACTCTGTCAGGCGAAGCGCAGCATGCCGTCGCACTACTCCTTCGAGTCGGGGTCGCTCGATACGCTGATGCGCATCGTCGACTGCACGTCGTGCCTGACGATCATCCCTGAGATGGCGATCGAGTACATCCCGGCCGAACACCGTGCGCAGCTCAAGACGCTGGCCAAGGGGGCCACATCGCGCAAGATCGCCGTGGCGGTGCGTCGGACCTATGTCAAGAACTCCATCATCAAGGCCCTGACCTCGACGATTCTGGGGTGTATGTCCCACTGATCGGGCCTTTTGGAACCCCTTTGTTCCCGTATGGAACGAAATTCGGCGGAAAGCGCTTCGGCTTTTCCTCTTTTTTTTCATATCTTTGTCCGGTTATAGACCTTATGTAAATTTTATGGATAAATTGATTCAGACCATTGTCAGCGCGATAGAGGATAAAAAAGGTAAGAATATCGTATCGCTCGATCTCACGGGATTCGAAGGTGCCATCACCTCTCACTTCGTGATCTGCAATGCCGACTCCACCACGCAGGTGGCGGCCATTGCCGACGGCATCGAGGAGAAGGTCCTCGAGGAGCTCGGTCAGAAACCCTGGCGTATCGAAGGACAGCAGAATGCCCTGTGGATCGCCGTGGACTATGTCGATGTGGTGGTACACATCTTCCAGACCGAGATGCGGTCGTACTACAAACTGGAGGAGTTGTGGGCCGATGCACCCGCAACCCGTTATGAATACGAAGAGTAATTTCCGTCTATGGTACAAAAACCGAATAACAACAGACCGAATGTCAATATGCCGCGTCCGTCGTGGATGTGGATCTATGCCCTGATCGGAATTCTGATCCTGGGCTATTATCTGTTTGGCAGTCCGAGCGAAAGCCCCGTGAAGAGTGACTGGACCACCGTCGAACAGATGGTCGAGCGGGGCGAGGTGGAGAAGATCCAGATCCTGAATCGCGATAAGGCTCAGATCTTCCTTACGAAGGAGGCCATCGAGAAGTACCGCAACGATCCGACCGACAACCGTTTCCGGCGGATGCCGCAGAACGGCGTGCAATTGACCTTCACGATCGGATCGGTCGATTCGTTTCGTGAGGACCTGAGTGCAGCCGAGGAGGCCTCGGGCCAGGTCGTGCCGGTGATCTACGAGAACGAAGACCGCAGTTGGTCCAATCTGCTGATCAACCTGCTGCCGTGGGTGCTGATCATCGGCGTGTGGATCTTCCTCATGCGTTCGATGTCGCGCAATGCCGGCGGCGGTGCCGGTGGCGGCCTCATGAATGTGGGCAAAGCCCGGGCGCAGGTCTTTGACAAGGACAACGCCAAGCGCATCACCTTCAAGGACGTTGCCGGCCTCGAGGAGGCCAAGGTCGAGATCATGGAGATCGTCGACTTCCTCAAGAAGGCCGACAAATATCGCGAATTGGGTGCCAAGATTCCCAAAGGCGCCCTGCTTGTGGGCCCTCCGGGAACGGGCAAGACTCTGTTGGCCAAGGCTGTGGCCGGTGAGGCCAACGTGCCGTTTCTCTCGATCTCGGGCTCGGATTTTGTGGAGATGTTCGTGGGCGTGGGTGCCTCGCGTGTGCGCGACCTCTTTGCCCAGGCCAAGCAGAAGGCGCCGTGCATCGTCTTCATCGACGAGATCGACGCCATCGGTCGTGCCCGTGGCAAGAATGCCGGATTCTCCGGAAACGACGAACGGGAAAATACGTTGAATCAGCTTCTTACGGAGATGGACGGTTTCCAGACCAATCAGGGCGTGATCGTCCTTGCGGCCACGAACCGGGCCGATATCCTCGACAAGGCGTTGATGCGTGCCGGACGTTTCGACCGCCAGATCGAGGTGGGGCTGCCCGATGTCAAGGAGCGTGAGGAGATCTTCGAAGTGCATCTGCGTCCGTTGAAACTCGATCCGCAGCTCGACCGCTCGTTCCTGGCGCGTCAGACCCCCGGATTCTCGGGTGCCGATATTGCCAACGTCTGCAACGAGGCGGCGCTGATTGCGGCGCGTCATAATAAGAAATGTGTCTCAAAGGAGGATTTCCTGGCGGCCATCGACCGCATTGTCGGCGGCCTGGAGCGCAAGAACAAGATTATCAGCGACGAGGAGAAGCGCGTCATCGCCTACCACGAGGCCGGTCATGCGACCGTAAGCTGGATTCTCGAGAATGCCAGCCCGCTGATCAAGGTGACGATCATCCCGCGCGGCAAGGCGCTCGGTGCGGCATGGTACCTGCCCGAGGAGCGTCAGATCACCACTCGCGAACAGATGTTCGACGAGTTGGCTGCTACGCTCGGCGGACGTGTTTCGGAACAGCTGACCTTCGGTGAGGTCTCGACCGGGGCGCTCAACGACCTGGAACGCGTCACGAAGCAGGCCTATGCCATGGTGGCCTATTACGGCATGAGCGAGGCGGTCGGCACGTTGAGTTATTACGATTCGACGGGGCAGAGCGACATGGCTCTCACCAAGCCCTACTCGGAGGAGACAGCCCGCCGGATCGATGCCGAGGCCAAACGGGTCATCGAACAGGCTTATGCCATGGCCGAAAAGGTGTTGCGCGAACATGCCGACGGCGTGAAGCAGCTGGCCGAACTGTTGCTCGAACGCGAAGTGGTCTTCACGGAGGATGTGGAGCGCATCTTCGGTAAACGGAAGAAAGATCTGTTGCGCGAGCAGAAGGAGGCTGCAGCCCGTACGCCCCGTTCGGAGGCGGAGCCGAAAGCCCCGTCGACCGAAACGACCGAAACGACCGAAACGACCGGATCGACTGAATCGACTGAATCGACTGAATCGACTGAATCGACTGAATCGGCCCCCGCTGCAAAGCGCGTATCGGAAGGAGTTGCGGCGGCGGACGTGCCGGCGACGGACTCGAAGGCGAATGGTGAAACATCCGGTGAGTAAATCTAACCCCCCAATGCGGTTGTTATGAATGAACAGATGAAGAATCTCGTGGTCCGAAGCGTCAGCGGATGTGTGCTTGCGGTCGTGACGCTCGTCGCCATCTTGTTTTCGAAGTGGAGCTTCGGCGCCCTGTTGCTGGTGATCCTCGTCGTGGGGATGTATGAGTTATATCGCCTGACGTCGGCCCGCGGTGGAATCCGTCCGCAGTTCGGAATGGGGTTTGCCGCCGGTATTGCCCTCTTCCTGGTAAACTTTTTTGCGGCGACCGACCTGCTCGATGTGGAGGATTTGATCCGATTCGGAACACTCTATCTGCTGGTCATCCTGCCAGCAATCTTCGTATGCGAACTCTTCCGACGGGAGGAACATCCTGCCCTGAATATTGCGGCCACGTTGCTCGGGGTGGTTTATGTGGCCCTGCCGCTGTCGTTGCTCTGCTACATCCCTACGGGGGGCGGAGTCTGGCAGCCCTGGACCGTCATCTTCTTTATCTTCATCATCTGGGCGAATGATGTTTTTGCCTATCTGGTGGGGTCGGTGTGCGGCCGACACCATTTGTGCGAGCGTCTCTCGCCGAAGAAATCGTGGGAGGGTTTCTTCGGAGGGCTGATTGGTGCGATCGTCATGGGGTGTGTGGCTGCGTGGTATCTGCAGGCAGCCTGGGGCCTCTGGATCGGGTTGGCGCTGGTCGCTGCCGTGACGGGCGTAGCCGGTGATCTGGTAGAATCGATGTTCAAACGCGCCGCAGGCGTCAAGGACTCGGGACGCGTGTTGCCCGGACATGGCGGGATGCTTGATCGGTTCGATGCATTGCTGCTGGCAGCTCCGTTTGTATTTGTATATATGGTATTGACTGAGATGATCTGATCTCTCGAAACAATCACGATTATGAAAATCAATAAGGAAGGCTATAAAATTATTCTCCTTTCGGGTGTCTTCTGCCTGCTGTGCTGGTGGTTGATCCGTTATCTGCTTTCGCAGCACGCCGGCGTCAGCCTCATGTGGTTCTCGACGGTGCTGCTGTTGCTGTTCTGGTTCTTTATTGTCGCCTTCTTCCGTGAGCCGCGGCGCGTGCGGATTCACGATGCCGATCTGGTCTTTGCCCCGTGCGACGGCCGGGTGGTGGTGACGGAGGTGGTGCGCGAATCGGAGTACCTCGAGGAGGATATGATGCAGATCTCGATTTTCATGTCGATCACCAACGTGCACATGAACTGGGTGCCGGTGGGTGGCGAGGTCGAATATTTCAAGTATCATCCGGGACGGTTCCTGGTGGCCTGGCATCCGAAATCATCGACCGAGAACGAACGCACGACAACCGTAATCCGTATGGCCGACGGCCGCCGGGTACTGTTCCGTCAGATCGCGGGATTGATTGCCCGACGCATCGTTTCCTACATGAAGGTGGGGACTCCCGTAGAGCAGAACAGCGTTTCGGGTTTCATCAAGTTCGGCTCGAGAATTGATGTGCTCATACCCAGGGACAGCGAACTGTTGGTTGAGATTGGCGATCCGGTCATCGGTTCGCAGACTCCGATTGCCCGCCTGCCTCACCGGAAGAGCTGAAAACACAGGTACACGAATCCATGACTGCCACACCTCAGACGCTGCTCAAGTTCCTTGTGGGCGCTGCCATTACGGCGGCGATCCTCTTTGTGGTGTGGTATTTCTCGTCGATCGTCATCTATATTCTGGTGTCGGCCGTGCTGGCCATTATGGGACGTCCGCTGGTAGACTGGCTGGCCCGGGTGCATGTGCGGCAGTGGCGCATCCCGCGCGGAATAGCCGCTTTGATTACGCTGTTGCTGATCTGGGTGCTCTTTGCTACCTTCTGCACGCTTTTTGTGCCGCTCGTCTTCGACAAGGTATACCAATTCTCGACGCTCGACTTCAGTTCCGTGCTGCAGAGCATCGAGGACCCCGTGCAGCATGTGCAGGAGTACCTCCATTCCTTCTTCGCCATACCCGATGCGCAGGTGTCGCTGGCCGAGACGCTGGTCAAATCGCTGGGAAGCATCGTGAACCTCGGGTCGATCAATACGATCTTCTCGTCGATCGTCGGGCTGACGGTATCGTCCGTCATCGCCCTGTTCTCGATCTCGTTCATCACCTTTTTCTTTCTCAAGGATGAGGGACTCTTTTTCAGAATGGTCATTGCGATCTTTCCGTCGCGTTATGCCGAGAACGTGCAGCGGGCATTGGACTCGATTACGGTTCTGCTGTCACGCTACTTTGTCGGCATACTGAGCGAAAGTACCTTGCTGCTGATCGCGGTCTCGTTGACGATGATGGCCTTCGGAATGCCTGCTTCGGATGCCTTTTTCATCGGATTGATCATGGGTGTGATGAATGTCGTTCCCTATGCCGGACCGCTTATTGGCGGAATCATTTCGGCTTTTCTGGGCGTGGTGAGTCCGATCGAGGGGATGACCATCGGACACACGGTCTTCACCATCGTGGCGTCGCTGCTTGTGATCAAGAGCCTCGATGATTTCGTGCTGCAGCCGACACTCTACTCCGAACGGGTGAAGGCCCATCCGCTGGAGGTCTTCCTGGTGATCCTGATTGCCGGTTCGGTAGCCGGAATCCTCGGTATGTTGTTGGCCATTCCCTCCTACACGGTGCTGCGTGTCTTTGCCAAGGAGTTCTTCTCACAATACAGGCTGGTGCGCCAGCTCACGGACAAGATATGAGTGGGGAGGGCCTGGTGATCGAAGGAGTCGTGACCGAAGGACGCCGGTTGGGACGCAAATTGGGCTTCCCGACGGCCAACCTCTCCGTCCCCGAGGGGTTCGCGGCCGAAGACGGGGTCTATGCCTCGTGGGCCGAGACGGAAGAGGGCATGCGTTATCGTGCGATGTCAAACCTCGGCCGCAATCCGTCGGTCGGGGAGACCGAACGACGTTTGGAGACCCATCTGTTCGGCTTCGAAGGCTCCCTTTACGGACAGCGACTGCGTGTTGAACTTGGTTGCCGCATCCGGAGCGAACGAACTTTCGCTTCGCTCGAGGAGTTGCAGGCACAGATTGCGCGCGACCGGGCGGAGATCCTGGCCTTGGGGGATGCCGGGCCGGCGGGGAAGCCGGGGCCATCCGAGCGGGGCGAAACGGAGGTGAACGCCTCGTCAGATGCCTGCGCTGTGCGCCGCAGGTGAGGCTTGGAGCGTGGCGGAACGACGAACGGAACGCACGTATATGAGCAAAAGATAGAGAAGACTATTAAACCAATATACAATCATGTTTTTAGACTTATCCATCCCCTATAAGGTGGCCGACATGTCGCTGGCCGAGTGGGGACGTAAAGAGATCGAAATTTCGGAGCATGAGATGCCCGGACTGATGGCCGTACGCCGCAAGTACGGTCCGCTGAAACCGTTGAAAGGCGTGCGCGTGATGGGCTCGCTGCATATGACGATTCAGACGGCCGTGCTGATCGAGACGCTCGTTGAATTGGGTGCCGACGTGCGCTGGTGTTCGTGCAATATCTTCTCGACGCAGGACCATGCTGCCGCTGCCATGGCTGAGCGCGGTATTCCGGTCTTTGCGTGGAAGGGCGAGACGCTGCCCGAGTACTGGTGGTGCACGGCGATGGCCATGTCATTTCCCGGCGGCAAGGGCCCGCAGTTGATCGTTGACGACGGCGGCGACGCCACGTTGTTGATTCACAAAGGTTATAAGGCCGAGAAAGACGCCTCGACGCTCGACTACGAACCCTCGTCCTACGAGGAGGAGGTGATCCTTGCGACGCTGAAGAGCATCCTTGCAGAGGATCGCGAAAAGTGGCACCGCACGGTGGCCGAGTGGCGCGGCGTGAGCGAGGAGACTACGACGGGTGTGCACCGTCTCTACCAGATGCAGGAGGCGGGCGAACTGCTCGTGCCGGCCATCAACGTCAACGACTCGTGCACGAAGTCGAAGTTCGACAACCTCTATGGCTGCCGCGAGTCGCTGGCCGACGGCATCAAGCGTGCGACCGACGTGATGATCGCCGGCAAGGTGGTCGTCGTATGCGGATACGGCGATGTGGGCAAGGGCTGTGCGCGTTCGATGCGTTCGTACGGTGCACGCGTGATCGTCACGGAGATCGACCCGATCTGCGCGTTGCAGGCCGCGATGGAGGGTTTCGAGGTCAAGACCGTGGAGAGCGCACTGGCCGAAGGCAACATCTTTGTCACCTGTACGGGCAACTGCGACATCATTACCCTCGAGCACATGGAGCGGATGCGCGACCAGGCGATTGTCTGCAACATCGGTCACTTCGATAACGAGATTCAGATGGCTCGTCTCGAGAAGTCGGCGGCCGTGCGGACCAACATCAAACCGCAGGTCGATAAATACACCTTCCCCGATGGCCATTCGATCTTTATCTTGGCAGAGGGGCGTCTGGTGAACCTCGGCTGCGCGACGGGACACCCCTCGTTCGTGATGTCGAACTCCTTCACGAACCAATGTCTGGCTCAGATGGAGTTGTGGAAGCAGCCGATGGAGGTGGGGGTTTACCGCCTGCCGAAGCATCTCGATGAGGAGGTCGCCCGTTTGCACCTGGACAACCTCGGCGTCGAGCTGACGACGCTGACCCAGAAGCAGGCTGACTACATCGGTGTGAAGGTCGAGGGTCCCTACAAGGCCGACCACTATCGTTATTGATTCGACCGTCCCGTCGGCGCCTTGCTAGGCAGCGGGCATCAGCGGGGCTGAACCATATGTGTGGAGTCCGGATTCTTTCCGCTGCAACAGGCTGGGAAGAAGCCGGACTCCATGTTTTTATTGGGGTGTCTGGTGTGTGGTAATGCAGTTCTTGTTACCTTTGTATGCAAACAGGAAGGATATGTTGAGGGATTTTTGCCGTTTTCTTGCCGCTCCGACCGAGCAGGTCGACCGTGGAGGCTTCCGCGTGTGGCTTCTCTTCACGTTCGTCAATCTGGTCTGGTCGCTCGTAAGTCAGCCCGTCCTGGTCCTGCTCTTTGCTGTGTGTGGGGTTGAAACCCCGGTACAGGCGACCGATCCGACGCAATATCCCTTGTGGTTGGTGCTGTTGCTGCCGCCCGTGGTCGAAGAGTTGGGTTTTCGGCTGGGATTGGTGCGTACCCGCGGCAACATCTATGTTTCGGCTGGGGTGCTGGCCTTCGTGTTGATTTCGGCGCTCGGATTCGGCTCCCTCTATTCACTCGATCGGCTGCCTGTGCGGATCGCGCTTGCACTGATCGTGGGCGGGGCTTTGGGCTGGCTTGTGAACCGCTGCGGTCGGAAGATCGGCTATCCGGTCTATTTTTATACGTTGGCCGTGCTTTTTGCCCTGCTGCACGGGCTGAATTACACCTGGAACGATCTCATGTCCTGGGGTGTGGGACTTTATGTCGTCTGCAACCTCTTGCTGAAGGTGCCCTCGGGCGTGCTGTATGGCTACATCCGTCTGCGTAATGGGTTCGTGCCGGCCGTATGCGCACACATGCTGCACAATGTTCCGGCCTTTCTTCTCTATTTCCTTATGAGGTGATCGTTTGTTCGGTCGTCAGAAGAGCGAAACAACGGCATCGCGCAGCGGTCCCCACGTGTCGGCCACGACATGGATGAAGATTCCGACGCAGACCACGAGTTTGATCCCGGTGCCGACGGCAAAGGCAACGAACGAGCCGAATCCGCTGCGGAAGGCGCGTGCCGAGTCGGTGCGGTCGTGAATCAGTTCGCCGATCACGGCGCCGATGAAGGGGCAGAGGATGAGGCTGATGACCGAAAAGAAGAAGATCATGCCGACGATCATGCCGATCGTGGCTCCGATCTCGCCGGCGCGCGAGCCGCCCATCAGGCGGGTCATGTAGGCCGGCAGAAAGTAGTCGGCCAGGCAGACTGCGACGGTGGCGCCGAGCCAGAGGAGCAGAGCCGTGACCGAGATCGACGAGTAGCTGCATCCGTAGGCGCAGAGCAGGCCGACGAAACTCAGTACGGGACCCGGAAGCAGGGGGGCGACGCAGCCGACGATGCCGACGAGGGTGCACACGAAGGCGAGTATGGAGAGCAGGATATCCATTGGGCGGAAGGTTTGGTCTGAGAGTTTGTTGTCAAAGATACGAAAAAAGTATGATTCACGCGCTCGGGTCTGCCTCTTGACGCCCTAAAAGAGCAAGCGGGCCCTCCTCGTTGTCACGGGGAACGGTCCGCTTGGAAAACTTCAACTTACTGACGGCGGCCGGCAATCTCTTCACCGGCACTCAGGCCAAACTAGTCGATCAGCCGGTTCGTTGCCGTATCCGGGAAGACGATCCACGGACGGAACTGTTTGGCATCCTCGAAATCCATCTGCGCATAGGAGGCGATGATCACGATGTCGCCCACCTGCACCTTGCGGGCTGCGGCGCCATTCAGGCAGATGCAGCCGCTGTTGCGCTCGCCCTTGATGATGTAGGTTTCGAAGCGTTCGCCGTTGTTGATGTCGAGGATCTGCACCTTCTCGCCCTCGATCAGGTTGGCGGCCTCCATGAGCGCCTCGTCGATCGTGATGCTGCCCACGTAGTTCAGATTCGCCTGCGTCACCGTGACGCGGTGAATCTTCGATTTGATGACTTCGACCTGGAATTTCATTATCGTATGCGGATGTTATCGATCAGACGTACCGAACCGGCCTGCACGGCGATGCAGCCCTGGATGCGGGACGATTCGTCCCACGTGCGGACCTCCTGCATCGTGCGGGCGTCCACCACCTTGAAATAGATTACCTTCAGGTGCGGGTCGCGTTCCACCTCGGCCGTGACCCAGGCCGTCAGTTCGGCCGGCGTCATCGTCTTCGAACGCTCGACGCCTGCACGCAGCGAGGCATAGATGTGAGGGGCGGCGGCGCGGTGTGCGGGATCAAGCAGCGTATTGCGCGACGAGAGGGCCAGTCCGTCCTCACCGCGCACGATGGGGCATTCGACGATCTCGACCGGAAGCGACAGCTGCTCGACCATCGCCTTGATGATGGCAATCTGCTGGAAGTCCTTCTCGCCGAAATAGGCGCGTGCCGGACGCACGATATCGAACAGACGGCTTACGACCTGGGCTACTCCGTTGAAGTGGCCCGGACGCGTGGCGCCCTCCATCACCTTGTCGATCTGACCGAAGTCGAACGTGCGCGTGTCGGGTTCGGGGTAGATCTCCTCGACCGAGGGCATCAGCACGAAATCGGCACCAGCCTCTTCGAGCAGGCGGGCGTCGGCTTCGGGCGTGCGCGGATAGCTGCGCAGGTCGTTCTTGTCGTTGAATTGCGTGGGGTTCACGAAGACGCTCACCACGACCGTGTCGTTTTCACGCCGGGCGCGCTCCACCAGCGAGCGGTGGCCGGCATGCAGGGCCCCCATGGTCGGGACGAACCCGAGGGTCGATTGCTCGCGGCCGTCGAGTGCGGCGCGGAGCTCCTTTACCGTATGAAATACTTGCATTGTTGGATGCTGATTTTGAATCAGTGCGGCAAAGTTAGAAATTACTCCAGACATTATGAAGAAAAATAGGATAAAAAGCGCTACCTTTGGAGAAATTCAAACCCAAATGCTGATGGAAAAAATCGTTACAATTGCATCTATGGCACTTATTACTACGACTTTGGCTTCGTGCGGCGCGGAGCCTCAGGGCGAAACTCCGTGGATCGTCGACCGTTTCGACGACATCAAGGTCATGCGCTACGAGGTCCCCGGATTCGCCGAATTGCCGCTGCGCGAGAAGGAGTTGGTCTATTACCTCTCCGAGGCGGCGAAGTGTGGCCGCGACATCATCTACGACCAGAATTTCCGACTTAACCTGCCCATCCGCCGCACGCTCGAGGTGGTCTATGCCGACTACGCGGGTGACCGCACGTGCAACGACTGGAAGGAGCTGGAGAAGTACCTCAAGAAGGTTTGGTTTGCAAACGGTATTCATCACCACTACTCGAACGACAAGTTCGTGCCCGGATTTTCGGAGACCTATCTGCGCGAGGTGATCGCCACGATTCCGGCCGAGCACTTCGGTGAGCTGAACGACCTGCGTGACGAGGTCTGCCGCGCCATCTTCGATCCGGAGCTCTACCGTTCGCAACTGGATCAGCGTGCCGGCGTCGACATGGTGGCCTCGTCGTGCAGCAACTACTACGAAGGGGTGACGCAGGCCGAAGTCGAGAAGTTCTATGGCGAGAGGGTCGACCACAACGATCCCGAGCCGATCTCCTACGGTCTGAACTCGAAACTGGTGAAGGAGGCCGACGGCACCATTCGTGAGCATGTCTGGAAGGTAGGTGGCATGTATTCGCCGGCTATTGAGCGCATCGTCTACTGGCTTGAAAAGGCCGAAGCCGTGGCCGATGGTCCGCAGAAGGAGACCATCGCGGCACTCGTCAACTACTACAAGACGGGCGATCTGCGCGAGTTTGACCGTTACAATATCCTCTGGGTGAAGGATACGGTTTCGAACGTCGATTTCGTCAACGGATTCATCGAGGACTACGGCGACCCGCTGGGTCGCAAGGCGTCGTGGGAGTCGCTCGTGAACTTCCGCGACGAGGAGGCTTGCCGTCGTACGGAGATCATCTCCGAGAATGCCCAGTGGTTTGAGGACCATTCGCCCGTGGCGCCCGAGTACCGCAAGGAGCAGGTGAAGGGCGTTTCGGCCAAGGTCATCACGGCGGCCATGCTTGGTGGCGACTGCTATCCGTCGACGCCGATCGGCATCAACCTGCCCAATTCGGCCTGGATTCGCAAGGAGTACGGCTCGAAGTCGGTGACGATCGACAACATTACCTATGCCTACAAGCAGGCGGCCAAAGGCGACGGAGCACTCGAGGAGTTCATGTTGCGTTCCGAGGATCGCGAGCGCGTGAAGCAGTACGGCAAACTGGGTGATGACCTGCACACCGATCTGCACGAGTGTCTGGGACACGGCTCGGGTCAGCTCGCTCCGGGAGTCAAGGGCTCGGAACTGAAGAGCTACGGGTCAACGCTCGAGGAGGCGCGGGCCGACCTCTTTGCACTCTACTATCTGGGCGATCCGAAACTGGTCGAGTTGGGGCTGGTACCGTCGCTCGATGTGGCCAAGGCGCAATATGCCAACTACATCATGAACGGACTGATGACGCAGCTGTCGCGTATCGAGCCGGGCAAGAACGTCGAGGAGTCGCACATGCGCAACCGCAAGCTGATTGCCGAGTGGTGCTACGAGCAGGGTAAGGCCGACAACGTGATCGAGTGGGTTGAGCAGGATGGCAAGACGTATGTCGTGGTCAACGATTTCGACCAGTTGCGTACGCTCTTCGGCAAGATGCTCTACGAAGTGCAGCGAATCAAGTCCGAGGGTGACTACGAGGCCGGTGCGGCCATGGTGGAGCAGTATGGCGTTCTGGTTGATCAGAAGTTGCATGATGAGGTGCTGAGGCGCTACGCGGCACTGCACATCGAACCTTATGGCGGTTTTGTGAATCCGGAGTATGAGCTGGTTGAACAGGACGGCAAGGTGGTCGATGTGAAGATCTCCTATCCGGCCAACTACGTGGAGCAGATGATGCACTATTCGCGCGATTACTCCTATCTTCCGAATATCAATTGATCGAACTCGGGCGTCGCGGGCTTTCTCGAACGGTTCTGGAGGTTCGGGTTGCCTGCTCCGAGTATGCGCAAGCAAGCGCCCCTGACGTGTGCAGTCAGGGGCGCTTGCCGTTTTTTGGGGGGGGGAGAAAATGCGGGGCGGAAGGGTAGAGCCGGTTCAGCGGGAGGGTGGTCTACGGTTGGTCCTGGCTCGACGCGTCCTCTTTCGACCGGGGAAACTCATCCGTTTGCGGTGTCGCATCCTCTGCGGGGTCCTGCTCGGAGGCTGATTCGGGGTCAAAAAACGGGTGGGGTTTCAGTGTGGAGGAGAGTTCGGCAACCAGGCGGTCGGCATCGGCGCACGAAACATAGAGCCGCTCCTCGTAGATGTCGACAATTTCGACAAAATTGCGCCACTCGGAGGCATAGATCTTTATCCGGTCGAAATCTTTCAGGTCGAGGTAATGTCCATAAAAGCCGAAGAATCCGCAGCCGCCGAAGAGTGGTAGGAACCACTTCATCTCCCGGGCCGGCACACGGCGTACGGAGGCGATCTCGTCGCGGCGAATCTCCGTGATGTCAAGCAGGCAGCGCACCTGTACGGTCTCCTCCGTTACAACGATCTGGCGCGGGATCGAGAGCACCATGAGGGCGATGATCGCTCCGACGAACGAGGTGAACCAGGCCGAGAGGTAGCCGCCCTCATAGAGGTGGAAGAGCAGCCACCCCAGCAGCACGAAGAGTACGATGTGAAACGTCGTCCAATAGAGGATGCGGCGGCCGAATTGGTATTTATATACGGTTTTCATCGTGTTTATGTATTCTCGGGTACACCTTTCGCGTGGTGTCCCCGTTTTTTCGGAATGGTTGGGGCGGTTGTCCATGGGAAGGCGGGGACCCTCCTCGGAACGATTGTCTGCTGTTGCGGCTGGAGTGGGTGGTGCGCTGAGGTCCCGTATGGCCAGAGCGTAACTGTTGGAGCTGCAGCTTATCGTATGGCTCCGGCGCCGCCCGATGCAAAGTCATACGGGTCCCGGGGGGCTTTGCCGGCAGGGGCATCCGTCTCACGTGGGCAGGCGCATTGTCCGGAGCTGCATGTATCTGCCGCCGGCTGATTCCGGGCGGTTCCGATCCGATTCCTGCAACAACAGGCATGCCCTCCCGGGGTGTTGTCTCTGACCGCGGCGGATGCTGTGGGGGAGAGATCTTGGCGTGGCTCCTCTTCCGGTTGCATCGCCTCCCCCGCGGCGAGGAGAGCCTCGGCCGCAATGCGGTCCTCCGGTTCGGTGATCTTGAAGTTGCGGCGTTCGCCATCACACAAATGGATTACGTGTCCGGTTCGTTCAACAACGGATGCATCGTCCGTAAAGGCTGGATCGTATTCTACGGCATAGGCGCGGCGCAGCAGCGCAGCCTCGAAGACCTGCGGGGTTTGAACGGCCCGCAGCCGGCGCCGATCGACGATGTGTGAGGCCCCTGTGTCGCCCGCTGTTTCGCGGAACGAATCGGCCGGAGCCACAACCGGCACGGCTGATCCGAAGGCTGCGGCACAGGCCACCGTACGCAGAATCAACTCCGTTGAGACCAACGGACGGGCTCCGTCGTGCACGGCGATCAGTTCCACCTCCTCGGGCAGGGCCGTGATACCGGCACGTACCGAGTCGAAGCGTTCGGCGCCGCCCGTGACAATGCGATGGGACGGGGTGTCGAATCGCGCCGAAAGATCGTGCCAATACGCGGCATATTCGGCCGGAAGAACCGCAACGATCGGAGCTCCGGGAAGAGCTGCGGCGAATGTGCGGATCGTCCGTACGAGCATCGGTTCATTGCCGAGCAGCTGGAACTGTTTGGGCAATGAGCCTCCCATGCGGCGACCGCTGCCTCCGGCTACGATGATGATGCCTGTAATGGGGGTATGTTCCATGATCTCGTCGTTCTTTGTGTGGTGAGAGCGTCTGCACCGAGGATCAGGAGGCCGATGCCGGCGTCTGTGTCCCGGTCGGTGCCGGAGTGGCGGTCGGCAGCACGATCGAATCGAGTTGCGTGATCTTCTCCTCCTCCTTCACGTCTCCTTCGAGTTCGGCCACGATGCGGTCGCGGACAAACTCAAATTCGGCGCGGTTGGCCTTGGCGATGGGTTCGGCCGGTTCCTGCGGAATCTTCAGCGGGTCGATCGGCTTGCCGTTTTTCCAGATGCGGTAGTCCAGATGCGGGCCGGTCGAAGCGCCCGTGCTGCCGACATAGCCGATCAGCTGCCCCTGCGATACGTGGCTGCCCTGACGGATGCCCTTCGCATAGCCGCTCAGGTGCAGATAGCCTGTCATGAGGTTGCCGGCGTGCTTGATCTTGAGCGTATTGCCGCCGCCACCGCCCCAGCCTTTGAAGATGACCGTACCGTCGGCCGTGGCGTGGACGGGCGTACCTTTCGGTGCGGCGTAATCGACGCCCGTGTGCGGGCGGTAGACCTTATAGATGGGGTGTTTGCGTGCGTACGTAAAGCGCGAACTGATGCGCGTATATTTCAGCGGTGCCTTGAGCATCTGTTTGCGCAGGCTGGCGCCGTCGTATTCCCAATATTGAATCTTCTCGTTCTGACGGAAGGGGATGGCGTAGTACTCCTTGCCGGCGTGGGTGAATTTTGCACCCCAGATGCGTCCGATGCCGGCCGGAATCGAGTCTTCGATAAACTTCTCGTCGTAGATCACCGTGAAGTTGTCGCCCTTCTGGATGCCGAAGAAGTCGACCGTCCACTGATAGATGTCCTCGAGTTCCGCAGCCAGGGCATAGGGCAGGTTCTGGTCCATGATTGCTCCCCAGAGCGAGGAGTTGATCGTGGCGCTCTTCTTCTGGCGGCGCAGCGTCAGCTCCTTGGCACCTTCGGTGACGGTGATCGAGTCGTTCTCGAAGCCGAAGACCACGTAATCCGTCGCACTGCGTTCGTAGGCGAGGTAGTCCAGGTGGGGCTCATAGAGCGAATCCTCGTGGATGAAGGCCATGTAGCGGTGGCCGGCGCGGATGTTGCGTAACGGGAAGATCTCGGCGGAGACCTTGTCCAGGCGGTCGATCATTGCGGCCGAAACGCCGTAGTTGCCGAGGATCTTGCCGAGGGTTTCGCCGCTGCGGATTTCGGCACTTTCGGTGCGGTAGTTTTCGGCATCGATGCCGTAGAGGAGGTTGCGGGGCTCTTCGGCCTCGGCAGCGGTATCGGATGCGGAGTCGGATTGGTGGGAGCAGGCGCTCGCAAGCAGGGCCAGGGCGCCAAGAAGGGTGTATGCGATCTGTTTCATAGTTGTCAGCAAAGGTAACGAAAAAAACGGATAATTTGTTGTCTGTCGAGGCGCATTTGGTTGCTGCGGCGCAATATTTGCCCGTTTTGTTTTGTGGTTCGGTGATTTATCCCTATCTTTGAAAAGTTTGTGCTGTAAACCGACCGTGATCATGTGGAAAACCTTGCTGGCTCCTGCAGCCTATCTGTACAAGTTGGGGGTGACTCTCCGGCATCGGCTCTTCGACTGGGGCGTGCTGAAGAGCGAGCGGTTCGACGTGCCGGTCATCTGCATCGGCAACATCACCGTCGGCGGTACGGGCAAGACGCCCATGGCCGAGATGGTGATCGGGTACATGCTCCGTACGCATCGGGTGGCACTTATCTCGCGCGGTTACGGCCGGCGGACCAAGGGGTACCGTGAGGTGCTCGTCGGGGACCACTATCGTGATGTGGGGGACGAGCCGCTGCAGATCAAACTCAAGTACCCCGAAGCGGTGGTAGTCGTGTGCGAGAAGCGGGCTGAAGGGATTCATCGGCTGCTGCAGGAGCATCCGGATGTCGATCTGGTGGTGATGGACGACGGTTTTCAGCATCGCTACGTCGAGCCGAAGGTTAACATCGTGATGATCGACGCCACACGTCCCGTGCAACACGACAGGATGTTGCCGCAGGGCACGTTGCGCGATCTGCCCGAGATGTTGCACCGGGCGCACTATTTCGTAGTGACGAAGTGTCCCGAGAAGATGGCGCCGATCGATCGGCGCATTCTGCGCAAGGTGTTGGTTCAAGTGGCCTATCAGCGTGTCTATTTCACCCGTTTCGAGAGTTTCATGCCGCGTCCGCTCTATGTCGACGAAGCGGTCGCCGAAGGGGTGGCTCCGCATCGACAGGTGATTGCTCTGTCGGGCATCGGCAATCCGAAGCCCTTTCTCGAGACGTTGCGTCAGCGCTACGATGTCGTGGCCGAAGTGACGCTCGACGATCACCACGTATACCGTGTGCGGGACATGCGTCAGTTGGCCGCATTGCTCGAACGCTATCCCGGTGCGGCGATCGTCACCACGGAGAAGGATGCCGTGAAGCTCACGAACCATGACCGCATTCCGGAGTCGGTGCGTCGTAACCTGTATTACGTACCGATCAATATTGCATTCATTGAGGATTCGGCAACGGATCTTCTCCAAAAACTCGAAGAGGATGTTAGACGAAATTAAGAAAACGGCCGCGTTCATTGCGGAACGCATCCAGGGCTTCCGCCCCGAGGTGGGCATCATCCTGGGAACGGGTCTCGGCGATTTTGCCGAGCAGATTGACGTGCAGCACGCGCTTGACTACAAGGATATTCCGGGTTTTCCCGTTTCGACGGTCGAGGGCCATAAGGGCCGACTGATCTTCGGGCTGCTCGAAGGCCGGCGTGTGGTCGCCATGCAGGGACGCTTCCACTACTATGAGGGGTATGCCATGTCGCAGGTTACGTTTCCTGTGCGGGTGATGAAACTGCTGGGGATTGAGTACCTCTTCGTTTCGAATGCCTCGGGCGGGATCAATACGTCGTTCCGTGTGGGGGACCTGATGGTTATCACGGACCACATCAACCTGATGCCCAATCCGTTGATCGGCCCCAACATGGCGGAACTCGGCCCTCGCTTCCCCGACATGCACAACTGCTACGACAAGGCGTTGATTGCCCGGGCTACGGAGATTGCCGAGCGTGAGGGAATCAAGCTCCAGTATGGTGTCTACGTGGGCGGTACGGGGCCGACGTTCGAGACGCAGGCCGAGTATCGTTATTTCAAGGCCATCGGGGGTGATGCTGCCGGCATGTCGACGGTTCCCGAAGTGATTGTGGCACGTCATATGGGGATCCCCGTATTTGGTGTCTCGGTCATCACGAATTGTGGCCTTTCGGACGAGGTGGGCGACCACGAGGATGTGCAGCGCCAGGGACGCAAGGCCGGTGAGAAGATGGCGCGGCTTTTCCGCGAGATGATTCGTAATCTGTAGAAGCAAATATGGTAAACAAGGTTATTTTGGTGGGCAACGTGGGGGTCGATCCCGAGGTGCGGACCGTGGAGTCGGGTGCGAAGGTCGCCCGTGTGCGGCTCGCAACGACCGAGCGCCTCTACGACCGTCAGTCCAACGAAACGAAGGAGCACACGGAGTGGCATACCATCACGTTGTGGCGAGGATTGGCTGATGTGGTGGATCACTACGTGCGCAAGGGTACGCAACTCTATATCGAAGGACGTCTTCGTACGCGTGAGTGGACCGATAAGGAGGGGAATAAGCGTTATACGACCGAGATCCTGGCCGATACGATGAATCTGCTGGGGCGTCGCAGCGACAATCCCGCAGCCTCGTCATCAGGCAATACCGTGGGCAGCGGCGCATCGGCGGCGCCTGCATCGTATGGCGGCGGCATGTCACAATCGGCATCCTATGGCGGTGTCGCACAGCAGCCCGTGCAGCAGACGCAGCAACCGAAGCCTCCGGTTATTCCGGAGGAGGACCCGGACGATCTTCCCTTCTGACGCGGTTGAGCTTCCGGTGCACCGGACGGAGTTTTGGGTCGGTGCGCACCAGTCAAAAATGTCGCGCGAACAGATCGAACCGATCGATGTTCGCGCGACATGCTGTTTTGGAGGTTTGGACGCCAGAGTCCTGCAGATCAGGGGTAATTTATGAAGTCAGCCCCGTCTTCTTCTTCGCGATGTCTGTTCCGGTGCCCATCGGTCCATCTTCTGGCCTCAACGGATTTAGTGCTTCGTACGGACCGGAATCCGTTCCCAAAGCCACTGCGGCATGAGCCTCCATCCGGCAACCATCAGTGCATAGCGGCGGTCGATCACAAGGCGTCGGCGTCCCTGCTCGAGAGCTCGGACAATTTGGCGAGCGACCCGTTTTGGATCCATCAGCATGGGGTAGTGGCTGCCGTCGTTCAGCAGCGACGTGGCGACGAATCCCGGGCGGATGTCGGTGATATGTATCGGCAGTCGCTCCATGCGTGCCAATTGTGCCAGGGCATCCAGATAGATATTCTGCAGCCGTTTGGTGGCGGAGTAGGCCGGTGCCGCACCCAAGCCGCGGGTTCCGGCAATCGAACTTACGGCAGCGAGACGCCCTTCGCGTTGCACGTGCCGCAGGTAGTTGAATGCCGTCGTCATCATCCGGACGAATCCCGTGGCATTGGTTTCGGTAGTTGCCACCTCGTGCATCGGGTCGAGTTCGGGGTTTTGATACCCGATGCCCGAACAGTGCAGATAGATGTCGAAACCGCCCATGCGGTCGGCCAACGCCTGGAAGCGTTGAGGGGCTTCCACGTTGCAGATGTCGATAATCTCAGTCTCGACCTGTGCCGGAGCCAGGGTTTTGAGCCTTTCGAGTGCGTCTGCACGGCGGCCGGCTGCGCCCACGTGCCAGCCGCGTTCGATACACAAGCGCGCCACTTCGAGTCCGATACCCGAGGTGGCGCCCAGAATAAGGATCCGCATGGTCTGCGGAGCGGATGATGTCGGCATAAAATGGGGTTTTATTCCGCCGTTTCGGGTGCTCCGGCAGTCGTTATGCCGTTTCCAATCGGGGTGTTGGGGAGTTGTTGGCGGATTTCGTCCGGAATTTCCTCGACGCGGATGCGCAGCAGAAAGTGGGTGTTGTCGTTGTCGGGTCCCGAGGTGTAGGCCTGCACAAACTCCCATTTCTGACGGATCATGTAGTTGAGGGCCTCGATCGTCGAGTTGAACTGGATCCGACGCCCCTTAGAGTCACATATCCAATTGTTTTTGAGAACCTTCGATTCCTGTCCAAAGTCGATGATCACCTTGTTCGTCTTGTAGTTGGGCAGGTGGTCCCCGATGATTTCGGCATAGAGGTAGCGCACGGGTTTGGCCATCAACGCCCCCGTGTTGGGAGCCGGTGTCGGCTCTACATTCTGGGCCGCGAGCATGCCGCTCAGCAGCAATCCTACGAGTAGAAGAATGCTCTTTTTCATATCGGTTGTTTTTTGGTTGGTTCAGAACTTTTGGCGGGTTTCAAAGGCGAGCGGGATCAGTGTGTGTGCACTTGTCTTGCACCCGCATCTCCTCGCCGGGGGCACCTGCTCGATTGGTGTCACGGATAATCCGCCTGAGGCCGGAATCAAGGGGTTGGCTGTGGAGCGAACATCCGCTTTTTATTCCGCAACGTTGTATTGCACGCACTCGATACCTACCTTGCGCAACAGGTCAAGCCCTTCGTCCGAGCGATACTCGTCGCTGTAGACCACACGTCGGATACCGGCCTGAATAATCAGTTTCGAGCACTCGAGACACGGCGCAGCTGTGATGTAAAGCGTCGATCCGTCGCAGTTGTTGGCGCTTTTGGCCACCTTCGTGATGGCGTTTGCCTCGGCATGCAGGACATAGGGTTTGGTCTTCCCGGCATCGTCTTCGCAGATGTTCTCGAATCCCGAAGGGGTTCCGTTGTATCCGTCCGAGATGATCATCTTGTCCTTGACGATCAGGGCGCCCACTTTGCGGCGCACGCAGTAGGAGTTTTCCGCCCAGATGCGGGCCATGCGCAGGTAGCGGATGTCGAGTTGTCGTTGTTTCTCTTCCTGGTAACCCATGGGTATCGAGTCGTGTTGGTTGGTTTCCTTTCCGGGGTGTGCGGCCCCGCGAACGTTTGTGATGCAATTGCGTGCAGGTCGCGACGGGATGAAACGCCGCGACCTGCGGCAATTCGCTCTTCCGTGAAGGGATTAAAGCCCCTTGCCGTGGCACTGTTTGTACTTCTTGCCGCTGCCGCAGGGACAGGGATCGTTGCGGCCGATCTTCTTGTCGACATGCACGGGCATCGGTTTCTGCTTTTCGGCCTGGCCCGCCTGGGCCGCGGCCTGCATGCGCGATGCCTGCAACTTGTTCACATCGACCTTGGCACGCTCCTGCTGTTGCTGCTGCAACATCTGCTGCTGGCGCTGGGCCGCTTCGGCACTCTGGTCGCGGACGGGAATGTAGGCCTTGTTGAGAATCGAGAGCACCTCGCGGTTGACCTTGATCAGCATCTTCGAGAAGAGTCCGAACGATTCGAACTTGTAGATCAACAGCGGATCCTTCTGCTCGTAGGTGGCGTTCTGCACGCTCTGGCGCAGGTCATCCATCTCGCGCAGGTGCTCGCGCCAGGCATCATCGATCGAGGTGAACATCACCACCTTTGAGAAGACCTTGTAGATCTCGGCGCCGTCCGTATCCTTGCAGCGCTGCAGGTTCACCGGGACGTTATAGCCCAGGTGTCCGTCCGTCAGCGGGAAGTAGATGTTCGAATCCATGTGCTCCTTGCGGTCCTCGTAGACGCGCTCCATCACCGGGCGCACCGTGTCGGCCACATTCTTTGCACGGCGTGCATAGGTGGTCTTCAGATCCTTGACGATCTGTTCGATGAGTGCCTCGGGTTTGGCCTCCTCGTATGCGGCGGCATCGAGCGTCAGTTCGGTAGCCACCTCGCGGATCAACTCTACGCGGAACTCTTCGTAATCGACGCCGCGATGTACCTCCACGAAGTTGGCTGCATAGTCGTACATGATGTTGTTGAGGTCGATCTCGATGCGTTCGCCGTAGAGGGCGTGGCGGCGGCGCGTGTAGATCACCTCACGCTGCGAGTTCATCACGTCGTCGTATTCGAGCAGGCGCTTGCGGATGCCGAAGTTGTTCTCCTCGACCTTCTTCTGGGCCCGCTCGATGGCCTTGGTCATCATGCCGGCCTGGATCACCTCGCCCTCCTTGAGGCCCATGCGGTCCATCATGGCGGCGATGCGGCCCGAACCGAACAGACGCATCAGGTCGTCCTCGAGCGAAACGAAGAACTGCGACGATCCCGGGTCACCCTGACGGCCTGCACGACCGCGCAGCTGGCGGTCCACACGGCGGCTTTCGTGGCGCTCCGTGCCGATGATGGCCAGACCGCCGGCCGCCTTCACCTCGGGCGTCAGCTTGATGTCGGTACCACGACCTGCCATGTTGGTGGCGATGGTCACCTGCCCCGAGCGACCGGCTTCGGCTACAATCTGAGCCTCCAACTGGTGCTGTTTGGCATTCAGTACGTTGTGCTTGATTCCGCGCAGCTTCAGCATGCGGCTCAGCAGCTCCGAAATCTCGACCGACGTCGTGCCGACAAGGACCGGACGGCCCTCGCCCACCAGACGCACGATCTCCTCGATCACGGCGTTGTACTTCTCGCGTTTGGTCTTGTAGATCAGATCCTGGCGGTCGTCGCGGATCACCGGACGGTTCGTCGGGATCACCACCACGTCGAGTTTGTAGATGCTCCAGAACTCCGATGCCTCCGTCTCGGCCGTACCGGTCATACCGGCCAGCTTGTGATACATGCGGAAGTAGTTCTGCAGGGTGATCGTGGCGAAGGTCTGCGTGGCAGCCTCAACCTTCACACGCTCCTTGGCCTCGATGGCCTGGTGCAGACCGTCCGAATAGCGGCGGCCGTCGAGAATACGACCCGTCTGTTCGTCGACGATCTTCACCTTGTTGTCCATCACCACGTACTCCACATCCTTCTCGAACATGGCGTAGGCCTTGAGCAACTGGTTGACCGTGTGCACGCGCTCCGATTTGATCGAATAGTCGTTAATCACCTCGTCACGCTTCTGCGCCTTCTCCTCGGGCGTGAGGTTGCTCTTCTCGAGGTCGGCCACCTCGGCGCCGATGTCCGGCAGAACGAAGAAACCGTCCTCCTTGAAGTAGTTCGACAACACCTCGTGTCCCTTGTCCGTCAGCTCGACCGAGTTGAGCTTCTCGTCGATGACGAAGTAGAGGTCGTCGGTAATCTCGGGCATACGGCGGTTGTTGTCGGCCATGTAGATGTTCTCGGTCTTCTGCATCTGGGCCTTGATGCCGGTCTCCGAGAGGTACTTGATCAGCGGCTTGTACTTGGGCAGACCCTTGTGGGCGCGGTAGAGCTTCACGCCGCCCTCCTCCATCTTGCCCTCCGAAAGCAGCTGGCGTGCCTCGGCCAGCAGGTTCGTCACGAGGTTTTTCTGCAGGTTGTAGAGGTGCTCGATCGAGGGACGGTACTGCTCGAAGAGCTGGTCGTCGCCCTTGGGCACGGGACCCGAGATGATGAGCGGCGTACGGGCATCGTCAATCAACACCGAGTCGACCTCATCGACGATGGCAAAGTGGTGCTTGCGCTGCACGAGGTCCTTGGGCGACGAGGCCATGTTGTCGCGCAGGTAGTCGAAACCGAATTCGTTGTTCGTACCGAAGGTGATGTCGGCCATGTAGGCTTTGCGACGAGCCTCGGAGTTGGGCTGGTGCTTGTCGATGCAGTCGACCGAAAGGCCGTGGAACTGATACATCGGGCCCATCCATTCGGAGTCTCGGCGGGCGAGGTAGTCGTTGACCGTCACCAGGTGGACACCCTTGCGGGCCAGGGCGTTGAGGAAGACCGGCAGCGTGGCGACCAGCGTCTTACCCTCACCCGTAGCCATCTCGGCGATCTTGCCCTTGTGGAGCACGACACCACCGAAAAGCTGTACGTCGTAGTGGATCATATCCCACTTGATGTCGTTGCCGCCGGCGGTCCAGTGCGTGGCGTAGATTGCCTTGTCGCCGTCGATGGTGACAAAATCCTTCGTGGCGGCCAGTTCGCGGTCAAAGTCCGTAGCCGTGACCACCACCGTGTCGTTCTGTGCGAAACGGCGGGCCGTATCCTTCATGATGGCAAAGGCATCGGGCAGGATCTGGTCGAGTTTCTCCTCGATTTTGTCGTCGATGCGTTTGGTCGTGGTGTCGATCTCCTTCGAGATCTTCTCCTTCTCCTCGAGCGACGTGTCGGCCTGTTCGAGTCGGGCCTTCAGCTCGACGATGCGGGCCTCGTCCGGCGCGATGAAGTCGGCGATCTGCTTCATCAGCCCCTGGCTGCGGGCACGCAGTTCGTCGTTCGAGAGTTGTTCGATCTCGGGATATACGGCCTTGATTTTGTCCACATAGGGCTGGATCTCCTTGCGGTCCTTGTCGGCTTTCGAGCCGAAGAAGAGCTTGATTAAGCCTGCTGCTATACTCATCGGAAATGTCGTTTGTTTTGCGTATGAATTGAAATCCTACAAAAATACGTTTTTTTTGCCAAAAACCAACGATTTGGCCTTCATTTTATCTTCGTTATTTTTCGGACTGGGGGGTTGTGCGTCGGATTCGTCGCAGTCCGACGGGGCACTCCATGCATCGGCCTGCCGGACAATATTCCGTGGCGAGTTGCAGCAGGGCCTGCGATTCGAAGGCGTTGCGGGGCTCGATGCCTGCGCCGCGCCAGCCGCGCATGTAGACGTTCTCCTCGGCCGGCGTACGTTCGAGCAGCGTCACGGCCCGGTCGCGCAGGGCGTCGCTCCCCGTGTGGCTGCCGTAGGCGAACTGCATGATTGCCACCAGATTGATGGCCATCAGATTGGACTTGAAGGTGCCGAGCCGTTTGGGCCGATCCTGTGAGGTGACGGCCGGCAAGTGGTGGGTGGTCCAGTACTCCGATGCTTCGGTGCCGAAGAGTCGGGCGGCCTCCTCGGGTGTGGCGCATTGGAGCATCTGCTCCATGACAAACTCGTGGCCCGCAAAGAACGAGGCGGCCTGCGCGATGCGTAGTACGGGATGGTTGGCCGGATGGAGCCGGTAGAGGCTCCATGCCGAAGGATCCATCGGTTCGATGCCGTATTTGGCGCTCAGGTAGACAAAGTCGCGCCGCAGATCGAGCGTGTAGGTGTCGTGCTCGTAGAGTTCGAGCAGCCCCGACGTGCCGAAGAGCAGCGCCTCGACGTTGTGCAGCGAAGCCCGTTCGCGCAGGAGCATGGCGTAGGTGGCCCGACGGGCCAGGGTCAGGTAAGCCTCCTGATTGCGCTTGTCGCCCAGCGTGCGGAAGAACATCAGGTAGAAGGTCTGATTCCAGTTGTGGCCTGCCTCCTCGAAGAGGGCCTCGACGGCCGTAATCTTGCGTTGCAGACGATCGTAGGCCGCATCGGTCAGAATCTCGCTGCGGTGCAGCGGATCCAGATTGCCCAGATATTCGCCGCAGGCATAGACTCCGGCACCGGCCTGCAGGCGGTGCAGCATGCGGGTCGTGCGTTCGTCCATCCGTATCAGAGCATATTGAGTTCGAGCAGGGCCTCCTCGGACATCATGCTTTTGTCCCACACGGGATCAAACGTGAGGATGACGTTTACCGACTCCACACCGTTGACCTTGGCTACCTGCTGATTGACATCCTCGACGAGCATGTCGGCCATCGGGCAGTTCGGGGCCGTAAGGGTCATGCGGATTGTTGCCACGCCGTCGGGCGTAAAGTCTATTTCGTAGATCAGCCCCAGGTCGTAGATGTTGACCGGGATCTCGGGGTCATAGATGTTCTTGAGGGTCGCGACGATATCCTGTTCGACCCGTAAAATTTCTTCGGGCGTCATCATGGGTGATTAGTGGTTTTGTTCGAGTTTGCTTTCGTAGGCGAGGGCATAGAGTCTCATCTGCTTGACCATGGCCAGCAGGCCGTTGGCCCGCGTGGGCGAGAGGTTGGCGCCCAGACCGATGGCGTCGATGAAGTAGAGCTCCGTGTCGAGGATTTCACGCGGGGTGCGTCCGTTCAGCACGCGGATCAGCAGGGCGATGATTCCCTTGGTGATGATTGCGTCGCTGTCGGCCGTGAACCATACGCGGCCGTCGCGCAGTTCGGCATCGATCCATACGCGCGACTGGCAGCCCTGGATCAGGTAGCTCTCCGTGCGGTGTTCGGGCGCGATGGCCGGCAGTGAATCGCTCAGACTGATCAGATAGTCGTATCGGTCGAGCCAGTCGTCAAATACGGAGAACTCTTCGATGATCTCCTCTTGTATCTTGTCTTTCATTTTGGGATAAACGTTGTTTGTCTTCTGTTTATTATCTTGCGCCCTCCCGGCCTGCGTGTGGTCAGCGGTCGGATCGGGTGTGCGGTCAGTCGTGGCTTACGATTTCGGGCAGGGGGGTGCCTTCAGCCGCTGCCGGTTTGCGCACTCCGAGCAGCGAGGTCAGTGTCGGGGCCACGCAGATCATGTCCACATCGCGCTCGACGGTTTGATCGGCAATTCCCGCGCCATAGAAGAGCAGGGGCACCTCGGTGTCGTAGCCGTACATCGATCCCGACGACGAGCGGCATCGGTCTCGCTCTTCGATCCATCCCGGCTGGAAGTTGAGGATTACGTCGCCCGAGCGGCGCGGGTAGAAACTGTTCTGCATGCGGCGGGCATATCCGCTGCCGAAGTAGCTTGTGCGCATGGCCGTGGCCGAAAGGGCGTGCGACACGCCGCGGAACTGCATGGCAAAGGTGGCCACCTCGTCCTGTACGTCGGCCAGGTCAAGGCCTCGCTCGTAGATCAGGTTGTGGTCCAGATAGATGCACTTGTCCTCGTATTCGAGCAGCCATTTTCCCACGCCGTAGCGCACGTTGAGGAAGCTGTTGATGATGACCTCGAACTGCCGCAGGTTGAACCGGTCGCGCGGTTCGCGTCCGGCGTCGTACGAGGCACTCGTGCCGTGGTCCGACGTAAGTACCACGAGGATGTTCTCCTCGCCGGCCTGCGCCTCGATGAAGGTCAGGAAGTCGGCCAGTTCGCGGTCCAGGCGATAGTACATGTCCTCCACCTCGACCGATTCCGGGCCGTAGGCTTCGGCGATGTGGCGCGGGGCGTCGAGACAGATATTCAGCAGATCGGGGGTTGTGTCGTTTCCCAGTCCGTAGTGTGCGACCACGAGTTTGGCAAAGCCCAGCACGGCCGAATTGCCGGCCGGCGTGTAGAGCATGCGGTCGAGGTTATTGTCCAGGTGGAGGCAGGGTGTGTGTTTGGCGCGTCGCTCTTCGCGGCTCTGGGGCTGCGGCACGATGTCGAAGCGGCGCGTATTGCGATAGGCGTCGCGTTCGAGGAGGGTCTTCCACTCCGTGTCGATGTAGTTGAGATTGAATCCCTCGCGGTTGAACTGCTGGATCCATTCGGGCAGTTGTGGGTCGTACCATCCCGAGGTGGTCCAGTTGCAGCGCAGGGGCTCCATCCAGTAGGCGTGTCCGGCGTGACCGGCCATTACGACGGCCGATTCGGGTTCGGCCGCCACGGTGACGATGCGGCTTTCGGGTGACTCCGTGGCCAGCGCTTCGCCCACGGTGGGGGCAAAGAGGTTTTCGGGAGTGATGCCCTTCTGACTGCGGACCAGTTCGACCACCGAGTTTTCGACGTAGTCGCGCCAGCGGAGTCCGATCACGCCGTGGGTCGAGGGTTGCGCGCCGGTGGTGAGTGTCGCCAGCGAGACGGGGGTCGAGGTTTGCTGGTAGTCGTAGCGGCTGCCGCAATAGCGGGTGCCGCCGTGCACGAGCCGCAGGAATCCGTCATCCCCGAAATGGTCGGCATAGCGGTCGAGGTCGTCGGCGCGCATCGAGCTGACGACGATCTGTACGACCAGACGGGGTGGTTGGGCTGCGGCGGCGAGTTGCGGTACAAGCATCAGGCTTGCGGCGGCTATGGTGTAGAGTAAATGTTTCATGGGATGCAATCTGTTTCGGGAGGGCAAATTTACGATTTTATCGGACATGATGTGCAAAATAGGCGGCTTCCTTGCTGAAATCGATTTCGGGCATTGTGGCGATGGCGGCCAACTGTTTGAGGCAGAAGTCTCTGTAAGTCTGTGAGTCGGGGTGCAACGGGCGGTGGGCCGCAGCGGCCACGATGCGTGCGGCGGCCGGGGCCAGCCGTCGGGCGCGTTCGTCGAGCACGGCTTCGGCAAAGTGCTCCCAGATGTACTCCACGGCCTGCGGCGCGGGATGAATGAGGTCATCGGCGTAGAAACGGTAGTCGCGCAGGTCGTCCGTCACGATTTCGTAGGCCGGGAAGTAGTGCACGTTCGTATGGCGTTCGGAGAGCTCCTCGGCGGCCAGACGCAGTACGGCTTTGCTTGTGCAGTTTCCGGCAAGGCCGTCCCCCAGGTGGCGTACGGGACTGACGGTGAGGATGATTTCGCGGCCGGAGAGTGGCCCTTGGAGCAGCCGTTCGTAGGTGGTGACGATCTCCTCGACCGAGAGACGTCGGCGGACGAACTCTGCGGCCGGCCGACGGTGGCAGTTGGCGACGATTTCGCCTGCGTGTTCGTAGACCCAGGCCGTGCCGAAGGTGAGCAGCAGACGGTCGGCCCGATGCAGGGCCTCGGTGCCGCGTTGCAGGGCGCGGTTCATCGCCTCGAGGGCGGCATTGCGGTCACACGAAGAGAAGGAGCCGTGAAAGCCGAAGTGAAACCACAGGCCCGTTTCGGGAGCAAAGCGAAGCTCCTCCGGTGTGACGGCCTGTTGGGAGGCAAATGCCTCGATGGCCCGGGCCATCGAGGCCGGATTGAAGAGCACGCCCGACGGGTTGACCGTGCAGGCGAAGCGGGCGCGACGCAACCGTTCGCCCACGGTGTCGGCAAAGCAGGAGCCGAGTGCGAGGAGGTGGTTGGCATAGCCGATCCGGGCCTCGGGTGGAAAGGGAGGAAGAGTGATTTCGGTGCGGAATTTCATCATGGCGGCAAAGGTACGAATTATTTGTCGGAAGCCGCGGCTTTGCGGAACGAGACTTTCGACGTGGGGGCGGCGTGTCGCAGCGGTGTGTGAAAAAAATCGTGCTGCGTGTGTCGAAACCCCTCGGAACGATGCTATCTTTGTCGTATGATTCGACAGGCCAATTGCAAGATCAACATCGGGCTCGACGTGTTGCGTCGCCGCCCCGACGGATACCATGACCTCGAGACGGTGATGTTTCCCGTCCGTGGACTTTATGACGTGGTGGAGGTAGCCGCGGCAGAGCACGATGTATTTCGTGCCGAGGGCCTCGCGATCGATTGTGAGGCGGAGGACAACCTCTGCATGCGGGCCGTGCGGCTGATGCGTGAACGGTATGGAATCGGTCCCGTGGCGGTCCGGCTCGACAAACGGGTCCCATTCGGTGCGGGGCTGGGGGGCGGATCGTCCGATGCGACGGCCGTGATCTGTGCCTGCAACGAACTCTTCGGGTTGTCGCTGCCCGAGGAGGAGTTGATCGAGTGTGCCGCCCGGTTGGGAAGCGATACGGCCTTCTTTGTACGCAATACGCCGCAGTTGTGTCGCGGCCGCGGCGAGGTGATGGAGCCCGCAGCGCTCGATTTGACGGGTTTCCGGCTCGTGATCGTGAAGCCCGAGGCTTCGGTCTCGACGCGCGAAGCCTACGCCGGTGTCAGCCCGTCGGTCCCCGAGGTGCCGTTGGCCGAACGGTTGACCCGTCCTGTTGCGGAGTGGCAGGCGTGCGTGAAAAACGATTTCGAACCTTCGGTCTTTGCAGCCCACCCTGAGGTGCGGAGAGCCAAGGTGCGGCTGATGGAGGCCGGTGCGGTCTATGCTTCGATGTCGGGAAGCGGATCGGCCGTGTATGGACTGTTTGCTTCGGAGGGGGGCTCCGAAGAGTCGTTACGGAGGCTGTCGCCTTACGTGTTCGCGTTGTAATCTGCGATTGGCCCAGCGAAGGACCCGAGAGTCGTCTTTTTATAAAAAGATATCTCCGGATGGGCGATGTCGCTCTCCGGAGATATTGTGCGGGGCACTCCATGATTGGAGCAACCGTATGCAGGGACCGATTCTTCCGCCCTTGTGGCAGACGGCGTCAGGCTTTTGCTGTTGCGGCGGCCGAAATGGGAATTTTGGCAATACGTCCTTCGTGACGTCCCCCTTCGAACGGTGTTGAAAGGAAGATTTCGAGCATGTGGGCCGCCTCGTCGTTCGTGATGAAGCGGGCCGGAAATACAATTACGTTTGCGTTGTTGTGCTGGCGGATCAGTTCCGCGATTTCGGGCTGCCAGGCCAGGCCGGCACGGATGCCCTGGTGCTTGTTGAGCGTCATGGCCATGCCCTCGCCCGAGCCGCAGAGGCCTACGCCGCACTCCACTTCACCGGCCTCGACGGCCAGGGCCAGCGGATGGGCAAAATCGGGATAGTCGGCACGCTCCTCGGAATAGGTGCCGAAATCGAGCACCTCCCAGTCGTGTGCATCGAGCCAGCCGACGAGAAACTCCTTCATTTCGTAGCCTGCATGGTCGCTGGCGATGCCGATCTTCTTTTTCATATGGTTGATGAGTGTTTTAGGTTTTTTGAAATTGATATAACAAAGATACGTACTTTTTTTCTTATATGACCATTTAATCACTTTGAATCATGAAGTATTTTACACTTGAGGAGTGCATCTACTCCGCGGAAGCCCGTCGGCGGGGCATAGACAATAGCCCGAATGCCACACAGAAGGAGCATATCGTGGAGACGGTCGAGCAGTTGCTCGATCCGTTGCGTGAGGCCTGGACCCGCCATTGCGAAACGAAGGGGCTGGAGGATCCGCAGATATGTATTTCGTCGGGTTTCCGTTCGTTGAGGCTCAATGCGGCAGTTGGCGGTTCGGCTACCTCGGCGCACTGTCATGGGTATGCCTTTGACCTGGTGCCGAGCAATCTTCAAATGGCTGAATTCAAGTCCTTTTGCCGCAATTTTCTGGTGTCGTGCGGCAATTTCGACCAGATGATCTCCGAGTCGGAGCTGAAGAACGGTACGCCGGCCTGGATTCATGTCGGATACCGGAATGCACAGGGCAAACAGCGTCGCCAACTGCTTTCGATGCGTGGCGGATGCTATTATCCGATGAGCTGACGTGTATCATGCGGTTCGTGCGTCGTTCGGTCGCATGTGTGCCGTTGGGTGTCGGGTGCCGGCGGTATTTTGGTGAAATATCCCTATCTTTGGCGGCGCATGAATCGTGTGGGACATATCCTGGGTATTGTGGGCGGCAGCATCTGCGTGGCACTCGGTGTGGCGGGCATCCTCCTGCCGTTGCTTCCGACCACTCCGTTTCTGCTCCTGGCCGCGGCGCTTTTTCTGCGGTCCTCTCCCCGGTTGCATGCCCGTCTGCTGAATAACCGGTGGCTCGGAGTGTACATCCGTAGTTTTCAGGTCCACCGGGCTATTCCGTTGCGGGCGAAAATCGTCTCGGTGGCACTCCTGTGGGCAACGCTGCTGTGGTGCATCTGCTGCGTGGTCGATGCCTGGTGGTGGGCCCAGGTGTTGTTGCTGGGGGTGGCGGTCGGGGTGACGCGCCACATCCTTTCGTACGCCACCCTGCGTCGGTCGGGGCGGAACGGAGAGCCGATGGCGTGAGGACTCCTCTTCGGACATTGATATTTTTCATCGAATGTACGCCGAAACTGTTCTCTTTTCACTATATTTGTATCTGACACTGGCGATCGGACTCGTTGTTTGTGGCGACCGTTGACCGGAAACGGGACTGAAGTCGTGGGAATCGGTCGGGGCGGGAACGGTCGTGAATCATGTTGGATCACTAAATATTTTAATGCTTATGAGGAAATCTTTACTGGTTATTATCGGTTCCGTGTTCATGGGTGGCGTTGCGTGGGCGCAGGAGCCTCAGTCGGCCTCCATGTCCGAGACCGATTCGTTACAACAGGTGGTGGCTCAGTTGACCGATCAGGTGGAAGAGGCTCAGGAGGCCGAACGTAATGAGGCAATCTGGAAGGATCGGGCCAAATATTTCAACATCGGATATGTTTCGCAGAGATCGAAACCGGTAGATCCCGGGCTGGAGTATCGGAGCAATCTGGGTGTCTCGTTGGTATGGGGTAAGACCTTCTACCTCCATAAGAAACCGCTGGCCCGCATGATCAAGTTCGGTATCGACTTCTCGTGGATGGATATCAACTATGCGAAGTACGACAAGTGGCAGTCGACGGGTAATCTGATGGAAGAACTGCCCGAAGCCGGCGGGCTCGACGGACTGGATGACCTCTACGATCAGGACGAGGTGCTGGATGCGATCGGAAGCGGGGACATCAATCTTGGCGCCCATCAGTTGGAGTACGGTCTGCAGGTGGGTCCGTCGGTGACGATCAATCCGGTGGATCACCTGAAGATCAGTGCCTATTTCCGCTTTGTGCCGTCGGCATCGCTCATCCTGCTTGATGACAATGTGAGTGTGAACTATGCGACGTTCTTCACGGCAGGTGGAGCCGTGTCGTGGCGGGTCATTTCGCTCGGAGTCGAGGGGCGTTGGGGCCAGGCAAAATACAAGAACTTCTCGCTCTCCGAAGGTCTTGTCGATTCGATCTTTGGTGAGAGTTCCGATGGCGGGGCCGTTGGTAAGATCAAGCGTAAGACCAGTGCCATCCGAGTCTATCTGAGCTTCCGTTTCTGATCGGGAGGCCGTTCCGGAGCTGCGGCAGGAGGCCGAAACTCGCTCTTTACCCGGCCGGATCCGGATCCCGTACCGGCCGGCAGAGACGGCTGCCGGGAGGGGTAAATACAAAAAAGGAGTCCATGTTACGCATGGACTCCTTTTTTGTATGTTGTTGCCCCGTAGGTTACAGGTAGTGTTCGGCCGCCGAGATCAGGAATCCGAACAGCAAGGCATTGAAGAGCGCGAGCGGAATGTTTTTCCGATCCTTTCCCGTCAATACAAACAGCAGGGGAACGGTCAGCATCAGCGTTACGGCCATTCCGTCGGCCCACCAGGGCAGGTAGGGCAGGTTGCTGTGGAAGATCAGCACGCCGGCAAACAGGTAGATCAGAAACGAGGAGATGCAGGTCGTGAAGGCGGTGCGTTGGAAGATCATCGGAATGACTTCCAATGCGCCGGCTACGGCTCCGACGGCCAGCGACAGTGTCCAGTGATCCATGAAGGAAGTTTCGTTTGCGTGTTGTTGACCCGATGGGGGCCGTCGGTCTCGCGGGTGTCGGGAGGCGCTCCGCATAGGGGATTCGCCCGGCATCCGGAGATGGCCGGCATCCGGTCTATTCCTTACTTCGATGCCCGTTTGCGGTCCACCTCGTGCAGCAGGATTTTGCGCAGACGCATCGCGTGGGGCGTAACCTCTACGTACTCGTCCTCCTTGATGTATTCCAGAGCCTCTTCGAGCGTGAAGATCTTCGGCGGCACGATCACTGCCTTGTCGTCCGAGCCCGATGCACGCATGTTGGTGAGCTGCTTGGCCTTCGTGACGTTGACCGTGATGTCGTTCGAACGGGTGTGCTCGCCGATTACCTGACCTTCGTAGACCTGGTCCATCGGCGAGATGAAGAAGCGTCCGCGGTCCTGCAACTTGTCGATCGAGTAGGCGTAGGCCGTACCCGTCTCGCCCGAGATGATCGAACCGTTCGTACGCATTTCGATCTCTCCCATCCACGGCTCGAAGCCGCGCAGGCGGTGGGTCATGATCGCTTCGCCGGCCGTGGCCGTGAGCATGTTCGAACGCAGG
>CALUII010000015.1 GCA_944320665.1 uncultured Alistipes sp. | reverse complement strand
CGTGTAAGCATTTTTTTGCGCGAAGATACCTCGCGTGGAATAAATTCGCTACACGCACTTCTCCGGTTGTTTACAAACAACTCACCTACACGATTTATTCCACTCGTAACCCGGATGATTGGCGATCGCCTTTATTTGTTGCAGACCGATGATCCAGGGGGCACAAGCTATAGTGAGATATTGAGCATTGACGGCCGTTCGCCTCGGGATCTCAAGGCGATGCTGTCTGACAGCATGAAAATGGGGCAATCCAATCAAATCGCCTTATGCCGCGACTTTCCGATCTATGGAATGCTGACAAATAGCGACGAAGTGGCCATCACCTTAGCGCACAATGGGCAAATAAGTCATCAGTTAATCCCGACCATTGATTTATCAGAAGTTCAGGGCTTTCTCTCCAAAAAGAGTAAAATTATCCCTGCATGCCAAATAATCAACGACAGCATAGGCTATATCAATGCAGGAGCATTCAACCACTCGGATAGGGATAAATACTATGATCAAATAAAAAATGTGTCAACCATAATTTTTGATATGCGGTTTTATCCCAATAATTACATGTTATTTTTTCTCGATGAATACATCTTACCGCATAAGACAAAAATCGCTGTATTCATGATTCCCAGCCTGGAGTTGCCCGGATATTTTAAGCTGGAACCACAGTACAGAGGGAAAAAGACAAAGCATAAATTCACAGGTCGAATTATTGTACTTGTAAATGAAAATACAATCAGTCAAGGAGAATACACAACACTTGCCCTTCAAGCATATAAAAATACAACGGTTGTCGGGAATATGACTGCGGGCACAGATGGAGATGTCGCGATGGTATTTTTGCCTGGTAATGTACAAAGCTACATATCGGGGATCGGAGTTTTATATCCGGATTTAACCCCGACGCAACACGCGGGAATCCAAATCGACTATATAATTGATCCACTTGAAGAAAACAAGCACTACTTCTCCCCCACAAACCTTTGCAAAATGGTTATTGACAAATTGCAAAAGACCGCAACAGTCGCTCAATCCAATTCGTCGTGTAAATCATCGACCGAATCCTTGTTTCGTAGTTCAGATAGGTGAAGTAGGCCTTGTAGGCCAAATCCTCCGCCCGTCGTCCGGAACTGTGATAATTCGCCCCATTTCTCATAAAAAACCAGCCATTGTTTCCTGACTCTTTCTACCATATAGCTACGCTCTCTCGTACGGAAGACCTGCCGCAGATCCTCGACCTGCTCTCCCTTGTCGCCGTTGCGCACACTGCTCAGCAGATTGCGTTTCAGGTGCGTCGCACAGCGTTGCAGCGGGGTTCCGGGGAAGATCGCATTGATCACATCCTCCAGCCCCTCCAAGGTAGTGTTTCAAAAAGTGTGTCTGGGAGACAGTATCGAGATACCCACAGGAAGCACTTAAAGATACCTTCCTTCCTAAGCACACAAAACATCGAGAAACTACACCGCACATCCAACCAGTCCTAAAAAAAGTGTAAAAAAACAGAGGTCATACTCTTAAAAGTATGACCTCTGACATGGTAAGCAGTTATACCTTACTCAGAATAACCATCATTTTGAGCACCGAAATTCGGGTTGTTCTGCATTTCATACTGCGGAACCGGCCATACGAACTTCGGATCATTAGCCTCCCGCTTCATCTGGTAAGTTGCCGTACCACCCTGGAGAATAGCCGAGCAGGCGGTCTGACCATCACGTGTGAAGCCAACATGCCAACGCTTCAGATCGAACAGGCGACGGCCTTCACCAATGAACTCACGAGCAGACTCGTTCTTAATCTCATTGAACAGCTCTTCGCCAGTAGTCGAAGCCGGCAACTCCTGCAGACCGCGCGCCTTACGCAGGGTATTCAGGGGCGACAAAGCATCACCATTGTTGCGATACTGTGCTTCCGCCTCGATCAGATACATATCAGCCACACGGAACACTTTGGGCATGTTATAGTAGTTCAATACAGTTGCGGCCGTACGCAGATCCTCGTTACCAAGAAGCTTAACCATCAGCCAGCCATTGGCTATATTACGAACCGAGACAGGTCCCACATAAGTTCCGTAACGATAGTCCTCTTCTGCATAGAGGTTGCAAACCCACTGCTCGGGAACATACGACGGCGAGAAACTGAAGTACTCACCGTTCGTCTGCCAAGAACCGTTAGTATAGTCTGTGGTCGAGGAGGCAAGGCCCAAAGTAGTCTTGGTCAAATCACCCTGGAAAATAGTTTCAGACGACGTATCGTGCTTCCACATATTGTCAACATCCTCTTTCGACTGGGCCAGAGGATACTTCGAATAAAGCGAGGTAGCATAGGTGATAGCGTCACCATACTCATGCATCTGCAATGCAAGTTGAGCCTTGAATGCGGTAATTGCATCAACCGTCAGATACTTCGAGTTTTGCGTACCCTGAGTCTTCACATTGGTCTCGGCAACCTCGACATCAGCCAGAATGTTCGAATACAAGTCAGCCAGCGTTCCACGATTAAGCTGGGCACCCGGCTCGTAGCTCTTCGGATAAGGCAGACCGAGCTGCGATGCAGCCTGATCGGGCTCATAATCCTGGCAGAAACGCAGAGCCAACTGATCCATCAGGTAAGCACGGAAGAAATGGAACTCACCAATGTAAAGATTCATATCTTCAGCAGCATCCGGGTTATTCTGCAACACCTCGTTTGCCTTCTCCAAGGCATAGTTAACCTGAAGAATCTGTGTATAATAACTTGCCCAGATCGACTGAATATCCTGGTCGTTGGCATAAATCTCCCAACGAGAGAAGAAACCACCACGGTTACCCGAGTTCGTCGTCTCATTGAAAAGATCCGTGTAGTACTCGGCACTCACAACACCAGAGAAACCATAACTCGTCAAAGTAACGAGGTTGCTGTAAATTCCGTTACGCAATCCCGTAACGTACTTGGCCTGCGCAGCTTTCTCGCCGGCAATGGCCGTAGGGGGCTCCAGATCGAGGCTACATGCCGTAAATCCGACCGCAGCTCCCAACATAACAATGAGATTGATTATCTTTTTCATATTGATACTTCGTTTAATCGTATATTCCGGCAATTAGTTTAGAACTGGAATTCACATCCGAAGGTCCACTGACGAGTATTAATATAGGAGTCTTTCTCTGCACCGTTAGCCGTAGCAATTTCAGGATCGAGACCGTTATAACCGGTAATGGTGAAGAGGTTACGAGCACCTACATATACCTTGAAGCCCTTCAGGAAGTTGCTGTTAGCAAAGAGCGACTTAGGCAACGTATAAGATACCTGCAAGTTCTTAAGACGCAGGTAGGAAGCGTCCTCGATCATACGCGAGTCGGGCTGCGAGATATACTGCAGGGCAGGATACTTGGTCACATCACCCGGCTGTTTCCAATAATCGAGAGCCTCAACGGCCTGGTTGTAAAGACCCGGAACGAACTGAGTATTGGCCGTGAAGAAAAGCACATTGTTATATGCATAGTTTCCGGCAACCCATGCAAAGTCCGCAGTCAGACCGATACCCTTCCACATTACGTTGAAACCAAAACCACCCGAGTAAGGAGGCAGATACGACTTATTGATATCAACAGGAACAGCCTCATCGTAATTCGACGTAACACCGCCGTCTGCAGCCGTCCACTGCGGTTCACCCGTATCAGGATTTACACCGCGCCACTCCTGCATGTAGAACTCACCGATAGGTTTACCAATGACATAATAAGTCAAACCGGTACCGGTCGTAACCTCGGTCAGATCCTTCTGCCAAAGCTGAGTCATTTGGTTCTTGTTGTAGTTGAACGTAGCGTGGAAGTTCACATACCAATCATCGTTTGCAAAAATATCGTAGTTAAGACTTACATCGACACCGGTATTACGCATGGCACCAATGTTCGAGATCAGCGAAGATACGCCCGACGACGGAGCTTTCGGCATCGGCATAAGCATGTCGGTCGTCTGACGACGATACCAATCGATACCCAGGCTCAGTTTGTTCCACAACGTAGCATTTACACCGATAGTAAGAATACCCTGCTGCTCCCATGCCAGATTGGGATTGCCCGGCTGAGTCAAAAGCCACGACGTAGCACCGTTATAGGGATAAGCACCTGCATCAATCGTCTCATACTGATCGTAGTTACCAATACCCGAGTTACCCTGAGTACCATACGAAGCCTTGAGCGAGAGGTTCGTCAGCGTACGGTTACCAAGAAGGAAGTCCTCTTTCGAAAGATTCCACATCGCACCGGCCGACCAGAAGACCGAACCACGCGTATTTGCACCGAAGCGCGAGCAGGCATCGTAACGCACCGAACCGTCTACGAAGTACTTCTCATTGTAATCGTAATCGATACGTCCAAACACGGAGTTGTAAGCATAGCTACTCAAATAATAGGTAGGAAGAGCCGCCACTTCGGTACCCTGATTCAAGTAAATCAGGTCACTATTGGTAATGCCGTTTACAGCTACGCTGAAATAATTCGAGTTACCATAGATAGTCTCTTCACCAAGCAGAGCAGTAAAATGGTGATCATCTGCAACCGTAAACTTATATTCGGCCGTATTGGTCCAAGTATACTGATAGTTACGCTGCGATAATTCCTGAGCATACGTCGAACCAAGCGTACCCGTAGCAGTCGGAGTATCCGGGTTACCATGAGTCGTTGCACGATAGTCGAAGCCATAACCCGAAAGCTGCGAACGAATCGTCAGACCACGAACGGGAGTCAACTCAACAAAGGCCGAACCCGTCAACTGAAGACGGTTGTTGACCTGCGACAGATAACGATCCATCACAATAGGGTTAGTCGTCTGATACCAAGTCAGCCACTCCACCGGCGTACCGTCCTCATTATATGCACGCTGGAAAGGCTGGATGAGCAAGGAGCTCAACATCGGAGACGAAGGGTCCACGCCATCGGCACTTTCGGGAGTCAGGTACGCCGACGATGCATCCTGATAGCTCAAACCGAGATTCATTCCAAGTTTCAACCAGTTATTCACTTTCGTCTCAACGTTAGAGCGGAACGAATAACGCGTCAAAGTCGAACCAGGCATGGTACCCTTCTGATCATAGTAGCTACCCGAGAAGTTGTAGGAAGTTTTCTCCGAACCGCCCGACACATTCAATTCAACCTGATACATCGGAGCATTGAAGTTCATGATCTCACGGAACCAGTCCGTATCCACCGAAGGATCGATACCGAACTGATTGATCAACGTTTCACGGCCTTTTGCAATATTTGCAGGGTCGGAATAATCCAGACCATTCTGCATGGCAACAACCGCACCGGCATAATTCAGCCACTGATCCGTATTCATCACCTTCATTCGGGGATTGATCGGGCTCGACATGGCATATTGCGTACGCAGCGTAACGACTGCGCCTTCAGAGCCACGTGCACCCTTCTTCGTGGTGACATAAATCACACCGTTGGCGGCACGCGAACCGTAGATCGAAGTTGCCGAGGCATCCTTCAGCACCGTCATGGATGCGATGTCGTTTGCACTCAGCGTCATCAGCACGCCCGAGGTGATAGGTGCACCATCCAACAGAATCAGCGGCTCGTTACCGGCCTGGATCGAACCCATACCGTGCAGCGTCATGGTCGACTCCTTGTTGAGCTCACCCGACGAGCTGGAGATCTGCAGACCGGCTACCTGACCCTGCATGGCATCCATCACGTTGTTGGTCGGACGCTCCTGCAGTTTCTCAGACTTAACCTGCGATACGGAACCAATCACGGTACCTACCTTACGGCCCGTACCGTAACCCATAACCACGACGTCCTCGATGGCCTCAGCATCCTCCTGAAGCACGATATCGATGGCCGTACGGTTACTTACGGGGACTTGCTGATCGGCATAACCGATGCACGAAACGGCCAATACGCCGCTCGCCGGCGCGGTAATGACAAACTTACCCTCGCCGTCGGTCGAAGTTCCGATGGTGGTGCCCTCAACCATGATTGTCGCACCGATCACCGGCAGTCCATCGGCACTCATGACTGTACCGGACACCTGCTGCGTCTGTGCGAATGCGTATGCGCACACGCCCAAAACAGCAATGAACGATAGTACAAGTTTTCTAATCATAAGCGTTAATTGTTGTTTGATAAATAGGTTTTAAATAAAAAGTTCGCAGACAAAGATAGAGTTTCGGCGTTACAAATACAAATTATTTCCGGCAAAAGATATGAAAAAATTACAAACAAAGGCCTATTTTTTGCTTCAAGTAACAATTCTTAGTTAACGACGCTTCGATTCATTACAAATTACAAGCAATGTCACCCATTTAGGAACACATTGTGTCGTATCAAATACTTTGCCTGCTAACAGTGGATACCACACCCGGTCCGATGGAGATGCAAATTAGGGTCTTATATTCAGTCAAACGACCCGGCGCCACACTTCAGAGCAAGCAATGCACTTCATGTATTATTTAGTTCATACCTATTTAATAATAGCTTCATATGCCAGGTCTAGGCAACCGCACGCTCTCCTGGGAGAGATCCGGAGCAGACCATCCATTTATAAAGTCCCCACAACCTTCCATTCCGCCGGAGGGGCGAAACCAAAAATCTTCGGCCCGATTTGCAGAAACGACAAAATAACCTTACCTTCGCCTCGATACAATATGTTCCCCATACCGAAATTCTGCCGACTGCTGCTCGCCGCATTGCTGCTCCTGTTGCCGGAAGCTTTCCATGCGGCGCCTCGCGTCGTACCCATTCCCTCCACCTCACACGGAGCCGCCAACAAGAACTGGGCCGTCGACGAGGACGAACGAGGCTTCGTCTATTTCGGCAACGACCAGGGACTGCTCGAGTTCGATGGAGTACAATGGCGATTACACGAACTGCCACATGCCTCGGTCATCCGTTCCGTTGCAGTCGAATCCCACACAACACTCTATACGGGCGGATATGAAGAGTTCGGACGCTGGGACCGACAGGCTTCGGGTGACCTGCTGTACACCTCACTCGTACCTGACGAACCGAACGCACAACCACAAAACAGTGATTTCTGGAAGATATACATTACACCGAGGGGAGTTCTGTTCCAATCTTTCTCGGAACTGTATCTCTACGACGGGGAAAGCGTACAACGCATCGACCCGCACCGCAATCTGCTCTTTTTGCTGCGGTGCGGCCCGGAAATGTGGGCCCAGGAAATGGGTGGAGGACTCTATCGGTTTGACGGGAAAAACTTTACCCCCATCCCCGGCAGCAACCACTTTGCTTCTACCACCGTGCGCGTTCTGCTCGAAACTCCCGTCCCGGGCCAGTATCTCATCGGAACCGGCACACAAGGCGTCGAAGTATACGACGGCAAGAATTTTCACACGTGGAATCCCCGACTTTCGCAGCTGCTGCAGGACGATGAACTCAACTGTGCCACCCGCACCTCACGCAATACCTACCTCTTCGGTACGATACGCGGAGGCGTCATCGAAACCGACGAACGGGGCAACGTCATACAGCAACTTACAAGTGACAACCTCCTTACGGACAATACCGTAATGGCTCTCCACGAGGACTCCGCCCACAACGTCTGGCTGCTGACCGACCGCGGTCCGACCTACCTGATCTACCGCGACGACACGGACTATCACCTCATGCCCGACTGGGTCTACGGATCGGTCTATGATGCTACGCTGTGGAACGGGCGGCTGATTATCGGCACCAATCAGGGGGCTTATTGCATCGACCACCCCCAATTCGGTAATCCTCGTCTGCTGGAGCACATTCACCCCATTGCCGGCACCGAAGGACAGGTCTGGTCCTTCAGCGTCATCGACGGGCGCCTCTGGTGCAGCCACAACACCGGCCTACTGGAGATCAAGCCGGATCTGAGCGTACACAAGGCCTCGGGTATGGGAGGCTACCTGCTCAAGAAAGTGCGCATCAATGACCACGACGAACTGCTCTACGCCTCGTATTACAAATTACGACGTCTTGACCCCGTCAGGAACATGCTCGTCGAACTCGACTCACTGAATGAATCCATCTACCGAATCGAGGTCGACCACCTGCAGAATCTCTGGCTCGAACATCCGGTCAAGGGGGTCTACCGTTGCCGATTGGAAGACTCGGAAAGGCTTCTGAGCAATATCCACTACTACGGAGGCGACCAGGACCCGACCCTTCCCTATGCGCTCCAGGTATTTCGTATAGGCGGCCGCGCCGTACTCGTAGGCAATGACCGGTTCTACGCCTACAACGACCTGCATGATCAACTCGAACCGGACTCTCTGCTGCTCAGATGCTTCGCAGGCAAAAGCGACCTGAGACGCATCGTACCGATTGACCGAAGCCGCTACTGGGCCATTACGGGGAAAGGAGTCTACCTGCTGACATACGACGGCTACAACGCCTCACTCACCCCCTATCCGGATATCCCCGTACGACGCCTCGTCTACGGCTATGAACATGTGGCCGTGCTGAATGACTCAACCAGCCTCTTCTGCTGCGATAACGGATTCATTCTCCAGCACATCCCCGCACGCGACAGTGCAAGTTTCACGCCCGCAGCCCCCTCGATCGAGATGCTGGGCGCCGGCATGAATCGTCCGGAACAACATTATTTCAAAGCCGATCAGACTCCTCAGATCTCCTATCGGGATCACTCGATCGGCATCCGCTTTGCGGTCCGCGATGCGTTGGCCCGCCAACTCTCCTTCCGCTACCGAATGCGGGGTGTGGATGGCGGATGGATTACGGGAAATACGACCGGAGAGGTGCTCTACGAGCGTCTGCCCCGCGGGCACTATACCTTTGAGGTGCAGGCCGAAGATCCGCTGGGCAACCGTTCAGAAGCAACGCAGGTCCACTTCGAGATTCTTTCCCCGTGGTATGCAACGGGATGGGCCTATGCCGGATACGTTGTTCTGATTATGCTGCTTGTTGCCGGCACATGGCTGCTCCTCCTGCAACGCTACCGTCGCAGCTACCTGCGCAAACTTCGCCACGAGGAGATTCTCACGCTGCGCTCGGCCAATCAAAAGTTACGCGAAGAACTGGAGATCCGCGATGCAGAGATCTTTTCGCAAAGTTCGATGCTGGTCGCCAAAAACGAGGTGATTGATAAGATTCGCGAAATGATCGGCGATTTCAATCAGAAATTGAATAACAAATCGCTGACTCCGCTGATCTACCGCATCAACACCTTTATTGACAGTCACCTCAACACGGAGAAGGATTGGCGTCTCTTCCTGATTCGTTTCGAACAGAAGCATTCGGGTTTCTTCCGGGTGCTCAAGGAGCGCTATCCGGAGCTAACCGGCAACGACCTGCGACTATGCGCCTGCCTGCGGTTGCGACTCGACTCGAAGGAGATTGCCTCGCTGATGAATCTGACGGTCCGTGCCGTCGAAAACAGCCGTTACCGATTGCGCAAAAAACTCGACCTGAAGCCCTCTCAGAACCTAAGTGACTTCTTGATGGAGATCGATCCCGAGACAGACTCCACATGGGACGAAGAGAGGAAAAGCATCCAGAATACAACAGATTGATCGACAATACAATAAATACAAATGAGAGGTAATCGTGAGGTAGATTGCCTCTTTTTTTTGTCAGTTGGCGTAGTCAAAGTGTAGTCCGATCCGCAGCATAATATAACCAAAGTGGCTATTTTTGAATTCGAGATCATGCCCCAGCCGAATGCCCTCCACACACACCACATGTCCGCGCCAAACGGATATGCAAGGCCCCGGTGAACGGCACCGATCCACTGCCCAAAATACGCAAACTAACCAAACCTAATTGTTCAATACTATGAAAAACTTTCGACAAGGAAACGTCAGACGGAGTCTCGTATCCCGTCTGCAGGTGTTTGCCTGGGTCGTATGCCTGCTGCTCTGCTCGACAGTTGGTGCCTACGCCCAGAACCACACCGTCACAGGTACCGTAACCGACACCTCGGGGCAACCGGTCATTGGCGCCAGTGTCACGGTAGTCGGCTCGTACACAGGTACGTCGACCGGCCTCGATGGCGAGTTCTCGATCGAGGCGAATGTCGGTCAACAACTCGAAATCTCGTTCCTCGGCATGAAGAGCCAGACCATAACCGTGGGGGGGGGAACATCGGCCTTGAACATTGTGCTTGAGGAAGATGCCACACTGCTTGACGCGGCTGTAGTCATCGGTTACGGTACGGCCAAGAAACGCGACCTGACCGGTTCGATCGTCAACGTCAGCGGTGACGAAATCGCCGACCGCCCGTCGTCTAACCCGTTGGCCTCGTTGCAGGGCAAGGTAGCCGGTGTGCAGATCGTCAACACGGGCCGCGCCGGACAGGATCCCGAAATCCGTATCCGCGGTACCAACTCAATCAACGGATATGCTCCGCTCTACGTGGTCGACGGACTCTTCACCGACAACATCAACTACCTGAACTCGTCCGACATCGAATCGTTTGAGATTCTGAAGGATCCCTCGTCGCTGGCCATCTTCGGCGTACGCGGTGCCAACGGTGTAATCATCATTACGACCAAACGAGCCAAAGAGGGTCAGACGGTCGTCAATGTCAACCAATCGTTCGGTTTCAAGACCATCAACAAGACCATCGACGTAGTCAACGGAGCCCAGTTCCGCGAACTCTACAACGAACAGTTGGCCAACATGGGAGCAAACCCGTTCGATTATACATATTATAATGCCGACACCGACTGGCAGGACGCCATCTTCCAGACGGCCTTCCTCTCACAGACCAATGCCAGCGTATCGGGAGCCACGGAGAAGAATAAATTCTATCTGGGCGTAGGCTACACCTTCGAGGAGGGCAACATCAAGCACGAAGAGATGCAGAAGGTGACGATCAACTTCAGCAGCGACTACACGGCCAAACGCTGGCTGCGTTTCGGCGTCCAGATGAACGGAGCCTACATGCTTCCGGCCGATGCCAAGGATGTAACCGGAGCCGTACATGCCACGCCGATCTCGCCGATCTACGGCCCCGACGGCTCGTACTACGCCCTGCCGGACTTCCAGCGTGCACAGATCGCAAACCCGATGTACGCCATCGAGCACAACGCCCAGCATACGATCGCCCAGAATTACCGCATGGCCGGCAATGTCTACGGCGAAGTGGACTTCATCCCGGAACTGACCTTCCGCGCCGCCTTCTCGATGGACTATGCTTCGAACAACTCGCGTTCGTTCACTCCCGTGACAACGCACTATTACCCCGAAGACGGTCTGCTCCACAACACCGGAAATATCGAGAGCCTTTCGCAGTCGAAAGCCAACACGATGACGGCTCAGAGCGACTACGTGCTGACCTATCAGGACACCTTCGCCGAGAAGCACAACCTCACGCTCACGGCCGGTCTGACCACCAACTACATCCAGTCCGAATCGGTAACCCTCGGCCGCAGCCAGGACATCACGAAGGCCGACCTGCTGATCCCGAACGATCCCGACAAATGGTGGGTATCGACCATCGGTGACACGTCGAGCGCCACGAACAGCAGCTCGCAGTACCGCCGCTTCACCCTGTCGTACCTCTTCCGCGCCCTCTACAACTACGACAACCGCTACCTGCTCAATGCCTCTTTCCGTCGCGACGGAGCCTCGGTCTTCCGTTACACGGGCAACACGTGGGACAACTTCTACTCGGTAGGTGCCGGCTGGGTTCTTACGGAGGAGCGGTTCATGCAAAACCAGAACGTGCTCAACTACTTCAAGCTCAAAGGTTCGTACGGTGTGCTCGGTAATCAGAATACGGGCAGCACGGGTGGTATGTATCCTTCGTTCCCGACGCTCAACTCAACGAACGCCGTCTTCGGTGACAACATCATCTCGTCCTACTCGCAGGCCTATCTGATCACCGACCTGCGCTGGGAAAAGACCTCGTCGTGGGAAGTCGGTTTCGAGGCCCAACTCTTCGACTCGCGCCTGCGTATCGAACCGATCTACTACAGCAAGACGACCGATGACCTGATCTGCTACCTGGAAAACTTCATGGGTGCCCAGGACGGTCTGACCAACGCCGGCAGCATCCGCAACAACGGATGGGAACTCACCGGATCGTGGAGCGACCACATCGGCAAGGACTTCGAGTACACCATCTCGGGTAACCTCACCACGATCAACAACAAGGTGCTCGAACTGGGCAAAACCTACTATCAGGGCAGCAAGAGCGTGGCCGTGTCGCAGACCGGATTCCCGATCAGCTACTTCTACGGCTACGTGGTCGAAGGCGTCTATCAGAACAACACCGACATCAAGCAGTCGCCCACCAATACCCTGACAACCGTCGCTCCGGGTGACCTGAAGTTCAAGGATATCGACGGCAACGGCAAGATCGATCCCAACGACCGTACGATGATCGGTAACCCGACCCCCGACTTCACCTACGGCTACTCGCTGAATCTGCGCTACAAGAACTTCGACTTCGGCATCGACTTCCAGGGTGTCTACGGCAACGAGATCTACTGCGCCGGATACACCTCGACCTACTCGCAGTTCAACTACCTGACCAAGCGCATGGACCGTTGGAACGGCGAAGGCACCTCGAACTGGGAGCCGATCATGGATTCGTCGCGTTCGATCCAGCAGGAGAACTCGAACTACTACATCGAGGACGGTTCGTACCTTCGCCTGCGCAACATCCAGCTGGGTTACACGCTGGGCGAGCGCGTTGCCAAGAAACTGCGTCTGAAGTCGCTGCGCATCTTCGTCAACATCGACAACCTCAAGACCTGGAGCCACAATACGGGCTACACGCCCGAGATCGGCGGTTCGGCCCTCGCCTTCGGCATCGACGACGGCAACACCTACCCCATGCCGACGACCTACAGCTTCGGTATCAATGCCTCTTTCTAAACCGCTAAACCAAGGAACCAACTTATCATGAAAACGATCATAAACAGCATCAAGATCCTTGCCGCATCGGCGCTTCTGCTGGGCGCCACGGCATCGTGCAGCGACCTGCTCGACCAGCGTCCGCAGGGACAATGGACGATGGATGACATCGAAGGCGGTGCCTACACCTCGGAGGTGATGGCCCTCTACACGGACATCCGCTCGTACAACATCACGGCCGGCATCCCGGCGTTCCTCGTGCACATGGTCCGTTCGGAAGACTCGAACAAGGGTTCGACGGCCGTCGACGGCCCCGAAAACGAAGCCATGTGGGACAACTTCCAGTACAACGCCACCAACGGTCCGATGGAGGCCTACTGGACGCAGAACTACTCGATCATCCACAAGGCCAATACGATCATCGACCAGCTCAAGGCCGAAGAACAACTCGATGATACGGAGCGCGTCATCTGGGGCGAATGCTGCTTCTTCCGTGCCTACTGCTACTTCAATTTGGTACGTGCCTTCGGACAAGTTCCCCTGATCGACTTCCACATCGACAACGCCGACCAGGCCAACGTTCCGAAATCCAGCGAAGCCGAACTCTATCAGCTGATCGACGCCGACCTGCAGAAGGCCGAAGAGACCCTGCCGCCGCAATGGGAATCGCGCTACATAGGCCGACTGACCTACGGTGCCGCCCGTGCGCTCCACGCCCGCACCTACATGCAGCGCAGCGACTGGGGCAACATGCTGGCCGCCGCACAGAGCGTGATGAGCACCCAGAAGTACGACCTGACCACCCCCGTCGACAAGATCTTCCGCGAAGAGAGCGAGAACGGGCCCGAATCGGTCTGGGAGCTGCAGTGCACGGCAACGACCGCCCTGCCGAACAGCACGGACATCGGTTCGCAGTTCTGCCAGGTGCAGGGCGTGCGCGGATCGGGCGACAACAACCTCGGCTGGGGCTGGCATATGGCCACCGAGGAGCTCTACCATGCATTCGAAGAGGGAGACCCGCGCAAGAACGAGACGCTGCTCTTCTACACGCGCCCGGGCGAATCGTGGGAGCAGATGGTACAGCAATACGGTGCCCCGGCCGACGGCAACCAGCCCTTCAACGAGAAATTCGTCAGCGACGACTGCACGGGGCGCTTCTTCAACAAGAAAGCCTACTGCAGCAAGACCCTGCGCCAAACCTACGGCAGCAACGAAGGCTTCTGGTATAACGTGCGCCTGATCCGCTATTCGGACGTTGTGCTGATGGCTGCCGAAGCAGCATGCGAACTGGGTGGTGAGAACAACATCAAACAAGCCAAGGAGTATCTGGAGATGGTCCGCTCGCGTGCCCGCGGCACCAATACGAGCATCCTGCCCAAGGTGAAGACCGACGATCAGGAGACTTTGCGCCAGGCCATCCGCCACGAGCGCCGCGTCGAGCTGGCACTCGAACCCGACCGCTTCTACGACCTCGTCCGCTGGGGCATCGCCGAAGAGGTACTGGGCCCGCTGGGTTACACAGCCCGCAACAAGTATCTGCCCCTGCCGCAGTCGCAGGTGGATGCTTCGAACGGCGTGCTGATCCAGAACCCCGACTACGCGAACTAACCAGACAATGAACCCATTCAACCAATCGAAAAGTTTATGAAACGCATTTTATATTTCGCCCTGGCACTGACCGTCGCCCTCGGGAGCGGTTCCTGCTCGCAGGATCTGGGGCAGAATCCTCCGTTCAACTACCCGCAGGAGGAGGATTCGAACGATGACAACACCAAGCCCGATGAGGGCGAGAATCCGGACGAAGGTGAAAACCCGGACGAGGGCGAGAACCCCGGAGGCGGTGACGACACGAACACGCCGCTTCCGATGCCAGAGAACTGCATTCTGCGTATGCTGTTCGAGGAGAACCTCGACATCGAAAGTCCGTACGACGGCATGACGGCCGACTTCTACGCCCAGTGCGGCAGCTACGGCGAAGGACATGACGGCGGCAAAGCCTATCAGGGTGCCGAAGGCCAGGCCATCCTCATCACACAGACGCCCGACGAACTGAAATCGCTCGGCAGTTTCACGCTGACGATGTGGATCCGCTTCGACGGCAGCAACACGACTGCAACCAACCTCTTTTCAATCGCACACCCGACGTTGACTGTCTCCAACATGTCGTTCTTCCTCGACTATGCAACGAACAACGGCGAGACCTTCTTCTTCAAGGGCTACTTCAACGGTACGGCCGAGAAGTGGTTCGACAAGGGCGATGAAGCGAAGGTAACAAGCGGCATCAAGAACCAGTGGACGCAGATGGGCTTCGTCTACGACGCCACGACCAGCACCGTTTCGCTCTACCACAACGGTCAGCTGATGACGTCGGCCGTACTCGACGGTTTCGGAGCACTGGCCTTCGAGGAGATCAGCGGCTTCGTGATCGGCGCCTTCCCCTCGATGGTGGGTCTCTCGAGCGCAACGACCGAATGGCCGGCCAGCGGCTCATGGTACACGGGTCTGATGGACGACCTCTACCTCTACAACGTAGCCATGACCGAAGCGGAAATGGCCGCCCAGTACGAGGAGCAGCTCTAAGCGATACATCCCCGTCCATACTCGTAATCTGAACGGAAGGGAGTCCCCATCCATGGAGGCTCCCTTCCATTCGAAACGAGCCCCCAAAAATTAACACCATTGTCCCGCGACACCAATGAAACATACGATTTTCACACACGGCATGCTCATGCTGACCGGATTGTCGTCACTGCTTCTGGGTGGATGTTCCGATGACGGCGGCTCGAACACCCCCGTTCCCGAAGAACTGACGCTCACGACCGTCCGCATCGGTACGGTGAGCGACCTCTTCACGCTGGAAGGGGTCGATCCGCAAGCCCCCATCGAGTTGGAGTTCACCACCCGACTCGACGAAACGACCATCGAAAAGAACATCGAGCTACAGAACAGTTCGAACCAGGCCGTTCCTCTCGATTATGCCTACGACGGCGAACGCATCTTGACGCTCACGCCGCGTAACGGACTGAACTCCTATGCCCGCTATACACTCATCGTGCAACCCAACCTGCAGTCGGATCGCGGAGCAAAGATCACGACCGGCAAGGTGATTTCGATCACGACCGGCGAAAATACGGACGACAAGTTCGACCGCATCGACGACGAAGAGTTACTCGATCTGGTACAGCAACAGACCTTCCGCTACTTCTGGGATTACGGCCATCCGACGAGCGGCCTGACGCGCGAACGCAGCGGTTCGGGCAACACGGTTACGACGGGTGGCTCGGGCTTCGGCGTGATGGCGATGATCGTGGCCGCCGAACGAGGCTTCATCACCCGCACGGAAGCAGCCGAACGCGTAGCCCGGATCGTCGATTTTCTGGCCACGCGTGCCGATCGTTTCCACGGAGCCTTTCCGCATTGGCTCAATGGCGAGACGGGGGCTGTACAGCCCTTCTCGGCCGATGACGACGGCGCCGACCTGGTCGAGACCGCCCTGTTGATGGAGGGGCTGTTGACGGCCCGAGCCTATTTTGACGGCTCGGACGCCACCGAGACAACTCTCCGGACTGGCATCACCACGCTTTGGGAGGAGGTCGAATGGGACTTCTTCACCAAGGAGGGCGCCGAACAGCAACTCTATTGGCATTGGAGCCCCGACAAGGGCTGGGCAATGAATCTGCCCGTAGCGGGATGGAACGAGGCCCTGATCGTCTACGTATTGGCCGCCTCATCACCGACGCATCCAATCTCGAAGGAGGTCTACGACGCAGGCTGGGCTCGCAACGGCTCGATCCGAAATGGCGAGATGTACTACGACACCACCCTGCCGCTCGGTGAGGCGATGGGCGGACCGCTCTTCTACGCACACTACTCCTTTCTGGGACTCGACCCGCGCGGCTTGAGCGACGCCTACGCCAACTACTGGGAGCAGAACGTCGCCCACGCCCGGATCAACTACCGCTACTGCGTGGACAATCCGAAGCATTACGCCGGCTACAGCGCCGAATGCTGGGGGCTGACGGCCTCGGACGGTGACTCGGGCTACAGCGCCTGGTCTCCGACAAACGACTCGGGCGTCATTGCACCGACGGCCGCGCTGTCGTCGATGCCCTACACACCCGAGGAGTCGATGGCCGCATTGCACTACTTCTACTACAAAATGGGTGACAAGCTCTGGGGCGACTACGGCTTCATCGACTCGTTCAACCTCACGAAGGGGTGGTTCGACACGGGCACCTACATCGCCATCGACCAGGGGCCGATCGTCGCCATGATCGAGAACCACCGCACGGGCCTTCTGTGGAGGCTCTTCATGTCCGATACCGAAGTGCAGCAGGGACTCTCGAAGCTGGGCTTCACGATCACCCCGGCAGAGTAACCTTCCTACACCGAAGAGCTGGAAAAGAAACCTTCAAACAAACCATATTTAAAAACGACCTATGAAAAAAATCGTAACGACCCTTCTGGGGCTGGCCCTTACGGCCGGCACCTTGTGCGCGCAGCCGATGTCGGCGCCGGACAAGGCGAAAATGGACCGTTTCATCGACAAACTGATGAAACGCATGACCCTCGAAGAGAAGATCGGTCAGCTCAATCTGCCCAGCGCCGGGGACATCACCACGGGCCAGGCACAGTCGAGCGACATCGGCGGAGCCATCCAACGCGGCGAAGTCGGCGGTCTGTTCAACATCAAGGGGGTGGAGAAGATCCGCGACGTACAGCGCGTCGCCGTCGAGGAGAGCCGCCTGGGTATTCCGCTGATCTTCGGCATGGATGTGATCCACGGCTACGAAACGACCTTCCCCATCCCGCTGGCCCTGACCGCCACATGGAATCCCGAGGCCGTTGAGCGTGCGGCGCGCATCGCCGCCATCGAGGCCAGTGCATCGGGCATCTGCTGGACCTACTCGCCGATGACCGACATCTCACGCGATCCGCGCTGGGGCCGCGTGGCCGAAGGGGTGGGCGAAGACCCGTTCCTGGGCAGTGCCATGGCACGCGCCATGGTCTACGGCTACCAGGGCCGCGACGGCTGGCGTTATGCCAACGACGAGATCATGGCCTGCGTAAAACATTTTGCCCTCTACGGTGCATCGGAAGCCGGACGCGACTACAACACCGTCGACATGAGCCGCCAACGCATGTACAACGAGTACTTCCCGCCCTACAAGGCTGCAGCCGAGGCAGGTGCCGGCAGCTTCATGGCCTCGTTCAACGAGGTGGAGGGCATTCCGGCCACGGCCAACCGCTGGCTGATGACCGACGTGCTGCGCGATGAGTGGGGCTTCGAAGGTTTTGTCGTGACGGACTACACGGGCATCTACGAGATGATCGCCCACGGCATCGGCGACCTGCAGGAGGTATCGGCCCGCGCCCTGCAGGCCGGCATCGACATGGATATGGTCAGCGAAGGCTTCCTGCGCACGCTGAAGGCTTCGCTTGAAGCAGGCAAGGTGACCGAGGCCGACATCGACCGGGCCTGCCGCCGCATCCTGGAGGCCAAATACAAACTGGGACTCTTCGACGATCCCTACCGCTACTGCAATCCGGAACGTGTGGCCCGCGACGTCTACACCCCCGAGCATTGCGCCGAAGCACGCCGCACGGCTGCCGAGAGCTTCGTACTGCTGAAGAACGAAGGCTCGATCCTGCCACTCAAAAAGAACGCGAAGATCGCCGTCGTAGGTCCGCTGGCCTCGTCGCGCGAGAACATGCCCGGCACCTGGAGCGTAGCAACGGACTTCACGAAACCCCACACGCTGCTCGAAGGACTGCGCATGGTAGCCGGTGACGATGCCGAGATCCTCTATGCCAAGGGCAGCAACATCTGCTATGATCCCGAACTGGAGGCCAACTCGACGGTTTTCGGCCGTACGATTGCACGCGACAACCGCTCGGACCGCGAAATGATCGACGAAGCACTGCGCCTGGCTGCTGAGGCCGACGTGGTGGTTGCAGCGCTGGGCGAGCCCTCGGAGATGAGCGGCGAGTGCAGCAGCCGTTCGGAAATCGGAATTCCCGACGCACAGCAGGCCCTGCTGCGTGAACTCGTTGCCACGGGCAAACCGGTCGTACTGGTACTCTTCGCCGGCCGTCCGATGACGCTTTCGTGGGAGGCCGAACACGTACCCGCCATCCTGAACGTATGGTTCGGCGGCACGCAGGCTGCCGAGGCCATTGCCGATGTGCTCTACGGCGACGTAAACCCCTCGGGCAAACTGCCCTCGACCTTCCCGCGCAACGTGGGCCAGATTCCGCTCTTCTACAACCACAAGAATACCGGAAGGCCGCTGCTCTCGGATCACTTCGAGAAGTTCCGCTCGAACTACCTCGACGTGCCCAATACGCCGCTCTATGCCTTCGGCTACGGTCTGAGTTACACGACCTTCGAATACGGACCGCTGACCCTCTCGTCCGACCGGATGACGGCCGACGGCTCGATCGAGGCCTCGGTCGAGGTGACCAATACGGGTGACCGTGCCGGCGCCGAGGTCGTTCAGCTCTACATCCGTGACCTGGTAGGCAGCACGACCCGTCCGGTACAGGAGCTCAAGGGCTTCGAAAAGGTGCAGCTGGAGCCGGGCGAGACGAAACGCATCTCGTTCCGCATCGACAACGAACTGCTGAAATTCTACAACCACGACCTCGAATTCGTATCGGAACCGGGCGAGTTCGACGTGATGGTAGGCGGCAGCAGCGACCGCGTACAGCACGCCACCTTCACGCTGGCAGAATAAGGAAACGCCGCATCGTCCATAACCGCGACGAACGTGCATTTCCACCCAATTCCCAAGCCCCGTTTCGGAGAGGAGTCCGACATCCGTCCGAAACGGGGCTTCGGGACAATTTGCAGGAGTTCATACATCCGAAACCCACAGAAACGATGAAACCCATGAAACAAATACTACACACAGCAACAGCCGCACTGAGTGCCGGTCTGCTGCTTGCAACGGCCGGGGGATGCACCCCGGCCGGACACACCGCGACGCTGAGCGATGAGGCGCTGCTCGACACGGTCGAGCGCCGCACGTTCGAATACTTCTGGAGCGGGGCCGAACCCACAAGCGGCCTGGCCCGCGAACGCTACCACGTTGACGGCAACTATCCGCAGGATGACCGCGACGTGGTCACAACGGGAGGCTCGGGATTCGGCGTCATGGCCCTCGTGGCCGGCATCGAGCGCGGATACATCACGCGCGAAGAGGGTCTCAAACGCTTCGAACGGATCGTCGGCTGGCTCGAACAGGCCGATCGTTTTCACGGCGCCTTCCCGCACTGGTGGGAGGGTCCCACGGGTCGCGTGAAGCCCTTCGGTACGAAGGATAACGGCGGCGATCTGGTGGAGACGGCCTTCCTGATGCAGGGACTGCTGGCCGTCCACCAATACTACGTCAACGGCACCGAGGAAGAACGTGCGCTGGCCGCACGGATCGACCGGCTGTGGCGCGAAGTCGAATGGAACTGGTACCAGAACGGCCAAAATGTGCTCTACTGGCACTGGAGCCCGGAGTACGCATGGGAAATGGACTTTCCGGTACGCGGCTACAACGAGTGCCTCATCATGTATGTGCTGGCCGCCGCATCGCCCACCTACCCCATCTCCCCGGAGGTCTACCACGAGGGCTGGGCCGAGAAGGGAGCCATCGTCGCGCCCCACGAGGCCGAAGGCCACAAACTCCGCATGCGCTACCAGGGTTGTGAGGCCGGGCCGCTCTTCTGGGCCCACTACTCGTTCCTGGGACTCGACCCGCGCGGACTGAAGGACCGCTATGCCGACTACTTCGAGGAGATGCGCAACTACACGCTCATCAACCGAGACTATTGCGTCCGCAATCCGAAGGGGTATGAGGGATACGGGCCCGAGTGCTGGGGCCTCACGGCCAGCTACTCGACGGCCGGATATGCGGGCCACGCCCCGAGCGAGGAGAACGATCTGGGTGTGATCGCCCCAACGGCCGCACTGTCGTCGATCGTCTACACGCCCGAGGAGTCGATGCGCGTCATGCGCCACCTCTACGAGGTGCTCGGTCCGAAGGTATGGGGTCCCTACGGCTTCTACGATGCCTTCAGCGAGAGCGCCGACTGGTACCCCGCACGCTACCTGGCCATCGACCAGGGCCCCATCGCCGTGATGATCGAAAACTACCGCTCGGGGCTGCTGTGGAGGCTCTTCATGAGTCACCCGGATGTCCAGCGCGGACTCGAACGTCTCGGATTTACGGTCGACACGACCGAACAAAAACCAGCCTGCAATGAATAACCGAATCCTTGCAATGGGCATGACGCTGCTGCTCACCGTGGGCAGCAGCGTCGTTCACTCCGCCCCTCGAGCTACGGAGGCTCCGGACAACCGGGCCTCCGCACGTCCCCGTACCTACTGCAATCCGATCAACCTCGACTACGGCTACTGTCCGATCCCGAACTTCACGGAGCAGGGACGCCACCGCGCTACGGCCGATCCGGTGATTGTCAACTACAAGGGTGATTTCTACCTCTTCTCGACCAATCAGACGGGCTACTGGTGGAGCCCGGACCTTGCGGAGTGGCACTTCGTCAAGCGCCCGTTCCTCACGCAGGAGGCCATCGACACGACACCGAACAAGTGGGACGACCTCTGTGCCCCGGCCGCCTGGGTGCAGGGCGACACGCTGCTGGTCTTCGGCTCGACCTATTCGCGTATCTTCCCCATCTGGATGAGCACCGACCCCAAGGGCAACCACTGGGAGAAGGCGGTCGAACACTTCGACATCGGAGGCTGGGATCCGGCCTTCTTCGTCGATGACGACGGACGGCTCTACATGTACAACGGCAGCAGCAACGTCTACCCGCTCTACGGCATCGAACTCGACCGCCGGACCTTTGCCCCGATCGGAACACGCAAGGAGTTGCTGCTGACCGATTACGAGCACATCGGATGGCACCGCTTCGGCGAACAGATGGACAACACCTTCCTCCGTCCCTTCATGGAGGGGGCCTGGATGACCAAACACAACGGACGCTACTACCTGCAGTGGGGCGGTCCGGGCACCGAGTTCAGCCACTATGCCGACGGTGTGGCCGTGGGCGACTCGCCGCTTGGCCCCTTCACGCACGTCGCCCTGCCGTTGAGCATGAAGGCCGGCGGCTTCATCCGCGGTGCGGGACACGGAGCCACGTTCCGCGACAACGACGGCCAGTATTGGCACGTCTCGACGATGGTCATCAACGTGAAGAACAACTTCGAACGACGCATCGGCATCTGGCCCGCAGGCTTCGATGCCGAAGGGGTAATGTGGTGCAACACCGCCTTCGGCGACTACCCCCACTACCTCCCCGACGGTACGGAACACACGCCCGAAGGGGGATTCACAGGCTGGATGCTCCTCAACTACGCCAAACCCGTCACCGTAAGCTCGACCTACGGCGCCAACCGGGCCAACTATGCCGTGGACGAGGATGTGAAGACCTACTGGTCTGCCGCCACGGCCGAGGCCGGCGAATGGATTACGAGTGACCTGGGTGAGGTGTGCACCGTTCGCGCCCTGCAGATCAACTACGCCGACGTCGATGCCGAATTTCTGGGCAAGAGCGAGAGCGTATGCCACCGTTACCTTGTCCGCTGCTCGAAGGATGGCAGGCATTGGCGTACGCTGGTTGACAAGAGCCGCAACACAACCGACGTACCGCACGACTATGTGGAGCTGCCCGAAGCAATCGAGACGCGCTACCTGCGTCTGGAGAACGTCGCCATGCCCACGGGCCGTTTCGCCATCTCGGGCTTCCGCGTTTTCGGCCTCGGCCACGGCGAACGCCCGGCTCCGGTGAAACGCTTCGTGGCCCTGCGCGGCGAAACGGAACGCCGCAACGTCTGGCTCAAATGGCAGAAATCGGAAGATGCCTATGCCTACAACATCTACATCGGTACCGCACCCGACAAACTCTACAACTGCGTAATGGTCCACGACGCCAACGAATACTACTACAACGGCATGGATTCACGCCTCAGCTACTGGTTTGCCATCGAGGCCATCAACGAAAACGGCGTTTCGACACGCACCGCACCGATTCAGGTGCAATAGCCCGATTTTTTGGTCGTTCGGGTGCACGAAAAACCGAAGAATTTGAGTACCTTTGCCGCCAAACCGAATTAACGATCGAATCATGATGAATATCACGGAAATCAAACCCGGCATCCGCTACGTCGGTGTCAACGACCGCACGACCACCCGCTTCGAAGGTCTGTGGTCCCTGCCCTACGGCGTTTCGTACAACTCCTACCTCGTTCTGGGCGAAAAGGTCGCCCTGATCGACACGGTCGAGGAGGGTTTCGGAAGCCGATTCATTCAGAATATCGAACGCGAACTTCAGGGTCGCACCATCGACTATCTGGTTGTCAACCACATGGAGCCCGACCACTCGTCGTCGGTTCTGGCTCTGCGTCGCATCTACCCTCAGATGCAGGTGATCGGTAACGCAAAAACGCTCCAGATGCTTCAAGGATATTACGGCATCCAAGACCGTACGCTCGAGGTCAAGGAGGGCGATTCACTCGACCTGGGCGGCCTCACACTGCAGTTCTATTTCGCCCCGATGGTCCACTGGCCCGAGGTGATGGTCAGCTACTGTCCGGAACACAAGCTGCTCTTCTCGGCCGACGCCTTCGGTACGTTCGGTACACTCGACGGCGGCGTAACCGACAGCCAGCTGCGTCTGGACCACTATTGGGACGAGATGCGCCGCTACTACGCCTGCATCGTCGGCAAGTACGGGGCCCCGGTACAGAAAGCGCTGCAGAAACTCGGCGGGCTGCAGATCGAGACCATCTGCTCGACACACGGTCCCGTATGGCAGCGTGAGATCGGCCGCGTAATCGACATTTACGACCGTCTGAGCCGCTACGAAGGCGAGCGCGGCGTAGTAATTGCCTACGGCTCGATGTACGGAAATACGGAGCAGATGGCCGACGAAATCGCCCGTTGCCTTGCAGCCGAGGGTGTCGGCCCGATCATCGTGCACAACCTCTCGACGGCCGACCCGTCGATGGTCCTGCGCGACGTATTCAAATACAACACGCTTGTAGTGGGCTCGCCCACCTACAACGGAGAACTCTTCCCCGAGGTCGAAAGCCTGCTGCAGAAACTGGCAGCCCGCTGTGTGCCGCAGCGCAACTTTGCCTGCTTCGGGTCGTTCACGTGGGCCGGTGCCGCCGTGCGCCGCTTCACGGAGTTTGCCGAGCGCATGAAGTGGTGCATGCCGTGCCGGCCGGTCGAGATGAAGCAGGGCTACAGCCACGAGGCGTATGGCGAACACTGCCGCACACTGGCCCACGAGATCGCCGAAATGATGAACTGCAACAAATAGTTCGGGAACGCTCGACACGACCATGAAGATAGCCGTCATCGGAACCGGATACGTCGGACTTGTCTCGGGAGCCTGTTTTGCCGAGATGGGTCTCGACGTCACCTGCGCAGATACCGACACACATAAGATCGGGCGCCTGCGCCAGAGTGATATTCCCATCTATGAACCCGGACTCGACGAGTTGGTCCGTCGCAACGTGTCGGCCGGACGTCTGCACTTCACGTCGGATTCGGCACAGTGCATGGCCGAATCGGAGGTCGTCTTCTGTGCCGTCGGCACTCCGCCCGACGAAGACGGATCGGCTGATCTGAGCCACGTATTGGAGGTAGCCCGCACGTTCGGTCGCTCGATCCGTCATTACGCCGTCTTCGTCACGAAGAGCACCGTCCCGGTGGGGACGGCCCGCAAGATCGAGGCAGCCATCCGCCACGAACTGGCTCTGCGCGGTGAGACCCAACTGGAGTTCGACGTGGCTTCGAATCCCGAATTTCTGAAGGAGGGTGCTGCGATCAAGGATTTCATGTCACCGGACCGCGTGGTGGTGGGCGTCTCGAGCGAACGGGCCCGACAGATCATGGCTCGACTCTATCGTCCCTTCCTGATCAACAATTTCCGCGTGCTGTTCATGGACATCCCGTCGGCCGAGATGACCAAATACGCAGCCAACGCCATGTTGGCCACACGCATCTCGTTCATGAACGACATAGCCAACCTCTGCGACCGCGTGGGGGCTGACGTGGAGATGGTCCGCAAGGGGATCGGAGCCGATGTACGTATCGGCACCAAGTTTCTCTATCCGGGTTGCGGATACGGCGGATCGTGCTTTCCGAAGGATGTGAAGGCCTTGGCACGTACGGCTCGCGAACAGGGATACACGATGGAGGTTATCGAGGCCGTAGAACGGGTCAACGAACGACAAAAGGAGATCGTATACGAGAAGTTGCAACGCATTCTGGGACCGCTCGGAGGACGGACCATCGCCGTATGGGGGCTGGCTTTCAAGCCCGAAACGGACGACATGCGCGAATCCCCGGCCTTGAAGATCATCGAACGACTCCTGGCTGCTGGTGCTACGGTACGCGCATACGATCCCGTAGCAATGGACGAGGCTCGCCGCCGCCTGGGCGATCGGATTACCTATGCACAGGACATGTACGATGCGGCGCAAGGAGCGGATGCCGTGGCCCTCGTGACGGAGTGGAAACAGTTCCGCATGCCTGCATGGCAGCGGCTGCACGACACAATGTCGGGCAATCTGATCGTTGACGGACGCAACATCCTCGACAAGGAGGAGGCTTTGGCAGCCGGATTCCGGTACCTCGGAATCGGGAAGTAATCTTTTCGCGCAAAGTATCCCCGACAATTGTGAAGTGTCGGGCTCGCGACCCGACGAGGAACAATCAAAGAGCGGCGACTGAATCGCAAAAATTCAGCCGCCGCTCTTTTTGTACGGAACTACCTTCTCTGTACGACAGAAGACCCTACGGATCTGCCTCCCGGACCATCTGCCCGGGAGCCACCAGCGAGCCCCATCGGCCCGATCAACGACGTACCTTGACAATCAGCTTCTTCACCTCGCCCTCGCCAACCATCGGAGCATGGGCATCCTCGGGCATGAAGATCGTGAACTGACCGGGCTTCAACTCATAGTAGGTCTGAGGCTCGTCATCGAAAAATTCAATATCCTTCTCACGGTCAAACGCACCGAGAGACTGCCGCACGTCGGCACGCTCACTCCATCCGAACCGCTCACGGCCACGAACCACCACCTGAATGTCGATATACCGATCGTGCACCTCGAGCTTGGCCTCACGCGGCTGCTTGAGCGGGCATTCGATCACATTCACAAAGAGATCCTCCCCATCGATCTCATGCCGCCCGGGTTCGAGCGCCTCCAGATCGGTCGATACGATGTAGTTGAACGCACGCTCGAAGCGAGGATGAAGCGCATAATACTGCGCCCGGTTTTTCAAGGAATCAAAAATCATATCTCACGTTGTTTTTACAATGGATGCGACGGTGTGTAGGACAACTGCACCACCACGGGGCGATGGTCTGACCAATCGACTGCAGGGACCTCATAGGTCAACGGTTCGAATGCCTCGGAAACCAATACGTAATCGATGCGCAACGTATTGAAGAATCCGCGGAAAGTATACGAATACCCCCGTCCACACTCACGGAACGCATCGCGCAGGCCATAAGCCATCGTACGGTAGACATACGACATGGGCGTATCGTTGAAATCGCCGCAGACAATGCGCGCATGCGGAGTCGTCGCGATCGCCACGGCCAGTGAGTCGGCCTCGGCAGCACGCAGAATGCTGTTCTGGCGGAAACGGCGCACGATGCTGCGAATCTTGTCCTCACGCGCCGAATCGGTAATGTAGCGATGGTTCGTTATGAACTCGTTGTCGTCGGCCGTGATGGCCGTAGAGTGGAGGTGGTTATTGAAGATACGCACCGTATCGTTACCGATTCGCAGGTCGGCCCAGATCGACTCCCGAATCGTCTCATCCTGCACCTCACCGCGAATCAGACCGCTATGCAGAATGCGATACTTGCTGAAAATGGCCAACGGAGCCGTTCGCGGATCCTCCTGCGCACCGCCGGACACATAGGGATAATTCTCCATGAAGGCGCTGTAACCGTCCGCATTCTGCGCCAACACGGGGTTAAACTCCTGCAGACATACGATATCGGGAGCCGCCTCCTCGATGAAGCGCAGCAACGAATCGGCGCTGTTATGTCCGTCGTCCGTATAGAACTGACGGATGTTGTAGGTCATGAAACGAATGGCCCCCTTAGGTTGGCATTCCGTTTCGTCATACACCCGACGCACCTCGGGTCGGAAGAAGAGCGACATCTTGAAGAGTCCGATCACCACCAGCAACAGCATCACCGATGCCCAACGCCATCTCCAGCGCACTATCCAATAGAGTGCAAAGAGCACAACCATCAGATAGACCACCGGAGCAGCCAGTGCGAGAACCGGGAAGATCCAGAGTCCGCCCGGGTGAATATAGGGTGCGATGAAAGTCAGCACCCCCGCCACAGCCACAACGACCGACAACAATTGAGACACAAGGTCCAGCAGGATGAGCCACCGACTCTTGCGCTTGCGCTGGGGCCGACGTCCCCCGACCTCCTCCTCGTAAAAAGCAGCCATACGTCAACTCAGAACCAGATGATTCGCCGATGTTTCCACCACCACAAGAGCAACAGGCCCCAAAGCATGCCGCCCACATGTGCAAAATGAGCCACATTACCGATTCCTCTCCACCCGAGGAAAAGTTCCAGCACGGCATAACCCACCACAAACCATTTGGCCTTGATCGGCACCGGCACAAAGAGGAAGTAGATCGGCACATTGGGATGCAGCACACCGAATGCGAGCAACAGTCCCATCACGGCACCCGAGGCACCGACCAGCATCAAAGGCAGCTCACCCAGAACGATTGCCGTCAGATACTGAATCAGGGCAGCACCCACACCGCAGACCATATAGTAGATCAGGAAGCGTTTCGACCCCAGTTCGTACTCAAGTGTACGTCCGAACATCCACAGTGCGAACATATTGAAGAACAGATGTTCGAAATTGGCATGCAGGAACATGTAGGTAATGAACTGATAGGTATGGAAAAACGGCGTTCCCAACATCAGTGCGCCCCACCCCATCACGACCCGTCCAACGGGCAACAAAGCCGTGGCCATAAAGACCAGCAGATTGATGATGATCAGGTTGAGCACCACGGGCGGTGTCTGGAAATAACGGTTCATAGAATAACGAAATCTAAATTTATCGGGCACCTCTACGCAGCGGACCAGACTCCCTGCATAACGCGATGCACCGGTTACAAATATACGTAAAAATCGTCGGCCTAACCCAACTTTGCGCGGATATCTTCGCCCGAGATCTCGGCCATCACGGCCTTACCCGAAGGCGTATAGTTGCACTCGCGGCACTCGGCCAGTTGAGACAACAACTGAGCGGCAGCCGCATGGTCCATGCGCGGCAACGTGCGGGCACCGCTGCGGGCCATCACCTGAGCGATCTTCTCCCGCCGCAGATCAGCCAGAGAACTCGGCGTATCGAATGCCTGCAACAGTTCGTAGATCAGCTCGTCGATTGCGTCGGCCGGCATGTCGGCCGGTGTTCCCTTTACCTCGATGTTCCCTTCGCCCAGATAGGACACATCGAATCCGAGGTCTGCAAACTCGACGGCATTCTCCTCCATGAGGGCATATTCGTCGCCCGAGAGCTGCAGCCGCTCCGGGAAGAGCAGTTGCTGGCTTACCGACGACCCATTTCCGAGCAGAAGTAAATAATTTTCATACAGAATACGTTCGCGGGCACGCCGCAGATCGACCACCACGAAGCGGCCGCCATACAATGCGGCTGCATACCCGCCTCCGATGGCGAGTACCTCCGTGAAGGCAGCCCTGTCATCGGGCATCAGACGCTGTTGCTGTGCCTCGCCAACCGATGAGGAGACAAATTCGAATTCGGAATCGTCCGACTCCACCTCTGTCAACGACGAAGGCACCGAGACCCACGTCTCGTCGTTTCCCTCCTGACGCGGCGACGGATCAAACTCCGTGTGACCGAACGTAGCCATCCTCAGGGCCGTTCCCCGGGCTGACGACGGAGACGGGGCAGAGGATGACGCAGATGACGGTGGCATCGATCCATCGTACGGGACGTCGAATCCCGTGAACTCGACATCGGGCATCGGGGCCGTACGGTCGATATACTCCTCACGGAACGGATTGTAGTCGTTGTTGGACATGGCACGCGGTTCGCGGTAGACGGCTCCTTTGCTCAACACCGGTATCTCGACACTGCGCTCCACATCGAAATCCATCAACGGTACGGCGCCCGTCTTGCCGAGCGTCTCACGCACGGCGGCATTCACAATCTGCCAGACAGCCTCCTCGTCGGCGAATTTCACCTCGGTTTTCTGAGGATGCACATTCACATCGATACGAGCCGGATCGATCTGCAGAAAGAGAAAATAGGAGGGTGCACAATTCTCGGGAATCAGCTTCTCGTAGGCCTTCAGAATCGCCTTGTAAAGATACGGGCTGCTGAAGTACCGGCCATTCACGAAGAGGAACTGCTCCGAATTGCGTTTCTTGGCTGCCGAGGGGCGTCCTACAAACCCTTCGATCCGGGCGATCGACGTGTCGGCCGCCACGTCGAGCAGGTTTTGTTTGATGTGCCGCCCGATCACGTCGACGATGCGGCCGGCGAGCGACGTCGCGGCCAGATTATAGATCGGTGCGTCGTTGTTGTAGAGTTCGAAGCGTACCTGCGGGTTGCAGAGCGCCACGCGTTGGAATTCGCTGCGGATCTGTGTCGCCGACGTCGTACTCTTCTCGAGGAAGCGCCGGCGTGCCGGCACATTGTAAAAAAGATTGCGTACGTAGAACTGCGCCCCGACCGGACAAACGACCGGCAGCTGCGAGATGAACGTACCGCCATGAATCGTCGTCTCGGTACCAAGTTCGTCGTCCTGCTGTCGCGTACGCAATTCGACTTGCGCCACCGCAGCAATCGAAGCCAACGCCTCACCGCGGAAGCCGAAGGTATGCAAAGCATAGATATCCTCTGCAGTCGAGATCTTGCTGGTTGCGTGACGATCGAAAGCCATCCGTGCATCGATAGGCGACATGCCGCATCCGTCATCGACGACCTGGATCAACTCCTTTCCGCCGTCGCGGAAGTTGACCTTCACGCTGGTGGCGCCGGCGTCGATGGCATTCTCCATCAACTCCTTCACCACCGAAGCGGGACGGTTAACCACCTCACCGGCCGCTATCTGGTTCGCAACGACCTCGGGTAATAACTTGATCTTGTCGGACATAGGCGCGTTTACTCCTCCTCCACGTAATCGTTCGGAACGATCGTAATCGGAGCATAGGGATCGAAACCGCCCTCCAGTTGCTCGGCCGCGGGTTTTGCCGGACGACGCGCATCGAGGAAGACCTCGGCCAGGCGAGGGAAGAGCAGATAGATGAACAGCATCACCAACACCGCACCCAGCACCATCATCCAGATGCGTTTGCGTCCGGCCTCCGCATCATCCGAACGGCGCGCACGACGAGCCTCACGCTGCGTACGGATGTACTGTCCGGGGCGATACTCCTCCGACGCATCATCCGAACGTGTACCGTAAAGCTCGGCACGACGCTGCTCACGGGCCTCCTTCTCGGGGTCGTAGTAGCGAGGCGTGTAATTGAACTTGTTGGCGTGTCTCTTGAAAGGTGTGAATCCCAGCATATCTCTCTCTGAATCGTTCGTTTACTTCATCGGGCACCTGCACGGGCGCCGCGGAAAATACCGGGAGGCGTGTCCACAGTCCGCTTGCGAACCGTCGCACGCCTCCCTAACGGCAAAGATACTAAAAAATATCGGAACTCTCCGCTCCTTTCCTATCGGAAGAAGCTCTTCATGCGTTCGAAAATATTCTGATTCTTGACCGACTCGGCCCGCTGGAAATTGGGCTGTGCAGCCAACTGCTCGACCAGACGTTTCTCCTCGGCCGTAAGTTTCGAAGGAATCGTGATGTCGACCACCACCAGCTCGTCGCCGCGGCCGTATCCATTCACGTCGGGCAGGCCCTTTCCGGCCAGACGCAGCACCTTGCCCGCATGGGTACCCGGTGCGATCTTGATCTTGGCACGTCCGTCCACCGTGGGCACCTCGACCGTACCTCCCAACAGAGCCGTCGTCACGGTGATGTTCAGATTGTGAATCAAGTCATTGCCATCACGGACCAACTCCGGATTGGGCTCTTCGACGATCACCACCTGCAGATCACCGTTCACACCGCCCTGACGTGCGGCATTACCCTTGCCGGTCACCGTGAGGACCATTCCCTCACCGACACCGGCCGGAATTTTGATCTCGACCACCTCGGAACCTTGAACCGTACCCTCACCGCGACACTTGTCGCACGGAGCCGTAATCACACGGCCCGTACCGCCGCATGTCGGGCAAACGCTCTGGGTCTGCATCCGTCCGAAGAAGGTATTTTCAACACGCGTCACATAACCCGTACCGCCACAAGCCGAACAGGTCGAGTACGAATTGGTATCCTTCGCCCCCGTACCGCCGCACTTGTCGCAGGCAATGGTCTTGCTGATCTTCAGCTTTTTGGTTACGCCGCTTGCAATCTCGGCCAATGTGAGTTTCACCTTGATGCGGATATCCGAGCCACGGTTCACGCGGCGTCCGCCGCCGCCCGAAGTACGGAACCCGCCTCCACCAAAGTGTCCGCCGAAGATGTCACCAAACTGCGAGAAGATATCCTCCATCGAGAATCCGCCTCCGCCGAATCCGCCGAAACCACCGGCACCAGCTCCTGCGGCACCACTCATTCCGGCATGACCGAACTGATCATACCGTGCACGTTTGTCGGGATTCGACAACACGTCGTAAGCCTCGGCCGCCTCCTTGAACTTCTCCTCGGCCTCCTTGTCGCCTGGATTCTTATCCGGGTGGTATTTGATGGCCGCCTTACGGTAGGCCTTTTTGATCTCGTCGGCATTGGCATTGCGCGCCACGCCGAGTACTTCGTAATAATCTCTCTTTTCAGCCATAGTACTACTCTCCTACAACCACTTTTGCAAAACGCAGCACCTTGTCTCCCAACATGTAGCCGGTCTGTACCACGTCGATGACCCGGCCTTTTTGCTCCTCACCGGCTGCAAACTTCGCCACGGCCTCCTGTCGGTCGGGATCGAAGGGCTGTCCCTTGGCTTCGATCTCGGTTACACCACGCTGGCGCAACGTCTCGGTAAATTTCTGCGCAATGAGGCGCACCCCTTCCCGCAACGCCTCGATGTCCTCGCTCTTCTCCATGGCGGCAATGGCCCGCTCGACGTCGTCGCGCACCGGAAGCATAGCCTTCAGCACATCCTTTCCGCCCGTCTCGACGAGCTCCATCTTTTCGCGCAGGGTGCGCTTGCGGTAGTTGTCAAATTCGGCCTGCAGACGCACGAATTTATCCTTCCACGCGGCCACTTCAGCTGCTATGTCCTCCGCAGTCGGGGTTTCGGAGGAGTTGTCTGTCATTTTGTCAGTTGCCGCTGCGTCATTCTCCGACACATTGTCATGCGCCGTCGATTCACCAGCCACGCCACCCGACGTTTCGGCAGCCACCTCCTCGGGAGCAACCTCTTCATTCTGAATAGTTTTCTCTTTCATATCTTGAATTTTTCTCAGTTTCTGCACCCCAAAAGCACAAATTATATACCTAAAATGAAGATGGCGGGACGCTTATTCCACTCGGGTGCTTTCACACGACGCCATTCGGCCACCGTACGTGTCCGTATCAGCTCGGTCGGAGCCGTCAGGTCGACCGCCACCGTAAGTTTTGTCTCCGGGGCGCACACCTCGATGAGTTGCGTGAAGAGTTTGTCGTTACGGTACGGCGCCTCGATAAAGAGTTGCGACTGCCGCTCCGTCAGCGCCCGACGCTCCAACGCCCGGATGGCCCGCGCCCGCTCCGGCGGTTTCACGGGCAGGTAGCCATTGAAGGCAAACGATTGTCCGTTAAGTCCGGAAGCCATGAGGGCCAACAGAATGGACGACGGTCCCACGAGCGGCACGACGCGGATTCCCTTGCGGTGGCACACCGCCACAACCGCCGCCCCCGGATCGGCCACTCCCGGCACACCGGCCTCGGAGATCACACCGGCCGAACGTCCCGTCAGCAGCGGTTCGACCAGCGCCTCAACCTCGCGTTCAAAAGCCGTGTTGTGTTCGTTGAGTTCACGAAACTCAAGCGTGTCGATTGGCCGCGCCACGCCGGCACGCGACAGGAAACGGCGGGCCGACCGCGTATTCTCGACGATGAAGTAGTCGAGGCGGTCGATCACCTCGCGGTTTGCGGCGGGCAACACGTCCCACGGCTCGGTCTCGGCCGAAATGGGACAGGGTATCAGATAGAGGGTTCCGTACATGGAGTCGTGTTTGGAGGTTCTATTCTTTGAGGTAGATGCGCTTCACGCGCGACGAGACCGAAGTCATGATCTCGTAGGGAATCGTCTCGAGCAACCGGGCCATGGTTTCGAGGTCGTTGCCTGCCACGGGCGAGAAGACAACCGCCTCGTCACCCTCCTGTACACCGGTCACATCGGTCACATCAAGCATGCAGCTGTCCATACATACCCTTCCGACAATCGGTGCCGGACGTCCGCCGACCAACATGGACCACCGGCCGCATCCGAGACGGCGATCCAGTCCGTCAGCATAGCCGATGGGCACCGTGGCAATCAGCGACTCGCGTGTGAGGCGCCCGGCCCGTCCATACCCGATGGTCTCACCCGCAGGCAGACGCTTGAGTTGCACGATGCGCGTGCGCAGCGTCGATACGGGGCGCAACGCCGCATTGTGGCAATAGCCGAAGCCATAGAGCCCCAGGCCCAGACGGCACATGTCGAACTGTGCCTCGGGGAAGCGCTCGATCGCAGCCGAATTGGCCGTATGGCGCAGGATGCGGTAGGGCAACAACGCAGCCAGCGTACTGCTCATCCGGTCGAAGCGGGCGATCTGCGCCCGCGTATATTCGTCCTCCTCGGGCATGTCCGAGCAATTGAGGTGTGAGAAGGTCGAAGCTACCTGCACGCGCCGCGAATCACGCAGCAATTCGCCCAGTCGCGGCAACTCCTCCTCGAGGAAGCCCAGGCGGTGCATGCCCGTATCGAGTTTGATATGAATCGGATAGTGTGTCTCATCGGCCCGCTCGACCGCTGCGACAAAATCCTCGAGCGAATGGAAACTGTAAATCTCGGGTTCGAGTCGGTTGGCCACCATCAGCGGGAAACTGCCGGCGTCGGCATTGAGCACCACGATGGGCATCGTGATGCCCCGCTCACGCAACAGGACCCCCTCATCGGCAAAAGCCACGGCCAGGTAGCTGACCCCTTCGTGTTGCAGGAGTTGGGCCACCTCGAAGTCGCCGGCACCGTAGCTGCCGGCCTTGACCATCGCCACGAGCTTCGTGCCGAAGCGCAATTTCGACCGGAAGTAATTGAGGTTATGGGTCATGGCATCGAGATCGACCTCCAGAATGGTCGTGTGACTCTTGCGTTCGAGCGCGTGCGACAACTTCTCGAAGCGAAACTCGCGCGCGCCCTTGAGCAACAAGGCGTGTCCCGCCACATCGTCACGCACGATACGCGCCGCACACTCATCGGCCGTGGCAAAGAACTGCTTCTCGCACGCGAACACCGCAGCATGCGCCCGAATACGCGGACCGATGCCAATCAGTTTGTCGATTCCGGCCCGGGCGACCATCGCCGCCACCTTTCCGTAGAGTTCGTCATCCGTCAGACCGCTCTGCACGATGTCGGACAACACGAGCGTCTTCGGACGTCCGGCCGCCACCGTGTGCAGGTAATCCAGCGCCAGGGCCAGCGAATTGATATCCAGATTGTAGGCATCATCCACCAGAATCGAGTCATTGATGCCGTCCTTCACCTCGAGGCGCATGGCGACCGAGGGCTCGCACCGGAACGACGGCGCCGGCCAACCCATCGCCGCACAGAACGCCTCGACGATCTGACCGTTGCGGTGCATGGCCTCACCGCCCGTCGCCGCAGGCGTACCGCCGTAACGGGCCGCATCAACCAGCCGGCGGTCGGCATACGTACGCTCGATCATTCCGGCCAGCGGTTCGTAATAGGCATGGTAAATGATCGTGCGGGCACCGCGTGCCAGGAGCATCTTCTCTTCGCACTTCCGGGCCAAAGAGTCGAAATGTTCCTGATGGGCATCGCCGATCGATGTGAAGATCGCCACATCGGGACGAATCATCCGTTCGAGGCGCTCCATTTCGCCTGGCTGCGATATCCCCGCCTCGATGAGGGCCACTTCCTCCGTTCCTTCGAGCATCAGCAGCGACAGAGGCACCCCCAGTTGCGAATTATAGCTTTTGGGCGAACGGTAGAGCCGCACGCCGGCCGGCGCCTCCTCGGCAATCCACTCCTTGATGATGGTCTTGCCGTTCGAACCGGTGATCCCGACCACCGTACCGCGGAAGCGGTCGCGCCAGTCAGCCGCCAGCCGCTGCAACGCCTGCAACGCATTGTCCACCTGCACGAAACCGCACCCCTCACCTAACCATTCGGGTTCGGGGGCCCGCTCCACCAGGAAGGCCCGCACGCCGCGACGGCGCATCTCGGGAATGAACTCGTGCGAATCGTGGTTCGCACCGTGCATGGCCACAAAAAGCGGTGCCACACCCAGTTCGCACGTCAGCGAACGGCTGTCGGTCACCACCGACTCCACCGTGGAGTCGCACCCCGCCAGGCAGCCGCCGCAAAGGTGCGCGATTTCCGAAAGTTCGTACTTCATCTTATATTTCTATCTCATCGGCCGTCCGAAACATCCATCGCGCCGTCCGGCCGTTGCTCTCACACGCTATTCCGTCCGGAACGTAACGATCGTGATGCCCGCACCGCCACGGTCGGCATGTTCGTCAGCCACCGAAGCCACCTCGGGCACCGTACGCAGATAGCGCCGGATCTCCTCCTTGAGGGCTCCCGTTCCCTTGCCGTGGAGGATGGTCACGGTACTTACACCCACCATCAACGCATCGTCGACCAGATCCTGCACCGCCTCCACGGCCTCGGCCGCGCGCATGCCGCGCACGTCGATGTGGTCGCGGAAACGAAGCTTGCGCGCCGCCACATCGACCGACACCACCGTACGTGCCGTCTGCGGACGGGTCGCCTCGCGGTACTCGCTGTTCGAAACCACCGTGAGACGCGCCTTGTCGACCATCGTCAGGATCTGTCCGAAGGCCACCTGAGCCTTTCCGCCCTTGACCGACTGCACGACGCCAACCATCTCCTGCCCCGCCATGCGAACCTTCGCACCCACAGTAACTTCACGCGGTTTGGGCGGTTCGGGTGCGGCTGACGGCTGCGACTTCGCCTCGTCGCGCTGACCGCGACGCTCCTCGCGCCGCTGGCGGCGGCGTTCGATACGTTCCATCTCGCGCAGAACCTCGGCCTCACGCTCGGGCGACACCGTATCGGCCTGCTCGGTCCGTTCGCGGAACTCATCCAGCTCCTTGCGTGCCAGACGCGTCAGCTCCTTCTCGGCCTGCGCCTCACGAATCGTACGGATCGTATTCTCAATCTGCTTGTTGGCCTCGGCCACCAACTGTTGCGCCTCCTCCTTGGCACGGCGCAGGATCTCGGCCCGCTCGGCCCGGATCTTCGACAGTTGCTCGGCATACGTGCGTTCCAACTCCTCGACCTTGCGGTCGGTCAGACGGATCCGGTCGCGCTTCTGCTCCCAATAGCGGCGATCGCGTGCAATCTCGCGCAACTGTTTCTCAATGTTGATGTGGTCACTGCCCGCCTTCTCGCTCGCCGAGCGGATGATCTCCTCGGGCAGACCGATCTTGCGGGCAATCTCCACCGCAAACGAACTGCCCGGCTTGCCGATCTCGAGCCGGAACAACGGACGTATGTTCTGCACGTCGAACATCATCGCACCGTTGGCAATGCCCTCGGTGTTCGACGCATAGTATTTGATGTTGGCATAGTGGGTCGTGATGATTCCATAGCATCCCCGTTCGAGCAAACGCTCAAGAATCGCCTCGGCAATCGCACCGCCGATCGTCGGCTCGGTACCCGAACCGAACTCGTCGATCAGCACCAGCGTGCGGTCCGACGCCCCGGCCAGCATCTGCTTCATGTTGCGCAGATGCGACGAGTAGGTCGACAGATCGTCGTCGATCGACTGTTCGTCACCGATGTCGATGAAGAGGTTCCGGAAAACGGGCAACTCCGACACCTCGGAACAGGGAACCGGAAAACCGCACTGGAACATATATTGTACAATACCCGTCGTCTTCAGACAGACCGACTTTCCGCCGGCATTCGGGCCGGAGATCACAAGCAGGTGTTTCGACCGGTCGAGCTGCAGGTCGAGGGGGACAATCTCACGTCCCTGCGCACGCAGCGTCTGTGCCAGCAGCGGATGGCGCGCATTGCGCAACACCAGACGGTCATCGGTCGAGAGGATCGGCTTGCCGCATCCGTTGGCTGCGGCCCACCGAGCCTTGGCCCGGAGCATGTCAACGTCGGCCAGATAGTCGTCCACTACGGCCAGCCGGTCGGCCTCGGGACGGATACGATCCGTAAAGAGGGTGAGTATGCGCACGATCTCACGTCGTTCGGCATACTCCAACTCCTTGAGTTCGTTGTTGAGTTCGACCACCTCGACCGGCTCGATGTAGAAGGTGCGTCCCGTGGCCGATTCGTCGTGAATGAATCCCTGCAACTTGCGTTTGTTGGCTGCCGCCACCGGAATTACCGGCCGGCCGTCGCGGATCGAGAGCTGCGCATCGCTCTCGACGATGCCGGCACTCTTTGCGGCGGCCAGTACGGCCTGCAAGCGTTTGGCCGCCTGCCCTTCGCGCTCGCGAATCGACCGACGGATCGAGTAGAGTTCCGGTGAGGCATTGTCGCGCACCTTGCCGAATTCGTCGATGAGGAGGTCTATGTCATGCAGGATCTCGGGGAAATCCTCCACCCCCTCACTGCGCTGCGTCAGGTAGGGATAGCGTTCGGGGCCCTTCGCACGCAAGAAGAGGACCAATGCTCCGGCCGCGCCCAACGCACGGCGCAACAGCACGACCTCCTCCGTATCGAGAAACGCCCCTTCGATGCGGATTTTCGAAACAACAGCCCCGATGTCGGCAAACTCCGCATCGGGGAAATCGGGTTCCATCTGCGTCGCCAGACGCATCTCGTCGGCCAGTGACTGCCGGCGCATGATGGCATCGGCATCGTCCGTAAAGGTCTCTTGCGCGAGGCGTTCGCGCGCCGAGGCAAGCGTGCACAAGGCAGCCACCTGCTCCCTCAAACGGTCGAAGCCGACCTTCTGTTCAAAGTTTACAGGATAGATCATCAGTCAATCGAAAGAAACAGCGGATCGCGAGGTCAGTCAGCCGCCTGCCGCGCGGCACGGATCGAGTCGCGCTCGGCCCGTTTGGCCTCCTTGTCAGCCAGTTTCCGGGCGCGCTCCTGCTCCTTGGCCTCACTGCGGCCGAAAAGCGAAAAATGGACATAACGTCCCGGATGCTCCTGGAGGTCGGCCAACAACGTCGACAGATTGGCACTCGCCTCCGCCAGTGAACGATAGAGTGCCTCATCATTCATCAGACTGCCCACCGTGCCTTCTCCCTCGTGGATGCCGGTCAGGATGAGGTTCAACTGCTCGACGGCACCGGTCAGATTCTCCGTAAATTCGCGATCGGAGAGTTGAGCCGTCAGCGTATTCATGTGGCCCATGATGCTGTCGAGGCGTTCGCCGTTGTCGTTGAGAGTCTGGGTGAAGTTGGCCAGATTACGCACCGCGCGCTCCAGATCCTCCCGCTCGGCAGCCAGCAGGAGATCCACATTGCCCGTAATGCCGTCGATGTGGCTGATCGTACCGTTCAGATGGGCGGCATTGGTTTCGAGCAACGTATTGATATTGCCCAGCGTCCGTGAAATATCGTCGGTCAGCATGGCTACGCGCTGTTTGAAGAAATCGAGTTCCGAACCGGCCACATCCATCAGATCGCGGTTGCGGCTCGACCGCAACGTATCGCCGCTCTCGAGGCAGACGCTTTCGTGGCCCAACTCGATATCGATGGTCTTGGCGCCCATGATGCTTCCACTCACGATACGTGCTTCGGAATCCTTCGGGACCGGGATCTGCCGCTTCACGGTCAGCTGCACGATCACCTTGTCACTCTGCGTCGGATCGAAACGGATCTCGGTCACCGTTCCGACCTTCACGCCGCGGATCATCACCGGGGACGCTGTCTGCACGCCCGAAATCTGATCATAGGCTGCATAATATACGTTGCTGCGGCTGAAGATGTCGATACCGCTCAGAAAGCGGATACCGGCCCACGCACAGCCGATCATCGCCACGGCAAACAAGCCGATTTTAACCTCTCTCTTCATCATCATTTCGAATTACTTTTGGACGATTCTGCTCCCCTCGCAACGCACCACGAACGCATCGGGGAAGGTGCGTCGTACGGTTTTCAGCTGGCGTTGCGCATCGGATCGCTCGGCATAGAAACCGATGCAATATTTATAACGATAAGACGATCCTTCGGCGGAGTACTCCTTGACCTTGCCCTTGTACTCCTTGAATTGTGCCGAACGCAACGGGACCCGTTCGGGCGATGCGAGCACCTGAATCGTATAACCGCTCCGACCGGCTGCAGGAGCCTCCGCCTTGTCCGGCACCTCGGCCTCCGGCACACGCTGCAGCGATTGTTGGGTGGCGGTCGCCGCACCGCTGTCGGCCTGCATCTTCGCCACATAGGCCGAATAGTTTTTCACGGCCTGAAACAACGACCGGGCAATCTCGTTCTGCCCCTTCTCGGATTTCATGTAGGCAGCCTCCTGCGCATTCGAGAGGAAGCCGATCTCGGTCAGCACCCCCGGCATGTCGGTCGCATAGAGCACGCGCAACAACTGCGGTTTGATACCGCGGTCGTGGCGGCCGGCCTTGACATATTGCTGCTGAATGCAGCGGGCCATCGCCATGCTGTAGTTCCCGTAGGTAAATTGCAGATTCTGAATGTAGGCCCGGACGATGGCAGCCGTGCGTTCGTCCGACATGTCGATCAGATCCTCGCGGTTGCTCTCGAAAAGCGCCTCCTCATTGTAGCGTTGCTCCTTGGGGGTCTCACCCATGATGAGTGTTTCGACCCCGCGAGCCGCCGTCGAAGCGGCCGCATTGATGTGAATCGAAAGAAACAGATCGCCGCACGCCTCGTTGGCGATGTCGGCCCGTTTCTGCAGATCGGCCAACAAGGTAGACCCGAGCTCCTTGTCGCTCTTGCGCGTATAGACCACCTGGACACCGGGCATCTGCTCCTCCACCAGTTTACCCAACTTGAGGGCCACCTTCAGCGTGAGGTCCTTCTCGTAAACTCCGGCATAGTGCGCCCCCGGGAATTTGCCTCCATGGCCGGCATCGATCACCAACACCCGCACACCGTGTGCAATATTCTGAGCCGAGGCTCCGTTCTGAAAGGGCACGGCGATCAACAACAGAAACAATGCAAACAATTTGCGGAGCATAGAGAGCATATTTTTTATTCCTTGCAGCAATTGGTGTATCCGTAATTTTGCCTATCTTTGTCCGCTGTAAAAAACGGAACTACAACCCGCCGGAGCATTGCTCCGGTCGTTTTTGCCGACTTGTCGGCAAAGGTACAAAAATTTTGCGAAGTTTGAATAAAAGAGGGGCAAAATATCTCTTTTCGGCGATGGTGGTCCTGCTGTTCGCACCGTGGGTATTCGGTGCGTCGGAGTTCCGGACCTTCGCCCGCATCCGCACGTCCGACACACTGCAGACACCTGCCGCCCATCCGGACTCGCTTCGCAGTGATTCCGCCCTCCCCACCGACGACAGCCCCGTCACCGAGGAGCTCCGCACAACCGCTCCGGCAGCCGAAAGCCGCCGCGAACGCCGGCTGCGGCTGCGCGACGAACGCAGACGGGCCGCAAATTCGCAACTGCCCACGCAACAGACCGACACGCTCCCGTCGCTTGCCGACAGCCTGACGACTCCCGCCGACTCCCTGGGGCAACGTGCCGACTCGACTGCGGCCGACAGCACCCGACGCAGCAAGAAGAAAGGCGGAAGTTTCCTTGACGACATCATCTCGGGCAAAAACAAGGACTCGCTGGTCTACGACATGGAGAATAACACGGTCTACATCTACAACGAGGGCGACGTCACCTACCAGACGAGCAACCTGAAGGCCGACTTCATGCGTATCAACATGACGACCAAGGAGATCTATGCCTACGGCAAGGCCGACACGGTCGACGGTCAGCCAACGGTTACCCATCCGGTATTCCAGGAAGGCAGCGACTCGCCCTACACGATGGATACGATCACCTACAACATCGCCTCGAAAAAGGCCAAGATCAAGGGTGTAGCCACCCAGCAGGGCGACGGCTGGCTCATCGGCGGCAGCGTCAAGAAGATGCCCGATAACACGATCAATATCAAAAGCGGCCAATATACGACCTGCGACGCCACCGACCACCCGCACTTCTACCTGCAGATGACCAAAGCCAAGGTCATCCCCGGCAAGAAGGTCATCACGGGTCCGGCCTACTTCGTGATGGAGGATGTACCGATCTACTTCCTCGGCATTCCCGAAGGCTTCTTCCCGATCAGCGGCGGCCCCAAATCAGGTCTGCTCATGCCCACCTTCGGCGAAGAGGCGACGCGCGGCTTCTTCCTGCGCGATCTGGGCTACTACTTCACCTTCGGCGACTACGCTGATCTGGCCGTGCGCGGCGGTATCTACACCCTCGGCTCGTGGGAGGCCAACGCCGAGTCGCGTTACGTCAAACGCTACAAATACAGCGGCAACCTCCGCGCCGAATTCTCGAATGTCCGCGTCGGCGAAAAGGGTGAAGCCGATTACGTGAACCAGAACAACATAAAGATCCTCTGGACTCACTCGCAGGACCCCAAAGCCAACCCCGGG
>CALUII010000014.1 GCA_944320665.1 uncultured Alistipes sp. | reverse complement strand
GAAGAAAAGGGATTTTTTGACGATAAATCATGTTGTCCATACCTTGTCACCTCAACTCCGTAGCCTCTCTGAGGCCGAAACACGCCATGCGACCACCTTTTCGCCACACCGATGTGGAATTTTTCCACGCACATGTGGCGCATTTCTACAAAAAAATCATTTTCTTTGTAGGTTCCCAATGCGTCATAATGCTCTCGGTAAACGTTTTACCTCGGCCACGACGCCTTGGCCCGCCGTTTGAACAACGGTTCCATAACCCATAACAAACCAAACTGTCTCATGAATTTCGACAAAATGAAACCGGATCTGAGCCAACTGAAACTCGACAAACTGAAGAGTGTTGCTGCTCGTTGTCCCCGGATCCGCCTCCATCTGAAACGCAAACATTGGATTGCACTCGGTGGTCTGGTCTGCATCGGTGCCGCCGCACTGACCTACCTGCTGTGGCCCCGTCCCGTACCGGTCTCGCTGCCAGTCGTGGAGATACAACCCGTACAGACCGAGGACATGAACATCTATGGCGAATACGTCGGTCGCATCCGCGCCCAACAATTCGTCGAGATTCGCGCCCGCGTGGAGGGCTATCTCGAGCGCATGCTCTTTGCTGAAGGCACCTACGTAAAGAAGGGACAGACCCTCTTCATCATCGACCCGCGCCTTTACCGAGCCCGCGCCAACAAGGCCAAGGCCCAACTCAACAAGGCCCGGGCACTCGAGACCAAAGCCAAGCGCGACCTGGACCGTATCCGCCCGCTCTATGAACAAAATGCGGCCAGCCAACTCGACCTGGACAACGCCATCGCCACCTACGAAAGTGCCGCGGCCGACGTCCTGGTGTGCGAAGCCGACCTCACGCAGGCCGAAATGACCCTCGGCTATACGAACGTCGAGTCACCCATCTCGGGCTACATCTCCGAGCGTAATGCCGACATCGGTACGCTGGTCGGCCCGGGCGGCAAATCGCTGCTGGCCACCATCGTCAAGAGCGACACCGTGCGTGTCGACTTCAGCATGACGGCCCTCGACTACCTGCGCAGCAAGGCCCGCAACGTCAATATCGGCCACAAGGATTCGACCCGTAACTGGGATCCCTATATCACCGTCACACTGGCCGACGGATCGCAGTACCCCTACCGCGGTCTGGTCGACTTTGCCGATCCGCAGGTCGACCCCAAAACGGGTACCTTCTCCGTACGCGCCGAGATGGCCAATCCGGACCATATTCTGCTTCCGGGACAGTTCACCCGGGTCAAACTGCTGCTCGACGTGCGTGAGAATGCCATCGTCGTACCGTCCAAGGCCCTCGAAATCGAAAAGGGCGGCGCCTACATCTATGTGGTCCGTCCGGACAGCATCGTCGAACGCCGTTTCGTCGAGACCGGGCCCGAAATCGGCAACAATACAATCATCGAACGCGGTCTGGCCCGCACGGAACACATCGTCGTCGAGGGATACCACAAACTCTCGCACGGCATGAAGGTCGAACCCCGCACCGCCGCCAACAACGAGGTAATCACCAACGAGGAGGAGTAACCCCATGAAAAGCGATTTCTTCATCGACCGGCCCGTCTTTTCGACGGTACTCTCCATCGTGATCGTGATCGTCGGTGCCATCGGCCTCACCCTGCTGCCCATCGACCAGTATCCGCAGATCGTACCGCCCGTCGTGCGCATCACGGCCTCCTACCCGGGTGCCGACGCCCAAACGTTGACCCAGGCCGTAGCGACCCCCATTGAACAGGAACTCAATGGCTCACCGGGCATGCTCTACATGGAGTCGTCCAGTTCGAACTCGGGCAGTTTCTCGGCAACAGTCACATTCGACATTTCGACAGATCCCGACCTGGCCGCCGTCGATATTCAGAACCGAATCAAGCAGGCTGAAGCCCGTCTGCCGGCCGAGGTGGTGCAGAACGGCATCTCGGTCGAAAAACAGGCTTCGAGCAAGTTGATGACCATCACGCTGCTCTCATCGGATCCGAAATTCGACGAAATCTATCTTTCGAATTACGCGACGCTCAACGTCCTCGACATGTTGCGCCGCGTACCTGGCGTCGGCAGCGTATCGAACATCGGTAGCCGTTACTACGCCATGCAGATCTGGGTGCAACCCGACAAGCTGGCCGACCTCGGACTCACGGTCCAGGACCTGCAGGCCGCTCTGAAGGACCAAAACCGCGAATCGGCAGCCGGCGTTTTGGGACAAGCCCCGATGAGCGGACTGGACGTTACGACTCCTATCACGGCACAGGGGCGTCTGTCGTCGGTCAACGAATTCGAAGAGATTGTCGTACGCGCCAATCCCGACGGATCGATCATCCGTCTGCGCGACGTGGCCCGCATTTCGCTCGAAGCCTCGTCGTACAGCACCGAGAGCGGCATCAACGGAGGCAATGCCGCCGTACTGAGCATCAACATGCTCCCGGGTGCCAATGCCATGGAGGTGGCCGAATCGGTCAAAGCCGCCATGGAGGAGATCAGCCGCAACTTTCCCGAAGGAATCACCTATGAGATTCCGTTCGACATGACGACCTATATTTCCGAGTCGATCCACCACGTCTACCGCACACTGTTCGAGGCGTTACTGCTGGTGATTCTGGTCGTCTTCCTCTCGCTGCAGAGTTGGCGCGCTACGCTCATCCCGATCGTTGCGGTACCTATCTCATTGATCGGTACGTTCGGCGTGATGCTAATCTTCGGTTTCTCGCTCAACATGCTGACGCTGCTGGGTCTGATCCTGGCAATCGGCATCGTGGTCGATGACGCCATCGTCGTGGTCGAGAACGTCGACCGCATCATGAACGAAGAGCACCTCTCGCCCTACGAAGCCACCAAAAAGGCCATGAGCGGTCTGGGCAGCGCCCTGATCGCCATGTCGCTCGTGCTGTGCGCCGTATTCGTGCCGGTGAGCTTCCTGCCCGGAATCACGGGTCAGCTCTATCGCCAGTTCACCATCACGATTGCCGTGTCGGTGATCATCTCCACGGTCGTTGCCCTGACGCTCAGCCCGGTGATGTGTTCGCTTTTCCTGCGCCCGGACGACGGCTCAAAGAAGAACAGACTCTTCCGCCGCATCAACATCGCCCTGGCCAAAGGCAACAACCTTTACGGCCGTCTGATCCGCGGCGCCCTGAGCCACTCGCGCCGCATCTTCGCCGCTTTCGGCGTGGTGCTGATCGGCATCTGGCTGATGACCCGGCTCGTGCCGCAGAGTTTCATGCCGCAGGAGGACCAAGGGTACTTCACCGTCGAACTGGAGTTGCCCGAGGGTGCCACGATCGAACGCACGCGTGAAGTGACGGACCGAGCCATGAAGTTCCTGATGCACGATCCCGACGTGGAATACGTACTCAACGTCACGGGTTCCAGCCCTCGTGTGGGTACGAACCAGGCCCGCAGCCAACTTACGGTGATCCTCAAACCGTGGGAGGAACGCAAATCGGGCGATCTGAACAAGATCATGGAACGGGTACGCACGGAGCTGAACAGCTACCCCGAAAGCAAAGTCTACCTCTCGACCCCACCCGTCATTCCGGGTCTGGGTACGTCGGGCGGCTTCGAGATGGTACTCGAGGCGCGTGGCGACATGGGCTACGAGGAGTTGCAACGGGCCGTCGACACACTGATGTACTATGCGGAACAACGTCCCGAACTGACGGGACTGGCCTCATCGATGCAGGGGGATATTCCGCAGCTGTACTTCGACGTGGACCGCGACAAGGCCCAACTGCTGGGTGTTTCGATGTCGAGCATCTTCTCGACGGTGAAGGCCTTCACGGGCTCGATTTACGTGAATGACTTCAACATGTTCAACCGTATCTATCGTGTCTACATCCAGGCCGAAGCCCCCTATCGCGCCCATCGCGACAACCTCAACCTCTTCTTCGTCCGCGGATCAGACGGCACGATGATCCCCATTACGTCGCTCGGTACGACCCACTACACGACAGGTGCCGGTACGATCAAACGCTTCAACATGTTCACCGCCGCAACCATCACCGGTGAGGCCGCCCACGGCTACAGCTCGGGCCAGGCCATGGAACTGCTCGAACGCATCGTACGCGAACACCTGCCCTCCAACGTGGGTGTCGAATGGAGCGGACTCTCCTACCAGGAGAAACACGAAAGCGGACAAACAGGCACGGTACTCGCCCTGGCCTTCCTTTTCGTCTTCCTCTTTCTTGCGGCACAGTACGAGAGTTGGTCGGTACCAGTCGCCGTGATCCTCTCGCTACCGGTAGCCGGCATTGGCGCCTACCTGGGTATCTGGGCGTGTGGACTGGAGAACAACATCTACTTCCAGATCGGTCTGGTGATGCTTGTCGGACTGGTCGCTAAGAATGCCATTCTGATCGTCGAATTTGCCAAGGAGGAGCTCGAAAAGGGCCGCGATGTCGTCTCGGCCGCCCTCACGGCCGCCCACCTGCGCTTCCGCCCGATCGTGATGACGTCACTGGCCTTCATTCTGGGTCTGCTGCCGCTCGTCTTCGCCTCGGGCCCGGGCTCGGCCAGCCGCCAGGGTATCGGTACGGGCGTCTTCTTCGGCATGTTGGTCGCCATCACGGTAGGTATCGTCTTCGTCCCCTTCTTCTTCGTGTGGATTTACCGAATCAAAGCCAAACTGAAACGATGAAAAAAAAGATTCTCACCATATTGCTTCTTACGGCCGTCGGTCTGACCGGCTGCTCTCCCGTGCGGCATTGCAAATCACCCGAGCTGAACCTGCCCGACCGCATCCACGAAACCGCCATGCAGGATTCGCTGACGATTGCCGACATGGAGTGGTGGCGTTTCTACGGCGACACGGTTCTCTGCCGCATCATCGACCGGACACTTGCCAACAACAAGGAGATACTTGCAGCGGCCGCCCGTGTCGAACGTCTGCAACAACTCTACCGCATCAAAAAGGCAGAACGACTTCCCGTGATCGACGGCCACGTGCAGGGCGAGTACGAAACGAATGACTACTACAACGAGAAACCGTTGCGCGACCCGGAACACGGAGTAAAGGTTCGCCTGAGTTGGGAGTTGGATCTCTGGGGCAATCTGCGTTGGGCCAAACGACAGGGCGGATCCAACTACCTGGGTACGATCGAAGAGTGGCGCGCCATGCGAATGACTCTGGTTGCCGAGGCTGCTACGGCCTACTACAATCTGATGGCCCTGGACAATGAGTTGGCAATCGTCCGCCGCACGCTCATTACCCGCAACGAAGACGTACGCCAGGCTCAGTTGCGTTTCGAGGGAGGTCTGACCTCGGAGACGGTCTACCAACAGGCCAAGGTGGAGTATGCCAATACGGCCTCGCTCATACCGGAACTTGAACGCCAGATCGAAATCACGGAAAATGGCCTTGCCCTGCTTATGGGCGAATATCCCGACTGGAAGGTCATCCGACGGCGGATGAACATCGACATCTCGCCGGCAGACACCCTCCCGGTCGGCATTCCGTCGCAGTTGCTGCAACGCCGGCCCGACGTACGTGCTGCCGAGCAGAGACTGCGTTCGGCCATGGCCGCCGTAGGAATGGCCTATGCGGATCGTTTCCCGCGTCTCACATTCGACCTGATCGGTGGCTGGGAAAACAACGAATTGACCGGATTCTTCAAGTCACCATTCTCATACGTTCTCGGCACGCTGGCCTCACCGATCTTCGGATTCGGGCAGAAACAGGCCCGCTACAAGGCCGAAATGGCAGCCTACGAGGAGGCTCGCTATGCCTACGAACAGAAGGTACTTGAGGTAATGAAGGAAGCCAACGACGCCGTCATCACCTACCGCAGCGTGCATCAAACGGCTGCGCTGATGAGCAATCTGCGAGATGCAGCACGCAAATACGTCGACCTGGCCAATCTGCAATACCGCGGCGGAAGCATCAACTACATTGACGTGCTGGATGCCCAGCGTCGTTATTTTGATGCACAGATCAGTCTGAGCAATGCCGTACGCGACGAATATCTGGCCATGGTGGCCCTCTACAAGGCTTTGGGAGGTGGATGGCAAACTCCGGATGGAACCGCCCTACCCGATGATGCCTCCGAACGAGACGTCAAAACGGCAACACGCGACGCAAGCCGCGGAACGATTCACATCGAGACGGCGGATCCGGAATAGAAGGAGGCTATCAGCAGAACGGATGCGGGCCGTACATCAATATGTACGGCCCGCATCGTTTAATCTTCTTCTGTCGCGTTTGCCGAGCTGCGGCATTCTCTATTCTGTGACCGGGGAAAGGTCACACGCCATGTGGCTATTCAGCTTCGGCTGAGGGTTCTGCTTCAGAGGTTCCCTCCTCGTCGTTCGGCAGTTCGAACTTCGTAAAGCCGGCTGCAATCAGAATATTGAACCACGCGAAGCACTTCTTCATATCGGAAACGTGCACCCGGTCACGATCGTATTCAGGCAACACCTCGGCAAAAAACGCTTTCAGTTTCTCGGGGCTCTCCTTGGGGCTCACCGCCTCTTTGCCCTGGGTATGTTCGTAGATGCGCGTAAAGACATCGGCCAACGGAATATCCTCCCCTTCGGTGAAGATCGAAATCTCGGTCAGGGCACTGACCTTTGCATGCGCAGCCACATTCATTCGTTTGCCATCGGCCAGCGACTCCACAATCACGCCGCGCGTCGACTGCGCCACATATTTGTACAGTCCGGGGTAACCCGAAATAGCCAGAATCTCTCTCAGTTCCATGGTTTCTTTCTAAATCTTATACAATAAATTGGTTATGCGTATTTTCAAATCCTTGCTGATACAGGCGCATTGCATCAAACGCCTGACCTCCCTGCTTAGCAATTGCAGGGTTACTCCTTCTTGAGGTGGACATCCATCTGCGGGAAGGGGAAATTGATGCCACACTCGGGCAACGTTTTGTATATCTTCTCGTTGTACTCAAAGAATACATCCCAATAATCGGCATTCTTAACCCACACCCGGGCCGAGAGATTGACCGAACTGTCGGCCAACTCCTTTACCCACACGACCGGAGCCGGCTCGCTCTCAATGCGGATATCGCCCTCTAAAAGAGCGAAAATCGCCTCGCGGGCCACATCGACGCTGTCGCCATACGAGATACCGACGGTCCACTCCACGCGCCGCAATTCGGCCGTCGAGTGGTTGTCGATAATGGCCGTTGCGATGGAGTTATTCGGAATGTATATGGTACGATTATCCGTCGTATGAATTACCGTGGAGAAGAGTTTGATCTCCCGCACCGTACCGGCCTGGCCCTGTGCCTCGATGTAGTCTCCGACCTTGTACGGCTTGAGCAACAGAATCATCACACCTCCGGCAAAGTTCTGCGCCGTACCGCTCAGTGCCATACCGATGGCCAACGTTGCTGACGCAAAGAGGGCAATGATCGATGTCACGTTTACCCCCAGTGTTTGGATTACACTCAGGATCAATATGATCAACAGCACAATCCGGGCCGTATGCCGCAGGAAGGTGCGCAACGACGGATCTACATGACGCCGTTCAAACAAGGCATCGAGCAGACGTACGACACGACGTATCAGCCAATTGCCAATAAAGTAGATGACCAGCGCCAGAATGATCTTCAAGACGATCCATACGGCGTCGCCCGCCATACTCATCAGCAACTCCTTGACATCCATATTTACGACCTTGTCGATTTTCTCAGCCAAATTGGCCTTCTGCACGCTGTCGGGCAGGATCAACGGTTGAACCGGGTCGGTTTGCAGGAAAAAGGGAAACATAGCCTCAACTGTTTATTCACCTCACAAAAATAACAAAAAAAACGGGAGAATTCGTATCTTTGTCCGAGAAAAGCACACGAAGACCCATATGAAGAATAACGTAGAGATCATACAGATCAACATCTCGGGCGAGGACAAACCCGGCATGACCTCATCACTCACGGAGATTCTGGCCCGTTACGACGCCTTTATCCTCGACATCGGCCAGGCCAACATCCACCAGTCGCTGACGCTGGGCATTCTCTTCCGCACGACGGCCGACAAGTCCGGTAACATCATGAAGGAACTGCTCTTCAAGGCCTCGGAACTGGGTGTGATGATCCGCTTCACCCCCATTGCCGAGAGCGAATACGAACATTGGGTCGGACTGCAGGGCAAGAACCGCTACATCATTACCCTGCTGGGGCGACAGGTGACGGCCGGGCACATCGCCGAAGTTACGCGCAGCGTGGCGGAACACGGACTCAACATCGACGCCATCCGCCGTCTGACGGGTCGTATGCCCCTCCACACGGAGGACCGTGCTGCAAAGGCCTGCATCGAGCTTTCGGTCCGCGGTTCGTTGAGCGATGCCGATAAAAGCGCCATGCAGGAGCAATTCATGAACCTCTCGAATCACGGACTTGACGTCTCGTTCCAGAAGGACGACATCTACCGCCGCAGCCGCCGTCTGATCTGTTTCGATATGGACTCGACACTCATCGAGACCGAGGTGATCGACGAACTGGCCGAACGGGCCGGCGTCGGCGACGAGGTGCGCGCCATCACGGCCAGCGCCATGCGCGGTGAGATCGACTTCCGCGAGAGCTTCGCCCGCCGCGTGGCTCTGCTCAAGGGGCTCGATGTCTCGGTCATGGAGGAAATTGCACGCAGCCTGCCCATCACCGAGGGACTCGAACGCATGATGACCATCCTCAAGCGTGTGGGTTACAAGACAGCCATCCTCTCGGGCGGATTCACCTACTTCGGCAACTACCTGCGACAGAAATACGGTTTCGACTACGTCTATGCCAACGAACTCGAGGTCGAGGAGGGGCACCTTACGGGACGCTTCACGGGCGAAGTGGTCGACGGTCGCCGCAAAGCCGAACTGCTGCGCCTGCTGTGTCAGTTCGAAGGAATCAACCTCGCTCAGGCAGTCGCTGTAGGTGACGGAGCCAACGACCTGCCGATGTTGAGTATCGCAGGCCTCGGCATCGCCTTTCATGCCAAACCGAAGGTTAAGGCCACGGCCCGACAGTCGATCTCAACGATCGGCCTCGACGGCATCCTCTACTTCCTCGGACTCAAGGACTCGCGCATCGAGTAGAACGCCTGCCAAACACACGCCTCATGATACATCTGCTGCGTCGTCTCCTCCTGCTGCCGGCCACGGTCATACTCCTCGCTGCCGGCACGACGGGATGTTACGACCGTGCGGCAGCACCCTCCACAGAACCGGCTGCCCCACCCCCCGCAACAACAACCATCGGCGAGTTGCAACGACTCTTCACAGGCGAGACATTCGTCGTGGAGAGTGACGTCGTGGTCCGCGGGCGGGTCACTTCGAGCGACCGGGCGGGCAACTTCTACCGCACGCTGGTTCTCGAGGCGGACGGAACGGCCGTAGAGGTGATGGCCGGTATCGACGGTCTGCACAATATCTATCCCGAAGGGTGCGAAGTGACCGTACGGTTGCAGGGACTGGCCCTGGGACAAAGCTACGGCGTACTGCAGATCGGCCGGGAACCGGCCCCGGGAAGCGGCTACCCCACGGATTACATCGGCTCGCGCGCGGCACTGGACCAGCATCTTGTCCGGGGTGATCGCAAGCAGATTCTTGCGCCGCAACTCCGCACAATCGACGAACTGACACCCGGAATGGCCGGCTGCCTGATCCGTGTGGATGGACTGCATTACACCCCCGAAGAGCCCGATGAACCGGCAACGTGGAGCGGTTACAAGCGTTTCTCTGACGACAAAGGAGGCGAAATCGAAACCTACACACGCCTCTATGCCGATTTTGCCGACGCCGCCATTCCTTCGGGCGAAGCAGTGCTCGTCGGCATCCTGCAATGCACCACACAAACCGACGGATCGATCCGCTATATACTCAAGATGCGAGATGAGACCGACTGTTGGTATTAATCTCCGGCACATCGGCCGGCATACGGCAACCGCGCTGCTGATCGCCATCGGGACACTCAGTATCCTGACTGCCTGCAACCGGTCTACGGAGCTCACATACGACAATACGGCCGGACGCTTCGTCTCGATCGCCTACCTCAAATCGCTCAGCCACGGCACCTCGACCCCGATCGTACAGGAACTGAAGATCTCGGGCGTCGTCATGGCCAACGACATCCGCGGCGAATTCTACAAAACGCTCATCATCGAAGACAGCACGGCCGGGATCGAGGTGGCAGTCGATCATACCGCCCTTGCAGACCTCTTCCCGCTCGGTGCGCAAGTCACGGTCTATTGTTCGGGACTGGCCCTGGGCGATTACGGCGGCAAGATCCAGTTGGGAGCCCAACCCACAGACGCATACAGTGTCGATCGCATCGACCGTGAGGAGATTGACCGCTACCTGCGCTGCACGTCACTCAATGCGGGTACACGTCGCCCGCACACGGTACAGATTGGTTCGCTACGGCCTGACGACGTGGATACTTACGTACACTTCGACAAGGTCTATTTCCCGGAAGCCGGCACCACGTGGTGTGACCGAGATTCGCTGACCGACGAACTCCGGACAACGGTCCGCACTCTTGCCGACTACACGGGAGCCCAGCTTCCCGTGCGCGTTGCCCCGACGTGTCACTATGCAACAGAGCCCATACCTCAAGGTACGGGCTCCGTAAACGGTATTGTCGATTGGTTTAACGGCGAACTTTCGCTGCGGATCATCAACTACGAGATCGACCTGCAGCCATAACCGGTCAGCGCTGCAGCGCCTCCCACAACATATCCTTCAACTGCTGGATGTTGAGTCCCGAAACCGACGAAATGAAGACCGTCGGCAACCCTTCGGGCAAATGGGCACGCATCTGTTCGATCAGTTCGTCGTCGAGCAGATCGCACTTCGTAACGGCCAACAGGCGCTCCTTGTCGAGCAGTTCGGGATTGTACTGCGTCAACTCGCCCAGCAGGATCTCGTAATCGCGCGCGATGTCGTCGCTGTCGGCCGGAATCATAAACAATAGCACCGAGTTGCGCTCAATATGGCGCAGGAATCGCGTACCGAGCCCCCGTCCTTCATGCGCCCCCTCGATGATTCCCGGGATATCGGCCATCACGAACGACTTGTGGTCACGTACCTCGACAATGCCCAGGTTGGGCTCCAACGTCGTGAAGGCGTAGTCAGCAATTTTGGGCTTGGCGGCCGAAACGACCGACAGCAACGTACTCTTTCCGGCATTGGGAAATCCGACGAGTCCGACGTCCGCCAACACCTTCAACTCCAGAATGAAGGCCCCTTCAGCCCCCTCCTCGCCCGGTTGCGCATAACGTGGCGTCTGATTCGTGGCGCTCTTGAAGTGCCAGTTGCCCAGGCCGCCACGTCCGCCCTTGAGCAGCACGAGGCGCTCCCCCTCTTGCGTCACCTCACCCACGAGCTCACCCGTCTCGGCATTGCGGGCCACCGTTCCCAGAGGCACGGGGATGACGATGTCCTTGGCATCCTTACCCGTAGAGCGGGCCCCGGAGCCGTTGCCGCCATCCTCGGCAAACTGATGGCGCTGATACTTGAGGTGTATGAGCGTCCAGTACTGCCGGTCGCCCTGCAATACGATGCTGCCGCCCTTGCCGCCGTCGCCACCATCGGGGCCACCAAATGCCACGAACTTTTCGCGACGGAAGTGGGCCGAGCCGGCACCGCCGTGTCCCGAGCGGGCAAAAATCTTCACATAGTCCACGAAGTTGGAACCTGCCATACGAATCGCTGTTTGATTGAGGGACAAAGATACGAATAATCATGCAACCGTGCAACCGCCAGCCATCAAACGGCAGTTGCCGACGTGATTTCACGTGTGCAAAAACAAAGCCACGTCCTCGAAGGCCGATTCAGAAACGGTACGAGATCGAGAGATAGAACGACCGGGGATAGGAGTAGCTGCGCCGTGTCTCGAAGGGGGCATAGACGTAGAAGTCGCCGCTTCGCGACCGCCGTACACGCAGCGATTCGTAGGCGGCATAGACCATATCGCGGTCATTGAGCAGGTTGCGCAACATGAGCGACAGTGTGAGCCGTGAATTGGCGAAATAGAAGGTCTTGAAGAGCGAGGCACCGAGCGTAACGGCATCATCGAGCCGCTCCTGTTCGACGAACTGCGCTAACGCTTCGGGCGACGAGGCCGCCTGCAGGGCGACGCGCTCCGTACGCCGCAAGAAGGCCGGCTCGACATAACGTCCACCGGCATAGGCCGTCGAGACGTTGAAGCCCCAGCCGTGCGGTCCAAAATAGAGCACCTCGCCGAAGAGTTCGGCCTGCGGTGCATTTCCCACGCGGCAGCCGCCCATATGACTCACGGCATCGAGCACAACGGGAGTATTGTCCGTATCGGCATAGATGGCGAGGGAAGGGTCCCGGTCGTACTCGTAGCGTCCGAGCGTCGCGGCCAACGACAACCGCCAACGGTATGAGAGCCGCACGGTCGTGGCCGCCTCGATTCCGTAGCCGCACGTGCCGATTCCCGTGGCCACCAGATCGCTGTAACATCCGGACAGGTCGTCGTAATAGCGACGTGTCTGTATACCGTCGTGTTTTCCGTAGTAAAACGCTGCCGCCCGCAGGTCGACAGTCCGGTTCGTATAGTGGAAGTCGAGCTCCACGGCCCACAATTTTTCGGTCGGAGCCCCACCGTCGACCGCCGTACGGTTGTTGTACTGCGGCTGCAGAAAGAGGTCGTCGGCCTCGGGCAGGCAAGCCGACGTCATGGCTGCCAAACCAAGGTAGCACTTCGGCGTAAAGGCCCAACCGACCGCCGCCTTGAGGCAATACGGTGCAAAATGCATCACGGCCGAAGGGCCGTAGGATGCCGTCCCCGGAAAGAGCTCCTTCTCGAAGTAGCCCCTCCGGCGTACCGTACCCTCCCCCACTTCGGCCGCCACATCCGCACGCAGACGATCGGCCCGATAGTGCGCCTGCACACGGGCCATTGCCATGCAGGTCGTCAACGCATAGTCGTAGCCGAAACGGTCCCCCGTACCGATGCGACGGTTCGGACAACGCAGGTCATTCTGCAGCCGGTTTCCGTAGGTGTCGTCGTCGATCAGATACTGGTCGATATCGGTCAGATAGGACGCGCCCAACAGATCGCGCATCCGTTTGAAACAGCGGGAGCTATTCCGCTGCACATCCGCTCCATAAGTCAACGTCAGACGATCGTCCACCTGCGTCACAAAGCCTACATGCGCCTGCACATTACACAACTGTTCGACGCGTCCCTCAACGGCATAGACGGCCTCACCTCCCGCCATGCGATTTACTGCCCAAAGTTCATCCCAATCGATCTGCGTATAACGCACGTCATTCGCCCGCCATGCCTCCTCGGTCTCACGATCCCCCGTGTAGCTGGGCAGGTTGCGGTAGTTGTCTGGCAGCGGCGTACGGGCATCGTACCACCCCAGTGTGCTGTACTCGGACCAGCCGGCCTCGACACCGAGCGTAGCTTCGAGTTCCGTCGTCCTGGAGAGCGGCATCGCATACGCCGCCACAAACAGAGGCACCAACTCCCGCCGAATGCGGGCATTACGCACTTCACCGTTCTGCAGCCCCCACGACGGATTGTATTGCCGATTTCCAGTCAGTTCAATGGCCTCCTCGGTCGTCATCGAACGCAATCCGCGCATCGAAGGTGACACCACGGTCAGCAATGACAGATGCACCCCATTCCTCCACCGTTTCGTTGCGCGAAACGATCCGGAGACACTATTCGTAAAGATCCCTTCGGTCACCAGATCTCGTCCCGTACGGGCATCAAACGCGGCAGCATAATCCCAACCACGCCCCCATACGCCGGCATAATTGCCCTTCAACGCCACGAGATAGTTGCGCCCCGTGCATCCTGCGGCCACACGTCCGGCGGGCAACAACTCCGCATCGCCCACCCGAAACGTCCGAAGGCCATTGGCCCCGCCAACGCCACCGTGCTCGTCGTTGGCGAGTCCGGCCAACAGACGCTCCTCGGCCCCCAGAGCCCGCAATGCACCGAAATAACGCCACGACACGGCGACTCCATTCAACGTGGCCCGTTCCGTATCCCAATCCAATCCGCGACGCTGTGACCGCACGAACGAAAATTCATAATCGGTTGTACGACCGAACAGGTCGTCGGCCGACTGCACTGCCCGAAAAAACAATGCGGAGTCGGGGAGCAGCATCTGCATGCGCTCCTCCGACTCCGGTTCATAGGGAAAGTATTCGGGTTCCTGCGCCGCGGCGAAGCCAGAGGCAATCAGCCCCGCCAACGCACACAATGCCCGCAAAAGCATGTTACCGCACCTGCTTCAGGATGTCGGTCAGCAAGCTCCAGAACTTGGACACCGAGGCGATTTCGAGACGTTCATCGGGCGAATGCACACCGCGCAACGTAGGACCGAGCGACACCATCTCCAGATGAGGATATTTCTCCAGGAAGAGGCCGCACTCCAGACCGGCATGAATGGCCCGCACCTTGGGCGTTTTGCCGAAACGGTCGTGGTAACACTTCACCACGATAGCCAGCAGTTTCGACTCCGGATCGGGCGCCCAGCCCGGATAGCCGTCCGAGTGTTCGACCTCGGCACCGGCCAACGACAGAACCGAGCCCACCATCTCCTTAACGTACGTCTTGGCACTCTCGACCGACGAACGCTGCGACGTAGTCACAACAATGCGGTTACCCTCGACGAACTTCACCGAAGCCAGGTTGGTCGACGTCTCGACCAGTCCGGGCATGGCGAACGACATCGAGATCACGCCATTGGGCAGACCGACAAGCGCGCGCAACAAGGCTTGTTGCGTCTGTGTATCGATCACCGATTCAGGCTGTGCCGCCTCTTCGAGCGTCGTACGGAAATTCGGTTCGGTGTAGCGGTACTCCTCCTTCATCTCCTCAGCCAACTGCTCGCAGAACGTGCGGCACTCCTCGCGACGATCAGCCGGAACACCAAACAAGGCAACGGCCTCACGCGGAATGGCATTACGCAGGTTTCCACCATTGAAATCGCTTAATTTCAACCCATAACGCGCCTCAACCCCATACAGCAGACGGGCTGCAATCTTATTCGAATTGGCATGTCCCTTCTCGATGTCGTCACCCGAGTGGCCTCCCAACAGATCCGACACACGGAAGCGGAACCAAGCATAGCCCTGAGGTGCGGTTTCGGGCTTATAGTGGAACGTAGCGAGCGTGTCGACACCACCGGCACATCCAATGAAAAGTTCGCCCTCGTCCTCCGAATCCAGATTGATCAGGTAATGCCCCGTGAGCATTCCTTCCGCCAAGCCGAAAGCGCCGGTGAGTCCCGTCTCCTCGTCGATGGTAAAGAGAGCCTCCACCGGACCATGTTCTACCGTCGGATCGATCAGCACAGCCAGAGCGGCTGCCATGCCGATGCCGTCATCGGCACCGAGTGTCGTTCCCTCGGCCTTGACCCAATCACCGTCAATACGCGTGCGGATCGGGTCCTTCTCAAAGTCGAACTCCAGATCCGAGTGTTTCTCGCAAACCATATCCATATGGGCTTGCAGGATCACCGTCGGACGGCCCTCATAACCGGGCGTAGCCGGCTTGCGCATCACAACGTTACCCGTAGCATCCTTGCGGTATTCGAGGCCGTGTTTCTCGGCAAAAGCAACCAGAAAATCGATGATCTTACCCTCCTTTTTCGAAGGGCGGGGAACCTGCGTAATGGCATCAAAGAGAGTCCAAACGCTTTTGGGTTCCAAAGTGGTAATTGCAGACATATGCGAAAAAAAAGATTTATGTTCTTCATGCAAATATAGCGAAAATATGCCGAAAGGGCAACAACCTCGCTCTGATTTATGAATAAAGCACGATCAAAATTCATCGCCCGCACGATCTGGTCCAGCCGACATCATCCGGAGCCCCCCGACCACAGACAGAGGCATACATATAAACGAGGGTCGCATCCGGCAATCCGGATGCGACCCGACGACTGATTTTATTGCTTCGTGCCGCACCTGCCATTGGGATCAGGAAGTGGCCACGCAAAGACATCAACCGCAGTAGAAGTACTCCTTCACAAGGGCCATGATCTTGTCCTCGTCGTTGTTGAGCTCCTGACGCAGGTTGGCATCCTTGAAGCCCTCGAGACGCTGAATCAGACCATCGATCAGACGGGGCGAGAAGACGCCGTGCTGCTCGTAGATGGCGCGCTGCTCGGCCAGACGCTTGGCCGACTCCTCACACGATGCCGGCAACTGGCTCAGACGGGCCAGCACCTCCTTGTGCTTCTCGTCGAAGATGTTGACATCGACGTAGCGGTCACGTGCATACTGCAGTCCGTTCTCCATCTCGAAACCGTGGCGTGCGGCTACGGCCAGACCGGCCAGCAGCAGGTAGATGTCTGCCGAACCGTCCGGGCAACGGAATTCGACCGTCTGTTTCAGGTTAACATCCAGATTCGACTCCTTCTCCAGCGGATTGGCGTCACACGACATCTTGTTGGCACCGGCACTCCAACCCAGCGGCACACGTACAAGTACCGAACGGTTGCGGTCGCCCCAGCAGATGTTCGTCGGAGCCTCCTGGTGCGGAACCAGACGGAAGTACGACGTGGGGTTCGTATTACCGAAAGCCGTCAACGACGGTGCCAGCGACAGATATCCGGCAATCGCCTTCAGTGCATTCTCCGACAGCGTACCGTCGCTCTCGACCATGGCGTTGCGGTCGTTCTTCATCAGACGCGTGTGGATGTGCAGACCGCTACCGGCCTTACCCACGGTGATCTTCGGTGCGAAGGTCACGTCCACACCATACTGATAGGCCAACGTACGGATGATCCACTTGGCCACCATCAGCTGATCGGCAGCATCCTCGAGGTTCGTCGGCAGGAATTCGATCTCGTTCTGCTCGTACATGAGGTCCCCCTTGGTGAAGTTACCCACCTCCGAGTGGCCGTACTTGATCAGACCGCCCGACTCGGCGATGTACTTCATGGCCAGCGTACGCAGTTCGGCAGCCTTGTTGAAGGGGGTCGACTCGTGATAACCGCGCTGGTCGGCAGCCAGAAAGAGCTCCTCACGCGGGCTGACCACGTAGTACTCGAGCTCGCCCATCACGTGGTAGTTCAGCCCCGTGACCTTCTTCAGAGCCTCGTGGGCCTTGCGCAACGTGTATTCGGGAGCCATCTCCAGCGGCGTACCATCCTTCGTATAATAGGAGCAGAGGATATCCACGGCCGGAATCTCGCTGAACGGGTTACGGAAAGCCGTACGGTAACGCGGAACGACATAAAGGTCGCTGGCGCCTGCCTCAATATAAGGGAAGAGGCTCGATCCGTCGACACGCTCACCGCACGTGAGGATGCTGTCCAGATAGGCCTCGTCGTTGATGATGAAGTTCAAGGTCTTCAGACGGCCGTCGCCACCCGGGTAGCGGAGGTTGATCATCTCGATCTGGTTCTCCTTGACATAGCGCACGATGTCCGCTTTGGTAAATTCCTGCTGCGGTTTTCCGAGAAAACGCACCAGAGGATTAGGATTCAGGTTGATGTTCATAACTATATTTTAAGTTTGAAGTTGTATCTTCCGTCAGATTGCAATCAAAAACTTAACAAAGTTGATAAAAAGAAACCATATAACAAAATTTCCGCACAACTTTTTACCTTAGCATCACATCCGTCCGGATCGGATCGGGCATTTCGGGGAAATGTGTGTATCTTTGCGACACGACAGAAGCGACAAAAACCTCAACGACCATGAATTTCAGAATCGGTTACGGATACGACGTGCACGCCCTCGGTGAGGGGCTGCGGCTGGTGATCGGCGGCGTCGAGATTCCCCACACAAAGGGTTGCATCGCCCACTCCGACGGCGACGTGGCAATCCATGCACTCTGCGATGCGCTGCTTGGCGCGGCGGCCCTGGGCGATATCGGTCTTCACTTTCCCGACACGTCGGACGACTACGCCGGTATTGACTCGAAGATCCTGTTGGCACGTGTGGCGATGCTGTTGCACGAGAAGGGCTACGGAATCGGCAACGTCGACTGCACCATCTCGATGCAACGCCCCAAACTGCGTCCCCACATCGACGCCATGCGTGAAGTGCTGGCCCGGACAATGGGCATCGAGGTCGACTGCGTATCGGTCAAGGCGACGACTACCGAGCGGCTCGGATTTGAGGGCCGCGAAGAGGGCGTATCGGCTTCGGCCGTTGCACTGATCTACAAGATGTAACACCTCCTCACGTCCATAAAGTGTCAACGGATTGCACCCTTGCGGGTGCAATCCGTTGACGTTATATGGCCTCATGCTTCTTTTGCCAAAGACTCAATCGAGTTGTACGGGATAGACCGGCTGCCGGGTTACGGTATCAAGCGGCGCGGAACGATAGCCCACGTGCGCGAAGTCGATCGTTCGCAGGTCAAAACTGCGGATGGCACTGTTGTACATCGTCCGGTAGTAGATCCGCCCGTTCTTCACGTCCGTAGCCGAGGTCCACTGCGTGGCGCTCGGGATATCGGTAGGTGTCTGATCTGCTGCAAACTCCACACCGATCGGAATGTCGAAATTGGTAAGGATCTGAAATCCCTGCAACACGGCATCGAGCGCCGTCGCCTGCTGCGGCGCCGTCGTCTGCAGGAAGGCCGCACGCACGAAGCGCGACGGCGGTGTCACGTCGCCCGGCAGCCCCAGCATGCCGCTGCCTGCCCCAAACGGCGTGAGCCTCAACCCACCGAACGATTGTGACGGAGCCGCCCCACCGTGCAGATTCACGTAGTTGTTCAGGTTGGTTTGCTGCCACTCGAATCCGGGTGAATTGGTCAACACGCCCAGTTCGTTTTCGTAAAAATGCGGCACGCCATCGACTATTTCCAGCACCAGCTGTCGGCCCGTGGTATCGGCAAAACGCCAATGCACCGTCGATGCCCGCGGGTCGAGCCCTACAACGTGCACATGCGCGACCGCCTCACGCACCTCATCGACCGTTCGGCAACAGCCCAACAACCAAGCGACAAGCTGCAGGTCGGCGATGCTCGTCTCCCGCATTGCCGGATCGAAGGCCTCGTAGCGGCCATATTCCGGGAAATAGAAGAGCCCGGCGGCAAGTCCCGCCTCGTTGAGTCCCTCCGCCACAAACGGCTCCTCTTCGACCGCAAAACCCACATAGCCGTAACGCGACTCGAAACGCAGGCCCTGCATCCCGTCAGGCAGCATCGAATGCTGCACATAGCCGCGCGGTACGACCACATAACGGCTGTTCAGATCGCTGCCACCCCACTCAATCGTGCGCGCCACGACATAGCCCCCATCCTTCGACCGGAGCGTAATACCGGTGCAGGCTTCGGCCGCCTGCAGCCCAAGAAAGGCCGCTCCCGCGGCAAGCAGAACCGGTCGGATCATTCCTCTCACATTCATAACAAGTACTCTTTCTATTTGCTGGTTAATGACGTTTCATCTTCCCTGTAAAGATACACAATACCCGGATACTCCGCACAAATCGTTCCGTTTTTTTATTTCCGGCATGTACACTTTCTCCCCCAAAGAGGCTCCTGTTCGGCCATCGACGGCACGGTGCTTGCAACATCCTCGCACAAAACAAGATCGTCTTTCTCCGCTCCGCGATACCTCCGCACACGGCCGTATCCGGGCAAACGGACCGGCCGATCCTTGACAATACGTTCAACCTCTAAAAAAATGATTCCCATGAAAAACTTGTCACTCACCCTACTGGGCTTACTGACCATGCTGCTGTATGCCCCCTCGTGTTCGGACGACAAGTCGGACTCATCGTCCGACAATAACGACGAACCGGCTCTGGCCCTGATCACACCGCGCATCGATGTGCGCATGGCCGATCCACTCAATCAGAACCCCTTCACCGGCATTCTCGAAGTGTATCCCTGCACCGACACCTCGTCCCTCTTCTACGGCAACTACATCAATGGCAAACGAACCACTTTTTACGGTTACTACACGATTGTCAACGGCATCGTCTACGGCGACTACAACCGCGAACTGCATCTTCCGACGGGTTATTACAACATGGTCTATTGGGGAACGCCCAAATACGACGAGCCCATCCACAATGCACCACAAATCGTCTCACCCGGCCTGACCGAAGGGTCCGATCTCTCGCAACTCTATTTTGCCCTTCGCCCATTCAGCAGCGATACGACCTATTCGCCGGTCTATGATCTGGTGCATGCCGTAAAGGTTGCGCACATTGGCACCGAAGGTTTGCAGACGACTCTCACACGCATCGGCGCTGGCTTGAAGGTGGTTGTCAGTCAGGCCGACAACACAACTTTTCCAAGCGAGGTGACGGGCATCAAGGCCTTCATCGGCGACATTGCCGAAAAGGTAAATTTCTACACCGGCGAAGCGATCAACATGACCAAGACGGTCTCCTTCGACCTGCAACTTGCGGCCGACAGCCTCACCTACAGCAATGCCACGGTCATGCTCTTCCCCTCGGCCCTCAATCCGCCGATGACCCTGGCCATCACTCTGGCCGACGGATCGGTACATACGCTCACACAGAATCTGGGCGCTACCCTGGCCCCGAATACGCGGCTGACGCTCAACCTCGTCATCGGCCAAATCATTCCGGGCACCGATCCGGGCAACATCACCATCGAGGACTGGAACGAAGAGAGCGAAACCATCGAATTTCCGTTTGTAGACTGACCTTCCCAGCCACGCTGCCAACATGCACAGAGGCGTTTCGGCCCGAAACCGAAACGCCTCTGACTGTTCTCCGATGGGGAGAGAACCCCACTTCCACGCAATTTACCTTCCATCCGACGTACGGGGAGCGTCTCCGGCCCAGCGGCCGTTCCACAAGGCCCCGACATAACGCATCGTCCCCTGCGGTCCCCGCAGTACAAGAATCGTCTCACCGGTCTGTGACGCGATCTGCAAAGCTATCGAATAACACCTCGTGCCGCTGCAGAGACGCATCGTCACGAGCCACCCTCCGGGCACAGCCTCGGAACGATAGGCCTCGACCGGCCAGGGACCGACATCGATAGCTTCAGTAAGCCAACCGCTGCCCTGTTCGGCAGGCAGATGCACGGCCGCCTGATCGACATACAATCCGAAGGAATACCCCCCGTTGTAGATGTCGCGAATCATTCCTCCGGGAAGACTCTGCATGCTGTTGGGATAGAAAAGGTAGTCGCGGCTGGCGATCAGCGAATCGACGCGGGCCGCGAACTGTTCGCGACGCTGCATGCGCCGGACGCTGCGTGTCGACTGACTCCCCGTAGTCGGGAACTCGTCCACCACGGAGCGGACGGTGAGTTGTGCGGGGGTGTGTTGCACGGGAACAACGGTCGTCTCGGCGACGCCGTCGGTCGGTCGGATCGTAAACTGAGGTGTCTGAGCCACCGCACCCCCAGCGGCACCCAGACACCCCCACAGAACGATCGACACCAGGGTCTTCGTTCGTTGCATCATAACGTCATGCGCATTAATTAATAAAGTTGCGAAATCGTACCCGTATACTGCACCGGATTGTACCACGGATTGGTGATCGTCAGATTGGCACCGCCCGTATTGGTGAAGATCTCGAGCGTGAAGGTGTAGTCCGAAGCCGAGAAGAGTGTCGTCGTGAAGGTGACGGTCCAACCGTCGTTGGTACGCTCGGTGGTGTAGTTCTGCACGTTACCGATCGTGTAGTTGAGCATCGTGGTGTAATAGGGCACGGTAAAACCCTTGATGTAGGGCAGGCAGATGTCTACCGTCCCTTCGCTCCAGATACCCAGGTTGAAGGTCGGGTTGAGCAGCTGACGCACCGGACCGGCCGGCATGCGCTGCATGGTCTGGGGGTTGAACTGGAAGTTGCGCGACTGAACAACCGAGTCGATATGCTGGGCATACTCGGCCAGACGCGTTGCACGACGTTGTTCACGCACTTCGCGTTTTTCCTGTTTTGCGGCGGGCGTCTTTCGCTGCTGACCGGCCGCAACACCGACACCCGCACACAGCAGGGCACCGGCAAGAAGAAGGATGATTTTTCTCATAGTACCAGAAGGTTTTGCTGACTATGAGTGCAAATACGGTGCCCCGATTCCGCTACAGGCCCATACGCGCCAGAAATTGGCCCGTATAGCTCGCCGCACAACGCGCCACCTCATGCGGCGTACCCGTTGCCACCACGCGGCCACCGCCGGCTCCCCCCTCGGGACCGATGTCAATCAGGTGGTCGGCCACCTTCACCACATCGAGGTTATGCTCGATGACCACCACCGTATTGCCGCGGTCGACCAGTTTGTTGAGTACCTCGAGCAGCTGGCGGATGTCCTCGAAGTGGAGTCCCGTAGTCGGCTCGTCGAGGATGTAGAGCGTGCGGCCCGTATCTCGTTTCGAAAGCTCGGCTGCCAGTTTGATGCGCTGGCTCTCGCCGCCCGAGAGCGTCGTGCAGGGTTGACCCAGCGTCAGATAACCGAGTCCCACCTCCTGGATGGCTCGCAGTTTCTGGTAAATGGTCGGAATATTTTCGAAGAACTCCACGGCCAGGTTGACCGTCATGTTGAGCACGTCATCGATGGATTTGCCCTTATATTTCACCTCAAGCGTCTCGCGGTTGTAGCGGTGGCCGCCACAGGCTTTGCAGGTGACGTAGACGTCGGGCAGGAAGTTCATCTCGATCGTCTGCACGCCGGCTCCGCGGCACTCCTCGCACCGGCCTCCCTTCACGTTGAAGGAGAAGCGCCCCGCCTTGAACCCCCGGATCTGGGCATCGGGCGTCTTCTCGAAGAGTTTGCGGATCTCGGTGAAGACGTCCGAATAGGTAGCCGGGTTGCTGCGCGGCGTTCGTCCGATGGGCGACTGATCCACGACGACCAGTTTGTCGATGTGTTCAATTCCCTCGACCGAGTCGTAGGGCAACGGACGGTCGAACGACCGGTAGAGCGCCCGACTCAGGATCGGCCGCAGCGTCTCGTTGACGAGGGTCGACTTGCCCGATCCGCTGACGCCCGTCACGCAGATCAACTTCCCGAGCGGGAAGGCGACATCGATTCCCTTCAGGTTGTTTCCGCGTGCACCGCGGATGACGATCTGCTCGCCCGTACCGGGACGCAGGGTCTGCGGCACCTCGATCCGCCGACGGCCCGTGAGGTAGTCGGCCGTAATCGAATCCGACCGCAAGATGTCGTCGAACGTGCCGGCCGCCACGATGTGGCCGCCGCGCCGACCGGCCAACGGACCCACATCGACGATAAAGTCGGCCGCACGCATCATGTCCTCGTCGTGCTCGACGACAATCACCGAGTTGCCTGCATCACGCAACCCCTCCAGACTGTGAATCAGCCGCAGGTTGTCGCGCTGATGGAGTCCGATCGAGGGTTCATCGAGGATATAGAGCACATTGACCAACTTCGACCCGATTTGCGTCGCCAGCCGGATGCGCTGGCTCTCGCCACCCGACAACGACCTCGAGGCACGCGACAGCGAGAGATAGCCCAACCCCACCTCGATCAGAAAGTGCGTACGTTCGCGAATCTCCTTGACTACCTCCTGAGCGATGTGCCACTCCTTGGACGACATCTGCGATTCGAGGCCTTCAACCCATCTGGCAAACTCTTCGATCGAGAGGTCCGACACCTCGGCAATGTTGCGGCCGGCGATGCGGAACTGCAACGCCTCCTTCTTGAGGCGGCTGCCGCCACACAGGCTGCACGGACGATAGACCAGAAACTGTTCACGCCACTTGCGTCCGCGAGCCGACTCGTCGTCCTCGGACGTGGCGGCAATGTACTCGGCCACCCCCTCCCATGGGACGAGACGCGTGCCGCCCGACGAGGCAAACTCCGTGATGTTGACCGCCAGCGGCTCCGTGTCACCGTAGAGGATGGCATTCATTCCCTCCTCGGAGATACTCTCCACGGGGTCGTCGATCGTGAAGTCGTAGCGCCGTCCGAGCGTCTCGAGCAGCGCAAAGAGCATGTTGTTGCGGTATTTGCCCAGCGGTTCCACGGCCCCGTCGCGCAACGAGCGCGTCGGATCGGGGATCACCTTCGCACGGTCGAAGACCGCCTCAACGCCCAGTCCGTTGCATCGCGGGCAGGCCCCCTTGGGCGAATTGAACGAGAAGGTGTGCGGTGCCGGATCCTCGAACGCAATGCCGGTTGTCGGGCACATCAGGTTGCGCGAGAAGTAGCGCAGACGCTCCGTCGCATAATCGTAGACGGCCATCGTTCCCTTTCCCTGACGCATCGCCTCCTGCAGCGAACTGCGCAGACGGTCGCGTGCCTCGTCGGCCGCTACGAGCCGATCGACCACCAGATCGATCGTATGGATCTTGTAGCGGTCGAGCTTCATGCCGGCCGTGATTTCGCGGATCTCGCCATCGATGCGGGCATAGATGTAGCCCTTCTTGGCGAGCGACTCGAAGAGTTCGCGGTAGTGGCCCTTGCGTCCCTTCACCACGGGCGCCATGAGGGCAATGCGGCAGCCGGCAAACTCGCGGAGAATCAGATCAAGAATCTGTTCGTCGGTATAGTGGACCATCTCCTCGCCCGTTTCGGGCGAATAGGCGCGCGAGGCGCGCGCATAGAGCAGACGCAGAAAGTCGTTGATCTCGGTGACGGTGCCCACCGTCGAGCGGGGATTCTTGTTGGTGGTCTTCTGCTCGATGGCCACCACGGGGCTGAGACCCGTGATCTTGTCGACATCGGGCCGCTCCATCGTCCCCACAAACTGACGGGCGTAGGCCGACAACGTCTCCATGTAGCGCCGCTGCCCCTCGGCATAAATCGTGTCGAAGGCCAACGACGACTTGCCCGAGCCGCTCAAACCCGTAATGACGACCAGTTTGCGGCGCGGAATTTCGAGATCCACATTCTTGAGGTTGTGGACCCGGGCGCCGAGTATCTTGATGCTCTCCTCTTTCATTGTTCAGACTGAATGCGACGGATTCACTGTTCGTCCGGCTCCGTCAGCCGGAAGGCGTCGGCATCACGCCACGCAGGAAACGACTCCCGGAAGGCGCGCTGGGCATCGAAGTCCAGTTCGGCAGTCAGCGTCGACACACCGTCACCCGCATCAACCACCGTGCGTCCCTTGAAGTCGATGACCGCTGAGTCGCCCACATAGATCGTGCTGGGGTCGCTGCCCACGCGGTTCACGCCGATTACATAGCACTGATTCTCGATGGCACGGGCACGCAACAACGTCCGCCACACGTCGCGCCGGTGGGCACTCCACGAGGCACAATAGACAATGGCGTCGTAATCACCCCGATTGCGGCTCCAGACCGGGAAGCGCAGGTCGTAGCAGATCTGCATCAGGAAGCGCGCCCCGCCGCACCCGGCCACCACGCGGCGGTCTCCCGCCGCATAGGCATCGGCCTCCCCCCCCGGACGGAACAGGTGGCGCTTGTCGTAGACCGTCACCTCGCCCGACGGATCGGCCCACAACATCCGGTTGCGCAGCCGCCCCGACTCGTTCACAGCCACCGTACCGGTCACCGTACGGCCATATTGCCGCGCCCAGCGGCGCATCGCCTCGGCTATGGGCCCGCCAGGCTCCTCGGCCGCCGTCCCGGGCGAGGTCATGAACCCCGTGGCGAACATCTCGGGCAGAACCACCAGATCGGCCTCCACCCCGGCCACGGCCTCCGCGGCCCGGGCCAGATTCTGCGGCACGGCGCCCCATTCGATATCGGTCTGTGCAATGGCTACCTTCAAATTCATTACGCCCACGCTCTACAGACCCAGTTCCTCGTCGATCAGGATCACCAGAATCCGTCCCTCGGGATAGCAGCGCAACATCTCCATGCGCGTATTGCAGATACGATCCGGCGAGTTGCAATCCATGCACGTGCCCGTATGAGCGCACGGCGTACGGAATCCCGGATGGCGGGCAATGTTCTGCGGAGCAGCAAGGGTCCGAATCCGCTCCTCGGCCTCGCGTCGGTCGGCGACGATCTTGTTGCGGCCGGCGACCAGGATCACGCGCCGCGGTCCGAAGGCCACGGGTGCAATGCGGTTACCCACCATGTCAAGCCAGTGAAGCGTACCGTGCTCCGTGACGGCATTGATACCCGTGATGAAGAGGTCGGCCAGCAATCCCCGACGCCGGATTTCGAGTCGTTCGGGCCGCGGCATCGAGGCATCGAACCCGTCGATCAACTCATAACGCGGGTCGTGACGGATCCAGTCGATGATGCCCGTAGCGTGCATCGTCATCGAATCACCGAATGAGACCGTCTGTGGAGCAAACGTCTCAACTTCGCTCTTCATACGTTCAAAAGCCTCGGTCGCATTCGACACAACGGCTACTTCGAAATGATGTTTACGCAAGGCCGCAGCCGTGCGTTCGATCTGTTCATTCATGGTTGTCAACATTAAGTTTGCGTTTAACGACAGCCGGATTTCCCGCCGCCAGCGAATCGGCCGGAATGTCGTGCACCACGACGCTGCCGGCCGCAATGATCGACCGGTCGCCGATCCGCACGCCGGGACACACCGTCACGTTGCCCCCCAGCCAACAATCCTCACCGATATGAATCGGGGCGGCGCGCTCGATCGGTTTGCGCCGTTCGACATAGTCGATCGGATGCTGCGGCGTGAGCAGCCGGCAACCGGGGCCGATCAGCGTGTGATCGCCGATGGTGATGCCGCCGCCGTCGAGAAAAATGCATCCGTAATTAATAACGACATGTTCGCCGCAACGGATACGAAAGCCGAAATCGCAATGAAACGGCGTAATGATATAGCTCGTATCGGGAAAGTCGGGGATCAACTCCCGCAGGGCGCTTCGCAATGCAGCCGTATCGCGGTAGGGCGTACGGTTGAGTCGCTCCTGGCGTTCGTGCGCCTGGAGGTTCAGTTCCAGGGCCTCGGGGTCGCTGTAGTCGTACAGCTCGCCACGCAGCATCTTCTCTACTTCGGTCATGGCGTCGTTCGTGTGGTTTTATTTGATGAAGAATCGGTAGATGTCGTTTCCGTTGGCGTAGAGCAGCAGGAAGAGGATGATCATCAGTCCGACATACTGCGCCACCTCCAGCACCTTGTCGCTCACCTTGCGGCCCGTGACCATCTCCCAGAAGGTGAAGAGTGCATGTCCCCCGTCAAGTCCCGGTATCGGCAGGATGTTCATCACCGCCAGGATGATCGACAGGAAGGCCGTCGTGAGCCAGAAGTTCTGCCAGTCCCACACCGAGGGGAAGATGCTGCCGATGGCGATGAAGCCGCCCAACTCCTCATACATCTTGGTCTTGGGCTGCACGATCAGCTTCAGCTGCTCCCAATAGGAACTGAGCACGTGCCCCGCCTTGCGAAAGCCGGCCGGAATAGACTCCCAGAAACCGTAGTGCTGCGTCCGCAGCGAATAGGGGTTCATGGCCAGCACGCCCAATTTGCCCTCGTCCGAGACAACGGCCGACAAGGCCACCTCGGTTCCGTTGCGCAGCACGTCCAGACGCACCGTGTCGCCTTTGTGGGCCTCGAGTTGAGCCACGGCGGCCGGATAGTCAAAGCCGCGTGTACCGTCGATACCGACGATCTCGTCACCGTGCTGCAGACCGGCCGTGCGTGCCGACGCCGAAACCACGCTGTCGATCAGGAAGGGCATACGCAACGTAAAGAGTCGCTCAAACTCCTTCGACTTGCGGAGGGCAATCAACTCGTCGAGCGGCAGTACCAACTGCTCTTCGCGTCCGTCACGCAACACCGTCACCGTACGGTCACCCTCGGTAATGATCAGGTTGCTGACAATGCCGTTCACGTTGTCGATCGGCTCGCCGTCGATCGAGACGATACGGTCCCCGTCACGGAATCCGAGCCTTTCACCCGCCTCGCTGAAGTTGTAGCCCCAACGGGCATCCTCGTTCGAAAAATAGGAGTCGCCCCACGTGTAACAGATGCCGCAATAGATGACGATCGCCAGCAACACGTTCATCACCACTCCCGCAATCATCACCAGGAAACGCTGCCAGGCCGGTTTGGCCCGAAATTCCCACGGCTGTACCGGACGCTTCATCTGCTCGGTATCCATCGACTCGTCGATCATGCCGGCAATCTTCACGTACCCGCCCAACGGCAGCCACCCCAGTCCGTACTCCGTGTCGCCGCGCTTGAACTTGAAGAGCGAAAACCACGGATCGAAGAAGATGTAGAACTTCTCGACCCGAATGTGGAAGAGGCGCGCCATGATGAAGTGGCCGAATTCATGGATGCCCACCAGCAGGGTGAAGGCCAGAAAAAGCTGCAGTATTTTGATCAGAATCTCCATCTTGAATTTTTTTACACAAACCTATTGCTCACACACTACGCCAGCCCGAGGTATTCACGGGCCAGAGTACGCGCCTCGGCATCGGCTGCCGCATAGTCATCGAGCGTCGGATGCGCGACAAACGTAGCGCACTGCAGGGCGTACTCGATCGTGCGTACGATCTGCGGATAGCGGCACTTGCGGTCGAGAAAGGCCGCCACGGCCACCTCATTGGCACCGTTCATCGTGCAGGCGGCCGTACCGCCCCGGCGCAAACAGTCGTATGCCAGGTCAAGCGCCGGATATTTCACACGATCCACCGCCCCAAAGGTCAGCTGAGGATGACTCTGAAAGTCGAAATGCTCCGACGGACGATGTGCCCGTTCGGGATACATCAGCGCGAAACTGATCGGCAGGCGCATGTCGGGCGTACCGAGTTGCGCCTTGATCGCCCCGTCGTCGAACTCGACCATCGAGTGCACGATGGCTTGCGGATGGAGCAACACGTCGATCCGCTCGGCCGGCATTCCGAAGAGCCAATGGGCCTCGATCACCTCAAACCCCTTGTTGACGAGGGTCGACGAGTCGATCGTGATCTTCGCCCCCATCTGCCACTGCGGATGACGCAGCGCCTGCTCCGGCGTCACGTCGTCGAGCGCCTCGCGGGGCAGATCGCGCAACGATCCGCCCGAGCAGGTGATCAGCAGGCGGCGCACCTCGGCACGCTCGCCCACCAGGCATTGAAAAATAGCCGAATGTTCCGAATCGATCGGCAGGATCGGCGCCTTGCGTTCGGCCGCGAGGCGCATGACGTATTCCCCCCCCACGACGAGCGACTCCTTGTTGGCCAAAGCCAGTTTCTTGCCCCGGTCGAGTGCGGCGACCGTGGGTGCAAGGCCCGCATAGCCTACCAATGCATTGACCACCACCTCCGTATCGCCTGCTGCGGCCACCTGGGCCACGGCGTCGGCCCCGGCATAGACCTTCACGTCGGTATCGGCCAATGCCTCGCGCAACGGAGCATGGAACCGCTCGTCGGCAATAACCACCGAATCCACATCAAATGCCCGGGCCTGTTCGGCCAGGCGCTCCCAATTGCGGGCTGCGGTCAGCACTCGGACCTCGAAAAGATCGGGATTCTCACGCACGATATCGAGCGTCTGCACGCCGATCGATCCCGTAGAACCAAGTATGGCAACTCTTTGTTTCATAGAGAAAATTATTCAAATCAGAATGGAATGTAACGTTCCGGATCGACCGGTTTCCCGTCGTTCCAGAGTTCGAACTCCACCACACGGTTGCTCTCCTCGGGAGCATCGGGTGCCACGGCATAGCCGATGGCCTCACCACCGCGCACGGTCTGTCCCGGCGTCACAAGCGACTGGGCCAGATTGCGGTAGATCGAGAGTTGATTGTCCGGATGTTGGATCTGCACGATGTATCCCGTATCGGGGCTCCAAAGGCTGAGTACCACCGTCCCTTCGGCCACAGCCGCCACTCCGGCCCCCGCCTGCACGGCAACCCGCACTCCGAGACGCCCCTCCTCGATATTGAATCGTTCGGTCAGAATTCCCTCCACGGGGGTGACCAGCCCGCCAACCACCCGGCCGACGGGTTGTCCTTCGTTGCGAGCACGCTCGATGCGCTGCCGCAACAGCGAGTCCTCACGCGACGGAGCTACCAGCGTCTTGTCCAGACGTGCACTGTCCGACGGAATGGGCGTTCGCACCACAGGGGTTTTCCCCTCCATGATGAGGGCGATGTTTTCGTTGTAAAGCATCATGTCGTTCATCCGCCGCTCCATCGAATCGAGACGCATCACGTCACGCACCAGACTCTCACGCATACGCGTAGCCTCGGTACGATAGCCCGGCAGGAACTCCAGCACCGGCGTGTAGGCCACCAGCAGCAGCAACACGATGAACAGCAACAGTGCAAACGACACAAAGGCGGCAAAAACGCCCGCCGGCGAGAGGTGGATGTGCCACTCCTCGGCCCCGTCGATCGCATTGCGCAGGCTGAGGCGGCGTTTGCGAAAGGCTTCGCGCCACCAGGTAGATAGGGTTTTCTGGATCTTCATCGCACACGGTTCAAAGCCTACAAAGGTAACTATTTTGACGGAAAACGTTGGCGCTTCGCCGCGAAAATTTTACCTTTGTCGAACGTTTGTCTAACGATTAAAATGCGCAGAAATTATGGTAAAACCTGCATTATTGGTCCTTGCCGCCGGTATGGGCTCGCGATACGGCTCGCTCAAACAGATGGATGGCGTGGGCCCTGCGAACGAGGCCATACTCGATTATTCGGTCTATGACGCCATCCGTGCCGGATTCGGCAAGGTGGTCTTCGTGATCCGGCATTCATTTGCCGATGAATTCCGCGAGGTATTCAACGCACAACGCTTCGGCCACCGCATCGAGGTCGAATACGCGTTCCAGGAACTCGACTCCCTGCCCGAAGGATTCACCGTACCCGAGGGCCGCGTGAAGCCCTGGGGTACGAACCACGCCATACTGATGGCGGCCGAGAAGATCCACGAACCCTTTGCCGTGGTCAATGCCGATGATTTCTATGGAGCCGACGCCTTCCGTACGATAGCCGACCATCTGCGCACGCTTGGCGGCAGTCGCAACGCCTACTGCATGGTGGCTTACGATCTGGAGAAGACTCTCTCGGAGAACGGCACCGTATCGCGCGGCGTCTGCACGGTAGATCGCGACGGGTATCTCGAAGGAATGGTCGAACGCACCCAAATCGAACGTTTGGCCGACGGACGCATCGTCTTCCATGACGGCGGTGCTGACGAGACGCTCGCCCCCGACACGCCGGTATCGATGAACCTCTTTGGTTTTACGCCCGACTATTTCGACTACTCGGCCGACTACTTCCGCACCTTCCTGCGCGAAAACGGTTCCAACCTCAAGGCCGAGTGCTACATCCCCTCGATGGTCAACAAGCTGATCCATGACGGCACGGTACGCCTGCGCGTGCTTCGCTCCGATGCCCAGTGGTTCGGCGTCACCTACAAGGAGGACAAGCCGTCGCTCATGTCTGCCCTGAAACGCATGGTTGCCGAGGGCATCTACCCCGCCAACCTTTGGGCCTAATGCCCCGGGCGTCCACGGACGAGGAGTGCGCAACATGCCATATGCTCTGAGGCTCCTACCCGTGCGCACCCTTGTGGTGCCTCCGATGCAAAGAAATCTCCGCCTTACGCTACCGACCGGGCAAACGCAAGGCGGAGATTCTGTCTATTCACCGCACGACTTCAGAGCTATTTGCGCATATCGCGGCACGCGATCTATCTTCGTGCCACACCGAAGAGATCGAAACAAGCCTCCCCCTCGGCGACGGGTGCAATCCGATAATCCTCAGCAACGATCGACCGCGTCAGCGCATCGTTCGCCTTCAACAGCCGCCGGCGATTCAGACGGTTCAACAGGTCGTAGGGGATCTGCAGCAACTGGCGCGGCAGACGGTGCTGCAGATCGAGCGGATCGAAACGCGTGATGCGCTTCACCCCCTGACGATTCTTTTCGTAATACTCCATCACCTTTTCGTTGCCGTAGACGCCGTAGAGTTCCACCTCGGTAAAATATTCGCCCAGCAACGCCTGCAACTCGTCGGCCCGATACTCACGCACGTGCCACGGATTGCGCGTGAGCGACATCGGGGCATTGGGCGTCGTAACGATGAAGCCCCCTCCAGGACGCAGCACACGGTGTACCTCGCGAACAAAATCCCGATCACGCCGGATGTGCTCGATCACCTGAAACGAGATCACCCAGTCGAAACTCCCGTCGGCAAAATCGAGCGGAGGCACCGTCGCCTGGCGGAAATCGACACGATCCAACCCCGGGCACCCCTGCGGCACATGTTTGTCGAGCGTGACAAACCGCTGCGCATGCGGAGCAACCACCTCGATGCCATAGCCCGAACCGGTACCGATTTCGAGCACTTCACCGCCGATGCGCTCGGCTGCAGCACGGTAAGCCAGCAACGAACGCTGAAAAACGAAGTTGTCCGAGGCGTCACGCGACACGCGTTCGGCCGTTACGATCTTTGCCATGTGCGTATGTAGGGTCTCTCTGGTTGCTATGAAGAATTATTTGCGTCGTACGAGTCGGATTTCACGCTCGGAGGCCTCGACCTCGCCACTCTTGAGCAACATGCCCAATGCCCGCTTGAAGCTCTTCTTGCTCAGCTCCGTGCGTGCGGCAATCTCCTCGGGCGAGCTCTCATCACCGAGGGGCAGCCGTCCATCGTTCTCACGCAGCAGACTCCGAAGCGTATCCGCTGCATCGCGCACCTGGGCCACGCCCTGACGGTGGAGGTTCACGTCGATGCGGTGGTCCTCCGTGATCCGGCTCACATAACCCGTAAGCCGGTCGCCCACGGCTACCGGACGAAACAACTGGTTGCGGTAGAGCATGCCCCAATGGCGGTTGTTCACCACCACGCGGTAGCCGATCGGACTCTCCGATGCCACGAGCAGGTCGACCTCCTCGCGGGGATGAACCGTGAGGGTCTCGTTGCTGATAAATCCCTTAAGTTTCATGGTCGCCACGCAACGGCCCGTAATATCATCCTCATAAAGGTAGACGATGCAGCGATGCCCGACCACGACCCCACCCTGCTGATTGCGGTTGGGCAGGAAGAGGTCCTTGCCGTGCAATCCCCAATCGAGGAAGGCGCCATGCGCCGTACGATCAACTACCTGCAGACACCCCACCTCGCCGGCACGCAGAAGCGGCCGTTCGGTCGTGGCCACAAGCCGGTCCTCGGAATCGTGGTAGACGAAGACCTCTTTCGCATCGCCCACCTTGTCGGCAAGCGAGACGTAACGGTTCGGAAGGAGCACCTCGTTTCCCTCCTCATCGGCGAGGTAGAGTCCGTAGTCCGAGATGCGGGTGACGACGAGCGTCTGAGTATATCCGGCTCTGAGCATGAATCGTAACGGGTATTTTCTGTATGTGAGTGACGGGAATGCCCGATCGGCTGGCGATCGGTTCCGGGGACAAAAATACGTTTTTTTTCGTACGCGGCAGTCCCGCAGACCGAAATTTCTCCGTATATTTGTTTTTTGGAGGGCGGAGTTTCGCCTCTCCCCCCCATGTTCGTACCCACTCAACCTCCCGAATAATATGGCCAAGGTCAAGAAAGCATACTTCTGCAAGAATTGCGGCTACGACGCCCCCAAATGGCTGGGCCGCTGCCCCTCATGCGGTGAATGGAACACCTTCACCGAGGAGATCATCGCCCGCGACAGCGGATCGAATACCGCCGCCGCATGGGCCGGCGGCAACGGCGAACCCGCGGCCCGTCCTCAACGCGTAAGCGAAATCAGCGAGAGTGAACACCGACGTATCGACCTCGGCAACGGCGAGGTGAATCGCGTCCTCGGCGGCGGCCTCGTCCCGGGCTCACTCGTGCTGCTGGGCGGTGAACCGGGAATCGGCAAGTCGACGCTTTCGTTGCAGATCGCCCTCACGGCCAACGGACTGCGCACACTCTATGTCTCGGGCGAGGAGTCGGCCGAACAGATCCGCATGCGCGCCGCACGCATCGGGATCGGCAACGAGGAGTGCCTGATCTATCCCGAGACGCTGCTCGAAAACATCGTCGCACAGATCCGCGAACAGAAGCCCGATCTGGTGGTGATCGACTCCATCCAGACCATCTACACGGAGCTGATCGACTCCTCGGCAGGCAGCGTGTCGCAGATCCGCGAGTGCGCCGCCACGCTGCTCAAATGTGCCAAGACATCGGGCACCTCGATCTTTATCATCGGCCACATCACCAAGGACGGCACCATAGCCGGTCCGAAGGTGTTGGAACACATCGTCGACGTAGTGCTCCAATTCGAAGGCGACAACAACTACACGTACCGCATCCTGCGCGGCATCAAGAACCGTTTCGGTGCGACGTTCGAGATCGGAGTCTTCGAGATGCTCGACGCCGGGCTGCGCGAGGTGGACAACCCCTCGGAGATCCTGCTCACGCACTACGACGAGCCGCTGAGCGGCATTTCGGTCGGCGCATCCGCCGACGGCATACGTCCCTACCTTATTGAGGTGCAGGCCCTGGTATCGGGTGCCGCCTACGGCACGCCGCAACGTTCGGCCACGGGCTACGACGTGCGCCGCATGAACATGCTCCTCGCCGTACTCGAAAAACGGCTCGGCATGAAGATGTTCCAGAAGGATGTCTTCCTCAACTTTGCCGGAGGCTTCCGCGTCGCCGATCCGGGACTCGATCTGGCCGTCGTATCGGCTGTCATCTCCTCCTACTACGACCGCCCGATTGCCGAAGGCACCTGTTGCGCCGGCGAAATCGGTCTTTCGGGCGAGGTGCGCCCGGCACCCAGGACCGAGCAGCGCGTCAGCGAAGCCGCCCGGCTGGGTTTCCGCCGCATCGTGGTATCGGGCTATATGACCAAGAGTGCACGCCGTCCGCACGGCATCGAGATCATTCCCATTCAGCACATCGGACAGTTGCCCAAGGCCCTCTTCGTCGAGGAGTGATTCTCTTCCCGGACCTGCAGACGCTGAAATTTTGAAGCCGCGAAGATACGTTTCGAACGTATATCTTCGCGGCTTCAAATTACACATCGCGCGGGACTCTCAGCCCCCCAATCAATACTCCGTACGCCACCCTACTTCGTCACGCACATAGGTCGCAGCCGGCGAATCGTCCAACCCCTCCAGCAACTGCATCAGCGGAGCACGTTCCGGCGTCACATCGCACCAGGCCTCGATCAGGGCCACGACACCACGGGCCGACAACAGATCCTCCGGATTTCGTGCAAGCACCCCGGGCACCTCCCCGAATCGCATCACCACCTCCTCACGGCGACGTGCCGCGCCCATCAATGCTGCATAACGCTGCAATGACGTGGCACCTTCGGCAATCCACCCGCGGAAAAGTTCCTCGAAATGGGGCGCCCGGCTCAGCAGAGCAAAGGCCAACTCCTCGGCCAACTCCGAATTAAGCAATCCGTCGGCCCAAAATACCCCCTCGGCCGCATCCACCGCAGTCGGATCGGCAATCCAGCAGGCCGCCAACTTCAACTCGCGAACATCCTGTGCATAGAGATAGCGGGCAAAGGCATGATCCGTCGTCTGGGCACGCGCCAATGTCCGCACCGTGGGAAGACTCACGCCGTAATTGAGCCCGTAAGGCGTTCCGTAATAACGCATCGAGTCGGCGACAGCTCCGTTTCGCTCGCGTCGCAAGGCCCCGAGCAATTGCACCATGCGTGACGTCGCATCCATTGCACCGTCCATCGTCACCTCCATCTCTCCATTATTTACGCGGCACCTCGATCTTCACCGTGCGGCCGAACTCGAAGATGGGCAATACGCGTCGATCCAGCACCTCGCTGCCATAAGACAACGTGCATTCCGACGGATCGGCCACACGGAAGGTCTCATACCCCGAACTCTTCGTCGTCTCATAGGGCGTCTCGGTATCGCCCGAAGGGACGATCCGCAACAACACCATGTCACCCGACAGATCCGTTTCGGGAAGGATTCCGCCGTCCGCACTGAACCGACATACGATGTATTGACGCGAAGCCTCTTTCGGACGGATGAAGAAACGCTCCGTCCGGGTTGTTACAACCCGTTTGCCGAGAAAGAGTTCCAGATAGCTCTGCTCGAGGCGTTCGATCTCGTCGAGTGCAGCCTGCAGACCGGCCCCGAAGACATTCTCACCGGCCTCGCCCGTGATGAGTTCCAGCCGATGCCGACGCAGCGAGTAGATTGTCGATGCGGCCTCACGGGCGGCATCCTCAAGCGGATAGACGGTCAACGACGTTTTGTCGGGCTGCAGACGGGCAAACTCTCGTTCCGACCGGCTGTGCGACATCGTACCGGTCGTCGGTTCGGGCACCTTCCCGGCACGGACGTCCGACATCGGATCGTCACACAACGCCATCGAAGCGTGTTCGATCGCATAAAGGGTCTTGTTGCTCAGCGGAGCCATCACACCGAGGTACTTCTGTGCATACCGCGCATAGGGACCACACAGAATCACCTCCTTGCGTACCGTGAGATCAACCGCGAGCGTCGTGCGCGGATCGGCCACAACCGTACGGCCATTCTCCGCATAGACCCCCGTACGGGCCATGTAACCATTGGTCTGGGCCATTGCGCCGCCGAGCGACGCGAAGAGCAAAGCTCCCATGAGGAATAGACGTTTCATAAGAATCGGTTTTACAGATTCATTCGGACAAAAATAACCTTTTTTCGGATCGGAGTCAAAATTTCAGATAAAAATCTCGGGTCAACGCCTTGTATTGCGTCGTATACTCCTCGTGTGCACCGGTTCCGATCGTCAACTCCTGCGTCTCGACCGGCACCTCGTCTACAGTCGGTGCGGTACCGTGGGCCAGTTCCAACAACACACGCCGCACGCCGCGGCGCGGTGTCGAGCGCACCTCCGTACGGCGCACAACATGCAACGCCCGGCATTCCGCCAGAAAGAGCGATGCCTCGGCCGGCGGCAGGATCAAGGCAAAACGTCCGCATGGAGCCAGAAGCCGCACCACGGCGTCGTACAATTCGCCGAAGGGCAGTTCGCCCGTATGTCGCACACGTGTGCGGCCGGCATCGGGCGACGTGAGGGAATCGACAAAGAAGGGCGGATTCGATACAATCAGGTCGTAACGCTCAGCCGAATCAAATTGCTGCACGGGGCACTGCATCATCCGCACACGCTGCCTCCAGGGGGTGGCTGCAGCATTGGCACATGCCTCGGCGACGTCACCCACATCAAGGGCATCGATCCACACCGGATCGTGTCGTTCCTGCGTCCGCTGTGCCAGCATCAACGCAATCAGCCCTGTTCCCGTACCGATGTCGAGGATGCGGTGCACGGTCGGAGCGATCCGCACCCAAGCCCCGAGCAACACGCCGTCGGTCCCGACCTTCATGGGCGTATGGTCCTGATGGATTGTAAATTGTTTGAATCGAAACATACTTCTTCTCTACGGACTTGCAACGTCACACGGGGAGGGGCAACGCTGCGGTTCAACACCTCCCGTCGTGACCGTAGCCCTCCATGCCGGCTCCGAAGAGGGCGTAATCATAACGTGCCGGATCCGACGGGTCAAACCGCCGCAAAGCGGCGGTCAACTCCTCAACAGCGCGCCAATCGTTCTGACGCCGCGCAAGCAATCCCAACATACGCGCCGTGACGCCAACATGCACATCGAGCGGCAGATACAGGGCCGACATCGGGATCCGGCGCCACTCTCCGAAATCGACTCCGCGGTCATCGTGTCGCACCATCCACCGCAGATACATGCAGAGTCGCTTGCAGGCGGCACCTCGTTCGATCGACGACAGGTGTTTTTCACAGTGCGGCCCATGTGTGCCGGCAAAAAACTCGCGTCGGAAAGCGGCCATGGCCGCAGGCAATGACCCGCAGGCCTCGTACTCCCGCTCGAAGAAGGCGCCAATGCCACCATGCACCTCTTCCATACGGCGCAGCGACAGAACAAAATCCCGCAGATCCTCGCCGTTGAACGTCCGATGTACGAACGAGCGCAACAACGCCAACTCATGTTCCGAAGCATGACGCACGAAATCGGCCGGAGCATCGTCCATGTATTGCATCATTCGCAGCCCGTTGCGCACGATGGTCGTACGGTTGCCCCAGGCAATCGTCGCCGCGAGGAAGCCGGCGATTTCACGATCGTGACGCTCGGAATAGCGATGCGGCACGGCGATCGGGTCGGCCTCGATGAATTCGACACGATGGTATCGGTCGTGCCATCGTTCGAGCAATTCGTGCAGTTCATGCTCCTTCAGATCGGAGTTGCGGGAGGCAGTGCGCACCATTCCTCAGATAATCCGGCCGTCCGAAAGCACAATCCGACGGTCGGCCTCGTCCGCCAGATGTTCGTCGTGTGTAACGATCACGATCGTCTGTCCCAACCGCTCGCGCAGCTCAAAGAAAAGACGATGAATCTCCTCGCGGTTCTGCGAATCGAGGTTGCCCGAAGGTTCGTCGGCCAACAGCACCGCCGGCTCGTTCATCAGTGCGCGCGCTATGGCCACACGTTGCTGCTCGCCCCCGGAGAGTTGAGCGGGTTTATGGCCGCTACGCTCCGCAAGCCCCACCGTACGCAACAACTCGACGGCACGTCGTTCGCTGGCCCCCTTGTCACGCCGGCCGATCAGCGCCGGGATCATCACGTTCTCAAGCGACGTAAACTCGGGCAGCAGGTGGTGAAGCTGAAAAACAAAACCGATGTGTTCGTTTCTGAAGCGCGACAATGCCCGGTCCGATAATCCGCAGACATCTCGTCCATCGATCTCCACGCGTCCCTGATCCGGAGTAAGCAGCGTCCCGAGAATCTGCAACAATGTGGTCTTGCCGGCACCGCTGGCCCCGACTATCGAGACCACTTCGCCGGCCGCTACTTCAAGCGAAATACCCTTCAGCACCTCGAGGTTGCCGAAACGCTTGTGTATATCCGTACACCGTATCATAATCATATTCCTGCCGTGGGTTCGAATCCGTACCGCTGACATATTGACTGCACGGTCGATGCAACACGGGCTGCAGTCCGATCGAAATAGGCCTCGCCGTCATCACCAAAGAAGTTCGACGACCCGTCGACAAAACTGTAGCACAACGGATCCTCCAGCATCCGCCGCCAGGCCTCGCGCGGCGCAAGGCGGCTGAAACCTGCCGATGCCTCGCTGGCCAAAAAGTGGTTCATCGCTTCGAGTTTGCGCCGGTTGTAAAGGTCAACCCGCTCCTCGAAACTCTCCAATTCGCCGTAGCATCCCAACAACTCCATGAGAAATCCCTTGTCGTTTACGGACTGGATGACACCCGAGGTCTTGAGCACCTCAAGCGCATCGGTCCGGAAGGCCGGAGCCCGCATGGCCCCCAGCAGCGGCAGATAATGCACCAGCGAATCCTCCGGCATACGCTCCACGGCCTTGCCATAGCGTTCGAAGAGACGCATCCCTTCCAGATCAAAGCGCAGACGCTCGCACACCGACTCCACCTGCGTCTGATCGTAAGCCAGTTCATCGGCAATCAACTGCATCGTGGCCCGTACCTGACGGGACTGGCGCCAGCGTTCGATCAGCCCCGACCCCACGAAGGTGACCATCACACCGAGAATCACCACCGACAGCTGAATGCCGTATTCGCGCCACGACCAGCGGCGATTGCGACGCATACCCCGTTTTTCCTCGGTCATGATCTGTTCTGTTCGTAAAGTTCGAAAATACGTACCGTATCCACCGCCTGGCGCGTATCGTGCACACGCAGAAGAGTCGCTCCCTGGCGCAAGCATTCCCATCCAAGGGCAATCGTACCGGCCAGCGCCTCTTCGGGCGTCACCCCGAGCGCCTTATAGATCATCGACTTGCGTGACACTCCAGCCAACACCGGGTACCCCATCGAGACAAGCCGATGCAATCCACCAAGCAGGGCATAATTCTGTTCCAGGGTTTTGGCAAAGCCGAATCCGGGATCCAGCAAGATTTGTTCGTCGCGAATCCCGGCCTGTTTCATGGCCGCAATACGCGATTCGAAGTAGGCACATACAGCCGACGTGATATCGCTCCCGTAATCGGTCAATCGCTGCATGGTTTGCGGAGTTCCCTTCATGTGCATGGCAATGTAGGGCACACCGTATCGCGCCACGGTCCGGAACATCGTTTCATCCAGCTCCCCGGCCGAGATGTCGTTGATCACCACCGCTCCGAAACGTTCGATCACCTGCGCAGCAACCGATGCCCGGAACGTATCGACCGAAACGAGCATGTCGGGAGTCACACGACGCACGGCGGCAACTCCCGCCTCGACCCGACGCCACTCCTCCTCGGGTGACACCTCGTCGGCTCCGGGACGTGACGAATACCCGCCCACGTCTATCAGGGAACATCCAGCAGCTACCGCCTCACGAATACGGGCCTCAATGGCCTCCAGCTGAGGGGTTCGACTGCCCGCATAGAACGAATCGGGCGTCACATTCAGAATCGTCATCACCTGTGGACGACGAAAATCATGCTTTATTTCGTATTGCATCGGCTCGGTATTTCCGATCGAGAAGCGAAACTTCCGCCTCCAGATCCTCCATCTTGATATTGACCATCGTATCATCGGCACGTGCCGCCAGTTCATCGTCGCTCATCTGCGCAGCAATACGGCGTCGCACCTCCTCGACACTTGCATCATCGCGACGGCACGTACGTTCGATCCGCACGGCCATCGGAGCCAGCACAGCCAGCACACGATCCACCGCATCGTCAAAACCCGACTCATAGAGAATAGCACTCTCCAGGATCACGTAGGGCCCCTCCTGACGCGCCGCCCAGGCCTCGAAATCGGTCCGGACGGCCGGATGGACCAAAGCATTCAGATCAGCCAGTGCCTGCGGATCGTTGAAAACCACCCGGGCCAAAGCCCGACGATCGAGCACTTCGTCGCGATAAATCGACGTTCCGAAACGGTCCTCAATTGCCCTGCGCAACGGACCGGCCATCAATCGCTTGGCCTCGTGATCCGAATCATAGACGGCAATGCCGCGCTCGGCAAAGAGGCGACACACCGTGCTCTTACCGCTGCCGATTCCTCCGGTGATTCCCACCTTCATCATGACTTGCGCGTTTTGACGTTCTGCGGCTCCTGTTCGGGCATGTCGATTTCGGGGATTGTCCCGATCGAGATCACCTTGATGTCGCTGAAGCGAACCGATATGGCATGCTGTAACGATCCGGCATCGAGAATCAGACGCTCCTCGCCGGACGCATCACGCGTCGTGGTATACTGCAGTTCCGACAGCGGAATCCGCAGTGTCTTCTTCGTATAGGCCTTATATCCAAACAAGTTGGTACCCAACCCCTCGACCACACACGATATGCGAAACTCCTCGCCGTCGACATTCACGCGAATCTCCTGTTCGGCCGTATAGGTATAGTTGAGTTTGGCAATATACCACAAGATGAACGAGGCCATCAACAACATCAGAAAAACCGGCGAGACATACTGTTTCAACCAGTGAAAAAACGATTTGATCATAGTTTTCGCTCTCTATTCATGTATGCACCTCCAAACGGGGAGGCACTCCTCACCTCTTCATTATATATCTACGCAAAGATAAAAATAAAAAGGACTGCAGCAAAACCTCTGCAGTCCTTTTTCACAGCTCCCCGACATTGCACTCCTGGCGAGGAACTCATCTTTCGGCCTTCGCTTCAGCGAAACGCTCCGATTACTTCGTCTCCGGCTGTTTCTTCCCGTGACGACGGGCGATCAGGTCATACGCAATCGGCGTTGCCACAAAGATCGTCGAAAGCGTACCCACAGCCACACCGATCAACAGGGCGAAGATAAAGCCGCGGATGGTCTCTCCGCCGAAGCAGAACATGGCGATCAACGTCACCAACGTCGTACCCGACGTATTGATCGTACGCGACAGCGTCGAGTTGATGGCGTTGTTCACGTTCTCACGCAGGCTGCGTTTCGGATAGAGTCCCAGATACTCGCGGATACGGTCGAATACCACCACCGTATCGTTAATCGAGTAACCGATGATCGTCAGAATGGCTGCGATAAATGCCTGGTTCACCTCGAGGTTGAACGGCAGCAGACCGTAGAACAACGAGAAGACACCGATCACGAAGAGTGCATTGAAGGCCAGAGCGATTGTCGCACCCGTAGCCCACTGCCAGCGCTTGAAGCGGAAGGCAATATAGAGGCCGATGGCGATCAGCGAGAAGACTACGGACCAGATGGCATTCC
>CALUII010000013.1 GCA_944320665.1 uncultured Alistipes sp. | reverse complement strand
ATATGATGAAATTTACGCATATATCCAATTATTCCGATTTAATGGAATTTACTATATTCAAATGCGGCTCCGGGTACCAGAAAGAAATCCCAAATGACTGCTTTACAGTTGTTTGGGATTTTTATTTTGCCCAACGGAGCCGCATTTTGTCCGCATTTTCCCCACAAACTGGCTCCATGCCATTTTTACTTCCCTCGATCCAAACCGTACCGTCACGAACATTCCCCGCAAAAAAACAACACTCCAGTCTTGCATGTTTCCTTATTTATTCGTAGTTTTGCGAACAACAAACAGGAAATTTATGGAGGAGAGGGAGTACACACCGAAACAGGAGCAGTTGGCACGTTTTGCCAAGGCGATGGGACATCCGGCCCGGGTGGCCATTTTGGATTTCCTGATCAGGCAAAACAGCTGCTTCTTCGGAGACATCCATGAAGTATTGCCTATCTCCAAGGCCACGGTATCCCAACACCTGAAGGAGTTGAAGGATGCCGGCTTGATTCAGGGCGAAATCGAGGCGCCCAAGGTAAAATACTGCATCAACCGAGCCAATTGGGAGGTTGCCTCCCTGCTTTTCAAGGAGTTCTGGGGGCAGGAGGCCCCGCGCGAAAAGAAAGATTGTTGCGAATAGCGACAATTTTTTTAAACCACTTGTTCGTAATTCGACAAACTACAAACCAACCGACCTATGAAAAGAGTATTCCTTTGGATGGCCGCACTACTGATCGCCACCTCCTCCGGTGCACAAAGTGTATGGCCGCCGCTGACCGTAAAGGAGATGAGCGGACGGGCGAAAAACCTTTCGGATTTTGCTCCGCACGAAGGGGTGGTGCTCTTCGTCTTCTGGAAGACCTGCTGCCCGAACAACATCACCATGCTCGACGAACTGTACGACGCGTGGTCTGATTACGCCGACTCCTCCGTGCCGATTCACGTGGTTCTCGTTTCGATGGACGACGCGCGTTCGGCTTCGCGCGTCAGACCCATTGTGAGTACCAACGGTTGGGGTTGGCCCGTCCTGATGGATACAAACGGCGAGCTGGCCCGACAATACCAGGTAATCATGCCCCCGCAGTGGATTGCGTTCGACCCGACCGGACGGGAGCTGTTCCGCAGCAAGGTGACGAACGGCATGCTGGACTCCACCATATACTTTGATGAATTGACCCAAAAGATCTGTAAAACCAAATAAAACCACTTGTTGTTATGAAAAAGGTACTTGCACTATTGACCCTCTGTCTGGGTCTGGTCGCATGCGGCAACACCGGCGCAAAGGGCGCCCAGGCCGCCGAGACAGAAAATTCGAAGGACCACGTCGAAGTTCTCTATTTCCACGGCAAACAGCGCTGCGCCACCTGCGTGGCCATCGAGCAAAACACCCAGGAAGTTATTGCACAACAGTTTGCCGACGAGACCCGTGACGGGCAACTCGTCTTCCGGATCGTCGATCTCTCGGCCCCCGAAAACGAGGCGCTGGCAGACAAATACCAGGTCACGTGGTCGTCGCTCATCGTCAGCAAGTGGGCTGACGGCAAGGAAACCTCCGAGAATCTGACGGAGTACGCTTTCGCCAACGCGCGGACAGCCCCCGAAACATTCCGAAAGGGGCTGGCGGACAAGATTCGTACACTGCTCAAATAGAACGACATGGAGTGGCTTCAATCCCTACTGGACAGCAGCTCGACCCCAGCTCTCACGGCCTTTCTGCTGGGGTTGCTGACGGCCCTCTCGCCCTGCCCGCTGGCCACGAACATCGCTGCCATCGGATTCATCGGCAAGGACATCGAAAACCGACAGCGGATTTTCCGCAACGGCCTGCTCTATACGCTCGGGCGCATCATTGCCTATACGGCCCTGGGCGCGGTGCTGATACTCATCCTGCGGCAGGGATCGAGTCTGTTCGGCATCCAGAAGTTTATCGGCAAATACGGAGAGCTCATCCTGGGTCCCGCCCTGCTGCTGATCGGACTCTTCATCCTGTTCGGACACAAGCTGAAACTGCCTTCGTTCGGATTCAAGGGCGACGGCGAGCAACTGGCCCGCAAGGGGGGCTGGGGGGCCTTCCTGCTGGGAGTGCTCTTCGCCATGGCCTTCTGCCCGACAAGCGGCGTATTCTACTTCGGGATGCTGATCCCGATCTCGGCAACGGCCTCCGCCGGCTATCTGCTGCCCGTGCTGTTTGCCATCGCCACCGCCCTCCCCGTACTGATCGTAGCCTGGATACTGGCGTTCAGCGTGCAGCACATCGGCCAGTTCTACGGCCGGATGCAGGTCGTGCAGAGGTGGTTGAACCGAATCGTCGGCAGCGTATTCACGATTATTGGTCTGTACTATTGTGTGATTATGTATTTTTAGAAACCATGAAGACAAAAAACGAAAACAAAAAAGGATTCTGGGCATCGCTCTTCTCCCCGAAACCCTGCTCGTGTTCATGCGGCAACAAACTGGTTGCGGAGGAGGCTGAAGAACCGGCCGCACACGACTTCAGCCAGATCAAGCTCGACGCACCGCAAACGGCAATAAAAGAGATCAAGATCCTGGGGCCGGGCTGCGCGAAATGCAAGACGACCTACCAGGCCATCGCAAAGGTGGTCAGCGAGAACAATCTCGACGTAAAACTCACAAAAATCGAGGACATTACCGAGATCCTGAGCTACCACGTCACGGGAACTCCCGCGGTCGTGGTGGACGGCACGGTAAAAATCAAAGGGCGCGTTCCCTCGGACGAGGAGATCAAACGATTATTGGGTATTTAATTTTAAGAAGAGTCATCCCATGGATACCAAAAGGGAATTAAAAATCCTTGTGTGGATTATCCTCGTCTTTGCGGGCGTCTTCTTCCTGCCGCTCGGCAGCGAGCGTTTCATGACGGCCATTGACGCAACGCTCGATCTGGCCCGATGGTATGCCCGCGAGCATGTCATCCTGTGCCTGCTGCCGGCTTTCTTCATCGCCGGCGTGATCGCCGTCTTCGTCAGCCAGGGATCCGTCCTCAAATACTTCGGGGCCAATGCCAAAAAGTGGCTGTCGTACAGCGTGGCGGCCATCTCGGGCGGCATTCTCGCCGTCTGCTCCTGCACGATTCTGCCGCTCTTCACGAGCATCTACAAGCGCGGCGCGGGGTTGGGTCCGGCCATCGCCTTCCTCTATTCGGGGCCAGCGATCAGCATCCTCTCGATCATCCTCACGGCCCGGATTCTGGGCATCGAGCTGGGTATCGCCCGGACGGTCGGCGCCGTACTCTTTTCGGTGGTCATCGGGTTGCTGATGTCGTTCATCTTCCGCAAGGAGGAGCGGGCCAAACGCGAGGAGCAGATGAACATCGTCCCGCCTCCCGAAAAGCGGCCGATGTGGCAAACCTCGCTCCACTTCTTCACGCTGGTGCTGATCCTCGTCTTCGCCAACTGGGGCGCTCCGGCCGCATCGGACCGCGGCGTGTGGTGGACCCTCTTCACCTACAAGTGGTACATCACCGGAGCCCTGTCGCTCACACTGTGCTGGTCGCTCGTGAAGATTCTGCGGCTCCGCCTGCGGTGGGTGGCCCTGGGCGCTGCGGCTACAGCAGCCTCGGTCGTGCTGGCCAACCTCTTCATCGACAACGCGAAGCTCGTGCCGCTCGTACCGATGGTCGTGGCCATCGCCTCGCTCGCCCTGATCCTGCTCCTCGACAAACGGAATGAGGAAAACCGCGAATGGGCGCTCTCGGCATGGGGCTTTGCCAAACAGATCCTGCCGCTGCTGGCCGTGGGTGTCATTACGGCCGGCTTCCTTCTGGGCTCCACGCACGATCAGACGGCCATCGCGGGCATCGTTCCGAACCGTTGGATCGAATGGGCCGTCGGGGGCAACTCACTGCTGTCGAACTTTTTCGCCAGCTTCACCGGCGCCTTCATGTACTTTGCTACGCTGACCGAGGTTCCCATCATCCAGGGGCTGCTGGCCTCGGGCATGGGCAAGGGACCGGCCCTGGCACTGCTGCTGGCCGGACCGTCGCTCTCGCTGCCCAACATGCTGGTCATCCGCGGCGTATTGGGGACAAAGAAAACCGTAGTCTACGTGGCACTGGTCATCGTCATGGCCACCCTGTCGGGATTCGTATTCGGTAATCTGCTATGAAAAAATACGGAACTTACCTCGGCCTCGTCGCCATCGGACTCTTCCTTGCCGCGCTGATCCTATTCCGAGGCGATCTGGTCGACTACCTCTCCCGCAGCCGGACGATGCAGCTGTCCGACAGCGCAAAGAGATCGCTCGCCGAACAGATCGCGGCACGGTATGACTACCGGCAGAACCAACTGCCGTATTCGTGCACGTTTCTGGAGTTCGGCTCGACGGGATGCAGCGCCTGCCGACAAATGGAACGCGTCATGGAGACCGTCCGTACGCAACATGCAGGTCGGGTCCAAGTCGTCTTCGTGAATGTCTCGCGGAAAGAGAATCAGGAACTGGCCGAATACTTCGGTATCGCCACCATCCCGACACAGGTGCTGCTGGCCGAAGCGGAGCCGAATACTACAGACACAACGGCTACATTTCAGCCGAGGAGCTAGCCAAACATTTCAGATAGAGGCCGGCCGCGGGACCTCGCGACACAGCAGGTCAACCGCCGCCCCCCCCCGAAAACAAGAGACCGATGCATACCTTCACAGAAACCCTACGGTACTTTATCCTCCTGACCGGCGAACTGATCGCACTATTTTTGTTGATCAGCACGTTGGTCGAGATCATTCTGATGTACGTCCCGAAAGAGAAAATCCGCCGGAAACTCTCACGCACGGGGATCTTCGGCCATGTGATCGCCGCAGGCTTCGGCGCCCTGACTCCGTTCTGCGCCTGTTCGACCATTCCGATGACCGTCGGTCTGCTGCACGCCGGCGTACCGTTCGGAGCGAGCATCTCCTTTCTGATCGCCTCACCGCTGCTGAACCCGATCATCCTCGGGATGCTCGGAGCCTTGGTCGGCATAAAGGCCATGACCATCTACTTCGTCGTAGCCTTTGTGTGTTCGGTGTGGTTCGGATACGCTCTTCAGAAAGCGGGGGCCCAGAAATACATTCGGGACCTGCGCCTCAAACCCACCTCCTGCTGTTACTGTGGAGACGACGCGAGCAATCCGAACCGGCACACGTTCACCGGGAAACTGAAGACGGCCTTTATTCACGCCTGGGGCGATCTGCGCCCCATCCTGGGCTACCTGCTTATCGGAGTAGCCCTGGGTGCAGGCATATATGGCTACATGCCCCAGGAGCTGGTCATGCAGGCCGCCGGCCCGGATAATCCCTATGCGGTCCCGGTTGCCGCCCTACTGGGCATTCCGCTCTACATTCGCGCCGAAACGGCAATCCCGATCGGACTGGCGCTGATGGAGAAAGGGATGGGTATCGGAGCCGTAATCTCGTTGATTATCGGCGGCGCGGGGATGGCCATCCCCGAAATGACGCTGCTGGCGAGCATATTCCGGAAAAGACTGGTCTTCCTGATCGTACTGATGATCTTTCTCACGGCCGTGGTGACCGGCTACCTGTTCAACCTCCTGCTGTAACCACCCCCCCAAGCGGAAGGCCCCTTCACACTCACAGCTTCAACACCATCGTATCGGAGAGGGATGCTCTGCAGCGAGCATTCCTCTCCTGACGTTTGATGCTCCGACCAGCCCCCTCCAGTCCGAACCCGACGCACCGCAGCATGCGGTCCATTCAAACGCCCCTTTGCGGGGGCATCCCGCTTCGAGCGCCCACCGCCTCATCCCACATCACGCCCCCACGATTCAACAGATTCCCGGCACTCAAAAAAACGGACGTCAGCTGTTCCCCGGAAATTTCCGACGGCATGGTGCCTCCGTATAGAGATATCTCACTCCGAGCTGCTCCAACAGAAAAAGCAACCGTTCCGGTTCAACAGAGCCTGACGGTATCATAAATAATACGAAGAAAGAAAGAGTTTATCGAGCAGAAACGCCCTATCTCTTTGAAAGAGACTGCATAATATTCGTCCACAAATGTAGTGCGTTTGAATCAAATCACCAAATAAATTCTGAAAATCTTCGACTTTCTCCGTCTTTTTTTCGATATATCAGCCCCTTTTATTGCGCGAGAGAGATCTCTCGTGTTGTCATTTTGCGCCTCGTATCAAACTGCGAAAAGCAACTTTTTCACGCATAATTTTGTTTGACAAATCCTCTTTCACAAGGTCTGCCGCACAACAAAACGACACATTATAATACTCATTGACACGCTACTTCATCGTTCCATTCGTCTCTTTCAAAGAGACGGCTCGAAACAACGATCGGAGAAAACCAAAACACCACATGCAGTACCATATAAAACACACAACCTAACAAACAGAGAGAGAACAACATCGATTTTCTAATTCTTCATTTCTATTAACTTTATTTTTATGAAAAAACATCTTCTGAAAGTGTTTCTGATGTCGGCAGCAGTGGCGGCATCGGGAATGATGTCGACATCGTGCAAGGACTACGATGACGACATCGACAGTCTGAACCAAAAGATCGAGAATCTTTCGGGTCAGGTGGCTCTCAAGGCGGATCAGAATGCCGTTGCGGCATTGCAGCAGAAGCTTGAGGGCATCGACTTCACCAAGTACGTCACGCAGGACGCCCTCACGAGCGAACTGGCCAAGTACGTTACTTCGGACGCTCTGACTCAGGAACTGGCCGCATACGTCACCACGACGGGCCTGGATTCCAAAATCGCCGAACTGGGCTACCAGAAGAAGGCCGAGATCGAGAGCCTGATCGACACGAAACTGGGCTCGATCAAGCAGTGGACCAGCGAGGAAATTGCCGATATTTTCGACACTCAGATTGCCGCATATGACCTTTGGGGTGCCATCGACACCGAGGTGGCCGACGCCATCCAGGATGCACTCGACGGCCTGAACACCGAGATTTCGCAGGATGACATCAACAAGGTCATCACGGCAGTCATCGGCCAGATCAACACCGACAACAGCGACATGCAGGAGGCAATCCTCGGCCTGCTGGGCGAGGATTGGAAGGCTGAGCTGCTGGCCAACTACGTCACCACGGACATGCTGACCGGCTACGTCACCACGACCACGGCCGATCAGACCTACGTGAAGTATACCGAGCTGGACAGCAAGATCAACGCCCAGCTCACCGAGGCCAACGCCCAGCTGACGCAGTTGATCAACAAGCTGATCGACGACGCCGCCCAGCCCGACAGCGATACGGCTGCCAACGTCACGGAGGCCAACATCACGTGGCTCGAGACGAACGACCTCGAGGCGACCTTCAAGCAGTATGCAGCCAACATTTCGCAGCTTTGGGTGGCCGTAGGAGACCTGGCCAACCGCATCCAGTCGCTGGTCTACGTACCGACGACGGCCGACGGCGAGGCCAACTTCGGCGGCTACACGCTGGGCGAGGTTTCGCTGACGAAGGATGCCGGCCGCAAGGCTACGATGACCTTCCGCGTATCGCCCGCATCGCTGGCCCAGGCCATCGCCGAAGGATACAACGCCGGAGAGATCGTACTGGAGTTCCTGCCCGAAAAGGTAACGCGTGCCAACGACGTAGCCTTCACGATCGAGGGTGAGGTCGAGTACACCGAGGAGGGCAAGATCTCGATGCTCGTAAGCACGAATTACACCTATCCGAGCACGAACGAAACCTACTCCGTAGCGCTGCGCGTACGCAACGAGTCGTCGGCCACGAAGCCGGGCGAGACCGAGGAGTCCAACGAGGAGATCAACACCGGTGTCGAGTACACGACGGCCTACATCCCGACCAAGGGAAACGACAAGAACGACATCTTCGACCGGATCGTTCTGGCCGAGGTACAGGAGGACGGTTCGTACACGAAGTGCCCGACAGCGATTGAGTACAACCTGGAGTACAACAACCTCACGCAGGCATACAAACTGTTTGACGAAACGAAGTACATCTACGTATATGAAGAGGCTACGGCAGAGCTGATCTCGCTCGACCAGGCTGCCGAAAAGTACAACTGGGACTACACGCCGTCGGCCGAGCCCGTCCTGAACCGCACGAGCTTCACGACGAACGACGCAACCGACCTGGCTCTGAATCCCGAAGACCCCGAGAGCGATGCCGACGCACGCGTAACGGTTGGCCTGTCGAAGGCTGTCGAGGGCAACATCGGCAAGACGATTACCGATACCGGCAAGCTCTATGTAAGCATCGAGGTCGAGGGTGCCAAGCAGCTCGTCAAGAAGAGCAGCAGCGAGACCGAGAAGGAGTACACGGCCAACCTCCACATCACGCGTGAGCTGCTGGGTACGATCGAAGGCATCAACGCCCAGATCGACTGGACCTATGCCTATACGGTTAACTCGGAGAACTACGGTTACAGCAACAGCAAGAAGTACCTGTCGGATGCCGTACGCTTCGACAACGAGGGCGAGGCCATTCTGACGGCCGATCAGTTCAAGGCTCTTGATTGGGCGAGCGCCACCTGGGAGGTTGAGACGGTAGAGGGAACCCTCACGGGTCTCACGGTCAAGGCTTCGGGCGAGGGCGATCCCTACTCGGGCACCGAAGATTCGAAGCACCTGCGCTACACGATCGAGAACTACGCCAACGGTTCGGGCAAACTGGCCGTATCGGCCGATGTCAACGTATCGACCACGGCCATGGTTACGCTGAAGGGTGAGATCACCATCAACGGTCTGGACAACATGACCTACGCAATCGACATGCCGAAGGCAACCTACACGGTCAACGGCGAGAACCTGAAGGTAGTCATCACCGACGATCTCTACACGGCTGTATACAATGCCAACAAGGAGGTTTGCGAAGCCCGCTTCGGCTCGGTTGATAACTTCGAGGCCTTCATGAAGAGTGCCAAGAACAACTTCGAGAACAAGGACGTCTTCGTCAACACGAATAAGTTCTCGGGTCTGCGCATCGAAAATAACGGTTCGCTCTGGGCCTTCTTCAAGAACGCCCTCGTCGACTTCGAGCAGCAGGCATCCTACACCTACACGGCTCCCAAGGGCATTGCACTGTCCGTAGCCGATGCATCGTTCAACCTGAACCTCACGGGCGCTGTGACCATCTCGAAGGACAACAACTACTACCTGATGAAGGGTACCGACCTCTTCACGGATGCCGAGCCCTACTACATGAAGGCGTACGGAACCCGCGGCAACGGCAAGTTCGAGGTAGCCAACGTCAACCTCGCCAACGGCTACAAGGCCAACTAGACCGACGGTGCAACGGTTCAGGTAACCTACACGCTCGCCGACGCTCCGGCCGGATACACCGAGGCAACGTTCACCTACCCGACGGTGTCGGAAGCCATTCTCAACTGGAACGGCTGCGCGCTCGACAAGGTTACGGTAACGGCCGAAATGACGGTAGAGGGCGTTCTGATGGATCGCAAGACCTTCGAGGTACGTCTGGTGAACCCGATCGACTACTCGAAATGGATGCAGGATACGACCGACGGACGCAACATCGTATCGGTTAAGCGGAACACGGCCGCCACGATGGGTGCCCTCAACGGTGTCACGCTGAAGGATATCTACGACCTGAACGTCATCAACCCGGGTACGTACAGCGGAACGGCCTGGACCGAGAACGGTGCCGTGGCAACCGGTGCAGCAAGCGAACCGGTATACGGCTTCGCAGTCGAGTACGGCACCCCCGTCTACAAGGTGAAGAAGGGCGAGAGCTTCGTCGAGGACAACACGATCGACTTCAGCCGTCTGACGCTGGCTGATGGCGTGCTCACGGTTTCGGCAAGCGATGCCGAGCTCGCTTACGAGATCGAGGTTACGATTCCGGTGAAGATGACCTACAAGTACAGCGTCGAGGAGACCCGTGGCTCGTGGGCCAAGAAGGTCGAGACGAAGAACGTAGTCTTCATCGTCAAGAATGCCGACTAAGCAACCAATTTTCACGGTGGCCGGAGACGCCTCTTCCGGCTGCCGTTAACCAACACACCACAAGGGATACGCAGAAGATGCCGAAATGGGATTGAAGATGTATTGACGCACAAGTTGTTTTTGCCCCTTGTGGCTGGGGAGGATCGAAGAGGAGCGGTTCTCCCCTTTTTTTATTATATCCGGCGACTCATCCCCCACCGTTCCTGACTTCCGTCTGTCACCACTTTGCGACCGCACCCGAATCGATCGCCTGCTCCGGAATGCCTTCATCCCCCTCCCTCATCACGCTGCCCGATTCTCTCACAGAGCGCATCCGACCGCTTCGCGCAAAACGCTCCTGCACAGGACACAACGCGCCTGTGCAACCTCACTGCAACAAAAAAACAGGGTTCGGGAAAAGACAAAAAAAAGCAGCAACAGGGGGTTGGTGCGCCTCTTCACCACCTGACGAAGTCAGGATCTGTTGCTGCGAAAAAAGATTATCGTATCGAACGGATCGACCGTTCCTTGATTTCTGGAAGCAAAGATATGTAAAGTTTTCCTTTCGGCCAAACTTTCGCACATTTTTTTAATTTTTTTTTCATCGGGCAAAAATATTTCCACCTGTTTATTCAAGGGAAAACGCTCATCACCAGCGCAGAAACCATCCGGCACATTTGTTTTAAACAAAGAACAAGAGTAAAAAACACTATTATGTATTGCAAAGTATTAAATTTATTTTTATCTTTGCATCGAAAAGGAACCCGAAGCAGCGACGCTTCACAACATCCAACACACCATGGAAAAGACCATCAACGCAAACATCGGATCGCAGGCCTTCGCCTTCGAAACGAATGCGTACGACACCCTGAAGAGCTACCTCGACGACATTGCCGACCGGCTTTCGCCCGACGAACGCACCGAAACACTGGCCGACATCGAGACCCGACTGGCCGAACTCTTCCGCGAAAGGACCGGCAACAACCCCCTGCGCGTCATCACCCTGACCATCGTACGCGATGCCATGCTCCAGATGGGCGCACCGGCCGACTTCGGCGAGCGGCGCTCCGACAGCGAGCACGCCGCCGGCACCCCGCCCGAGGCACCACGCAAACTCTATCGCTCACGCACGGACCGCTCCATCGCCGGGATCTGCGGCGGCCTGGGCGAATTTTTCGCCATCGACACGACGATCGTCCGCATCGTCACGCTGCTGCTGATCTTCCTGGGCGGCCTGTCGATCTGGGTCTACATCCTGCTGTGGATCATCATACCCGAAGAGCCTCTCACCACCATTAAAACCTCGAAACGATGACTGAAGACAACGTAAAAGCGCAGATGCGCAAAGGAACGCTCGAGTACTGCATCCTCGCCATCCTCTCGCGCGAGGCCTCCTACGCGCCACGAATCATTGCCCAGCTCAAACAAGCGCAGATGATCGTCGTCGAGGGAACGCTCTACCCGATCCTCACGCGGCAGAAAAACGCCGGACTGCTCACCTACCGTTGGGAGGAGTCGCCGCAGGGCCCGCCGCGCAAATACTACTCACTCACCGAGAAGGGACGCAACTACCTGGCAACCCTCGACGAGGTCTGGAACGAACTCGTCGAACAGATTCGTCTCATCCGCTACGGCTCCCCCTCCGAGACGGCCGAAAACACAACCGAAAACAGCCAAAACTAACCCTTTCACACCTACACCATGGCACAACACCTCAGACAGCTGGGCATGCTCCTGGCTCTTCTTCTTACAACGACATGGCACGCCGCGGCCGCCGCACCCAAGACAATCACCGGCAGCAAGGAACTCGTCACGCGCACGCTCATCGTCGAACCGTTCCACGCAATTCACGCCGGACAAAACATCGAGGTTCTCCTCGTCGACGCCTCGGGACAACCCGACAGTCTGGCCCACCGGCTTCGGGTCGAGATCAACGCCAATCTGGCTGAGCACCTGGTCGCCGAGACCCGCAACGGCTGCCTCCACCTCTCCTTCGACTCATGGCACCGGTCGCTCCGACGCATCCACGCCGTCGTCACCGTACCCGTCGACCAGCCGCTGACCTCCCTCGAAGCCAGCAGCGCCGCCTCGATCCGCACGCAACAGTTCAAAGTCCAGAGTGACGACCTGAAGATCGGCGCCTCGAGTGCCGCCGAACTCGACCTTGACCTTGTCGCAACCAACTGCACGATCGACGCTTCGAGTGCCGCCGAACTGGATCTCAGACTCGCCGCAACGAACTGCACGATCGGGGCCTCGAGTGCCGCCGAACTGAATCTGGACCTCCGTGCCGCCAACTGCACGATCGACGCCTCGAGCGCTGCGGACATCAACATGAGCGGCTCCGTGACACAATGCACGGCATCGGTCAGCTCGGGCGCCTCGATCGACGCTCCGAAATGCCCCGTCACCACCGCCCATATTTCGGCATCGAGCGGCGGCTCGGTTCGCCTCCTGTGCACGGAATTCCTGAAAGCCCGGGCTTCGAGCGGAGGCTCGATTCATTACTCTGGCGACTGTCGCGTCGACCCGCACATCTCACTCGGCGGCAGTCTCTCGCGATAGAGGCAACCGGCCAACCAACAAACCAGTCTGAACGCAGTTCACCACCCCACACACAAATACCACCCCACCATGAAAGAGGTTACCAAATGCAGCATCTCGGGCGTTGCCTTCACGATGGATTCCGACGCCTACAACACCCTCAAGGAGTATCTCGACACGCTGCGCGAGACCTACCGCGAGAACCCCGACGGCGCTGAGATCATCGCCGACATCAAGGCGCGGATCGCCGAACTGATTCTCACGGCCCAGGAGGCGACGCGCGTGGTCGAACGTCCGCTGATCCTCGAAATCATCGCCCAGATGGGTGACGCCAACGAGCTGTCGGACGACTCCGCAACCCCGCACGACGGCCCGCAGAACGAACCGCGCATTCCACGCCGGCTCTACCGCGACACGGCCCACGCCAAACTCGGCGGCGTCTGCGCCGGCATCGGCAAATACTTCGACATCGACCCCGTGTGGGTACGCCTCGGCATCTTCGTACCGCTGCTGCTCGCCTGCCTGAGCCACGTACCCTTCCTCTTCTGGCTGGGGCCGACGATGAGCAACCTGTTCGGCATCTTCGTACTGAGCTACCTGGTCATGTGGTTCGCCGTGCCCGCCGCACGCACGGCCCGCCAGAAACTCGAAATGAACGGAGAACGCATCACCGCCCGGTCGATCGAGGAGACAACGGCTGCTTCGACGGCCACCGACCCCGACCACAAGGCCCGGCCGATCATCGCCGAAGCCGTCTCGCTGCTGGGCAGAATCGTCCTCGTCTGCCTGAAAATTCTGCTCGGCATCCTGGTTCTGGGATTGATTCTCGGCGCCTGCGGACTGATCATCGGACTCTTCGCCCTGCTCATCGGCGGCAAGGAGATGATGGCACTGGGCGATCTCGACGTCACGTCGCTGTGGGTCCCCGTACTGGGCATTTTCGTGGCGCTGATCCCGATCGGCATGCTGATCTACGTCTTCATGTGCCTGATCGCCTCGCGGCACCCCAACGGCAAGGCTATCTTCGGGCTCTTTCTGTTGTGGCTCATCAGCATCATCGCCTGCGCCAGCGTCGCCATCCACGAAAACTTCGGCAACCGCATGCTGCGACAACGCGACACCATCGAACGCCTGCTCCGCACACACGTGGTGATCGACGGCGACACCACCACGCTGCGCTCGCTGATCGACTCGGACGACGAGCGCATCCAGACGGTGCTCGACGACGAATCGAAGACCCTGCGCATCAGCGTTCCCGACCAACAGATCGACATCACAGTCGACGGCCGGCACGCCTCGGTCTCGGTCGATGACGGCGATGAAAATGCCCTGCTTCTGCCGCCGGCCGACTCCCTAAGCGGCACCTGCCAGGAGTAAAGCCCCTCCGAAACGGCCGGCCGTCAAGACAGGCCGCCTCACACTACGCCTCACCCTCCCTCCCTGCCCGCCGCCGGGAACTGCAGCCCCCCTGCAGCTCCCGGCGGTTTGCAGATGCGGGAAAAAATACGTACCTTTGGCCGGTTTCATACCCGACCGACCGCCCTCCGGCCCACCGTGACGCCGCGACGCCCTCGGGCTCAAACCATTCGATTACCTCAAAGCAACCTGCACACACCATGAGCGGAATCAAATGCATCGGCCTCCTCACGTCGGGAGGCGACGCCCCGGGAATGAATGCGGCCATCCGCGCCGTCACCCGCACGGCCATCTACAACGGCTTTGCCGTAAAGGGCATCATGCGCGGATACAAAGGGCTCATCACCAACGAGATCATCGATTTCAAGTCGCAAAGCGTCAGCAACATCATCCAAGTGGGCGGCACCATCCTCAAGACGGCCCGCTGCAAGGAGTTCGAAACGGTCGAGGGACGCCGCATCGCCTACGAACACATGACCGCAGCCGGCATCGATGCCCTCGTCGTAATCGGCGGCGACGGATCACTCACCGGAGCCAGCATCTTCGCCTCGGAGTACAACGTTCCGATCGTGGGGCTTCCGGGCACCATCGACAACGACCTCGGCGGCACGGATTCGACCATCGGCTACGACACGGCCCTCAACACCATCATGGAGGCCGTGGACAAACTGCGCGACACGGCCTCGAGCCACGAACGCCTCTTCTTCGTGGAGGTGATGGGCAATACGGCCGGCTACCTCGCCCTCAACGGCGCCATCGCCACCGGCTCCGAAGCGGCCATCATCCCCGAAATGGAGACCGAAGTGGATCAATTGGGCGAGCTGATCAACCACGGATTCCGCAAGAGCAAGAACTCAGCCATCGTGCTGGTAGCCGAAAATCCCAAGACAGGCGGTGCCATGGGGCTCGCCGAACGCGTGAAAAAGGAGTTCCCGCAATACGAAGCGCGCGTGACCATCCTTGGCCACATCCAGCGCGGCGGTTCGCCCACGGCCATGGACCGCATCCTGGCCTCGCGCATGGGCGAGGCGGCCATCGAGGCACTGATGGAGGGACAACGCAACGTTATGATCGGCATCCGCAACGGACAGATCGACTACGTCCCCTTCTCCAAGGCAATCAAACACGACAAACGAATCAACCGCGACGACATCGACCTGGTGAAGATCCTCTCGATCTGACCGGACGACCCGCCCGCTCACACATACGACACCGCAACAACAGACCCAGACTGAGCAGAGAATGAAACGCGTAATAGGAATAGGAAATGCCCTGACGGACATGCTCGTCAACCTGAACTCGGACTCGATCCTGAGCCGCTTCCGCCTTGCCAAAGGCTCGATGAGCCTCGTAGACACCCATCTGCAGACCGACATCTCGAAATCGGTCGCCGGACTCCCCTACTCGCTCTCGCTGGGCGGATCGGCCGGCAATACGATCCGCGCCATGGCCCGCCTGGGTTGCGACGTGGGATTCATCGGCAAGGTCGGGCCCGACACGACGGGCGACTTCTTCATCCAGGCACTCGAGAATCTGGGCGTCGAGCCCTTCGTCTTCCGCGGCTCGGGACGCTCGGGCAAGTGCGTGTCACTCATCTCACCCGACGGCGAGCGTACGATGGTGACGCACCTGGGCGCCGCACTCGAACTCACGGCTCAGGAGATCACCCCCGATCTCTTCCGCGAATACGACTGCCTCTACGTGGAGGGGTATCTGGTACAGGACCACGCGCTGATCGAACAGGCCGTGAAGACGGCCAAAGCCTGCGGGCTGAAGATCGCCATCGACCTGGCCAGCTTCAACATCGTGGACGAAAACCTCGACTTCCTGCATCGGCTCATTCCCGGCAACATCGACATCCTCTTCGCCAACCAGGACGAAGCCAAGGCCTTCACGGGCGAAAACGAACCACTCAACGCCCTGCAGGCAATCTCGGAGATCTGCGACCTCTCGATCGTCAAGATCGGCACCAAGGGGGCACTCATCAAACACGGCAGCGAAGTGGTCCACGTCGGCATCATGGCGGCCGCCAAGCGCGTCGACACGACGGGCGCCGGAGACTTCTACGCCGCCGGCTTTCTGGCCGGCATGTGCGACGGGCTGTCGCTGCGCCAATGCGGCACGATCGGAGCCATCACGGCCGGCAAGGTGATCGAGGTGGTCGGCACCACCTTCGGCGAGGAGGGATGGGAGGACATCTTTCGCCTGACCCACAAGGTCCGCACGGAAAAGTATCTCTTCTGAGGTCCTCACGTCCTCGCAAAATAAAAATAAGACAAGGCCGTATGTTCGTGGAGTGCGAGCATACGGCCTTGTCTATTTACCTTAATCGCGGGATCGCGCCGTCCCCAAAAGCACTACTAGCCGTGCAATAACCCACGCGAAATTTCGATCCGCATGCGCACCAGCTTCCGAGCCTGGGCAGGTCGCATCGTCAACGCCAGACAGAGCGTCACACCCCACTTGCCCACCTCACCCAGCAGCGCCCGGCCACTGCGCCGGTGAATCCGCGCCCGCACCCGCTGGCTGACCCCCACATTATAACATAACCGCGCGAAGTACTCCTCCGTGAGTTTCGACGGGGGTATGATGTGCCACATCACCGCCTCCGGAACATACCATACACACTCCCCGCCACGAAACAGGCGCTCAAACAGATCGTTCTCCTCGCCCCCGATCAACCGGCCGCCCACACGGCCCAGTGTGGGATCAAACACGCCGTATCGCTCGAATGCCGTGCGGCGCAGCGCCATATTTCCGCCGCCGGGAATGCGTCCCGACGGGAAAGGCCGTTCGTTCGGACCGAGGTCAATGGGATTGGCAATGGGCTGCTCGACATAGTGCGACATCCAGACCGGACGCCCCGACGGATACTCGGGAATGATGCGTCCGCCGGCCGCCGCCACCCCGGGATGGCCCTCGAAAAAACGGATGTAGGCCGAAACGAACCCGGGATTGATCCGTTCGTCGTCATCAATAATTGCCACATACTCCCCCACCGTCTCGGCAATTCCGCGGTTGCGGGCGTGCGAAAGGCCCTGCCGTGTTTCGCATACCATGCGCAGAGGCACCTGCGGATGACGCGCCGCGAACTCCGCGAAACGCTCCGAGGTATCGTCCTTCGAGTTGTTGTTGACCACTACGCATTCCCATGTGCCGGCCGGAGCATCCTGCCGCACGACCGACTCCAACGCCACGAGCAACGATGCCGAACGATTGTAGGTGGCAATTATAAGTGACAAGCGAATCATGGCCATAAAATTAGAAATTTCTCCCGGAACGGGCAACTCTCCCTACAATTTATCGGAGAAATGGTTGATCGAATCGTAAAAATCCCTATCTTTGCAATGATATTGCACAACCGAACCTTTAATACAATGGCAAAAACCTTACGCTTATTTCTGCTGCCTGTCCTGCTGATGTGCACTTTCGTAGCAGCACAGGCTCAAAACGTATCGTGGACCAATGAGGTCAAGGATCTCGGCGACGGTAACTACCGCATCGTCCTGACGGCCCAGATTCCCGATCGTTTCCACATGTACGACATGGGTCCCTACGATGCCATGGGTCCCAATGCCACGATCATCAAGGCAACGCCCGTATCGGGTGCCCGCATCGTCGGCGCTCCGCAGGCCATCACGGCTCCGCATCGCTACTACGACGACATCTACGAGATGGAGATCGGCACCTACGAAGGCACGGCCCAGTTCGCACAGGACGTGCAGCTGACCGCCCCCGAGGCCGAAGTGACCGTCTACCTCGAGTGGATGATCTGCGACGACACGAGCTGTCTGCCCCTGTCGGATGACGAGATTACGGTCAAGATCTCGGGTACGCCGTCGGCCGAAGCCGTCGCTGCCGCCGAGACCGAGGCTCAGGCCTCGACGACTGACGAGACTGTCGCCACGACCGATGCAGCCACCGCTACGGTGGATGCTCCGAAGGATGCCGCAGGCAGCGGTTCGCTCTGGAGCCTGATCATCGAAGCCATTATCTGGGGCTTCGCCATGCTGCTGACGCCGTGCGTCTTCCCGATGGTGCCGATGACCGTATCGTTCTTCATGAAGGGCTCGGGCAGCCCGGCCCGCGGCCGATTCAACGCCTTCATGTACGGCGTATTCATCGTGCTGCTCTACACGCTGCCGATTGCAGCCATCATCCTCATCACGCGCTTTGTGGGCGGTGACGCCGTGACGGCCGACATCTTCAACTGGCTCGCAACGCACTGGCTCCCGAACCTGATCTTCTTCCTCGTATTCATGATCTTCGCCGCATCGTTCTTCGGTGCCTTCGAAATCACGCTCCCGAGCTGGATGGTCAACAAGAGCGACAGCAAGGCCGACAACAAGAGCCTCGGCGGTATCTTCTTCCTGGCTCTGACGCTCGTGCTGGTATCGTTCTCGTGTACGGGTCCTATCGTGGGCTCGGTGCTCATCAAGTCGACGTCGGGCGGTGAGTTCTGGTCGCCGATCATCACCATGTTTGCCTTCTCGGTAGCCTTTGCCCTTCCGTTTACGATCTTCGCCTTCTTCCCCTCGATGCTGAAGAACCTCCCGAAGAGCGGCGGCTGGCTCAACTCCGTTAAGGTAGTCCTCGGTTTCATCGAGGTGGCGCTGGGTCTGAAGTTCCTCAGCGTAGCCGACCAGACCTACCACTGGGGAATCCTCGACCGTGAGATCTACCTTGCCATCTGGATCGTAGTCTTCACGCTGATGGGTCTCTATCTGCTGGGCAAAATCAAGTTCGCTCACGACAGCGACATGCCCTATCTGGGTGTAGGCCGACTGCTGCTGGCCATCATCACGCTGTCGTTCGTCGTATACCTGATTCCGGGTATGTGGGGTGCCCCGCTCAAGGGTCTGTCGGGCTACCTGCCCCCCCTCACCTCGCAGGACTACGTCGTAACGCAGGGCGGTGGCGGTACGGGTACGGCTGCCGCAACGGATCAGATCCTGACCGTCGATGGCAAGACGCCGCGCCACAGCGACTTCCTGCACCTGCCGCATAACCTCCAGGGCTTCTTCGATCTGAAGGAGGCCGAGGCCTATGCCGCCAAGGTCAACAAGCCGATCTTCATCGACTTCACGGGCCACGGCTGCGTAAATTGCCGCGAAATGGAGGCACGCGTATGGTCCGATCCGCAGGTACTGTCGATTCTGCGTAACGACTACGTCATCCTGGCCCTCTATGCCGACGACAAGACAGTACTTCCCGAGGACGAATGGGTTACCACCGAATCGGGCAAGGTACTGAAGAGTCTGGGTAAGATCAACTCGCACTATGCGCTGACAACCTACGGCGTCAATGCACAGCCCTACTACGTACTCCAGGGGCGTGACGGCAAGATTCTGGTTGAACCGCGCGGCTATGATCTGGACGTAAACAACTTCGTAAACTACCTGAAGAGCGGTCTGGAAGCTTTCAAGAACCAGCAGTAGACTCTTCTTGCAGCAATAAAAAAAGAGAAGCCCGACGCAAAACGTCGGGCTTCTCTTTTTGGTACAAGGGGTTCACGAGAGCGTACGCACGGGAAAGAGGCAGCAATCTGCAACTGATGCGCCCACCAACGTCGATTCACGGATAGCGGGACGCTGCGTCCCGCAAAGGGAACTGGCTGAACCCCGAAAGATTCAGCACAATAAGTAACGTGCATACCACACGACCGGAGCAAACACCACCCGATGCATCGGGTGCGCGCAGCGCAAAAAAACGCTCTGAATGGATCTACTTCTTCGACGACGCCGGGACGGTACCGAAGGAGTCCTCGACCTCTTGCTCCTTGCGTCGATGCTCCTTGTCGGTGTATCCCTCCACCTCGTGAACCAAGTGGTGCACGTTGCGCTCGAACTGCTTCTCGCAAGGGTCACAAGCTTGCTGTTTGTCGTTAGTCTCTTTTTTCATAACGGAAGAATTATAAGAAAGACACCCTACGAGGAGCAAAATCGATACCAATTGCCCGTGCAAGCGGGATGAGGGAAAATAAAAAGCGGACAACTCTTGCGAATTGTCCGCTGTGGTAGCGGGAGGAGGACTCGAACCTCCGACCTCCGGGTTATGAGCCCGACGAGCTGCCAACTGCTCTATCCCGCGCTGTATCGTGATCAAAGAATGATTTTCCAGCGCCTTCGCGAGTGCAAAGATAAGACAAACATCCGGTTTTTGCAAATATTTTTTCAAAAAACAGTATCAGACAACTGCAACTTTTGCACTATCAACACATTAAACAAAATACTCTTAACCAATAAAACGCTCGCTCACCACATGCGGAGTGCTGCGCGCCGCCGCCTCCAATCACCTGACGACAAAACAAACGACACATGCAGCTACCGCACGACACGGCGCAGCCCCCCGTACACTTCACTGCAAATGCTCGGCCACGATCTCCGCCAAATCACGCACCTCGGTCTGCGTACCGCGCGCAATGGCCTTCTTGCAGAGCGGACAGGCCGTCACAATAGTCGAGGCCCCCGTAGCATCCAGTTCCGCTGCAACGGAGCGGGCCAACTGCAACTGCTGACCGTCCGAAATAGCGGTATTGGCCACCGACGAACCGCAGCAGAGGGCGTGTTCGCGCGTTTCGGCCGGCTCAAGCAACTCGCCGATTGCCTCGATCACGGCGCGCGGCTCATCGTAGATGCCGCTGCCACGGCCCAACTCGCACGGATCATGGTAGGTGAAGCGCTCGGCTCCGTGGGTCACATTAAGACGTCCGGAACGCATCAGGCGCAACAGGTACTCCGAATGGTGCAGCACCTCGATGCCGTCGAGCCGATACTCCTCACGGAAGACACGCAGACAGATCGGGCACGACGTAACAAGGGTCGTAATGCCGTGCTTGCGGAACAACTCCGTGTTGTATTGGATCATCTTCAGGGCCGAATCGGTCTCTCCCGAAAGCATCAGCGGCCGCCCACAGCATACGCCCCCCTCCTTGTCGGCCCACCAGACCTCCTCGCCCGAGGCCTTGAAGATACGCTCCATGGCCAACAGGATACGCGGCGTAAGCAGTGTCATGCAGCCGGCAAAATAGCCCACCTTGCCCGTACCCGACGAGCGGTCAACCCCCTGAAGGTAGTCGTAACGCTTCTCGTCGGGGACGTTGCGCATCGTATCACGCGAATTCAGTCGCAGTGTATTGAGGTCGATCCCCACGGGGCAACGTTCGGCACAGCGGCCGCACATGAGGCAGTTGTCGGCCGTCTGCAGCCGCAGCGAGTGGTAGCGGCGGTCGCGCAGAAAATAGACCGACTGCACGTCGTTGATCTGCAGGACGCTCTGCAGCTGGCAGGGGTCGATGCAGATACCGCAGCGCGAGCAGGCCTCGATCTGAAAGTGGTCGTACGCACTCTCCTTCTCGGAGGAGCGCAGTCCGTAGTGACGCAGGAAGATGAGCGGGATCTCGGTAAAAATATGCATGTAGCGCGAGAAGGGCAGCGCCACGAAGAAGAGCCCGAGGCACGACGAATAGATCCACCAGGCGGCACTCTCAAGGTAGATCAGCACACCGGCGTCGATGTGGCCGGCCATCCACGCACCGATCGACCCCGTGAGGAATCCCCCGCCGCCGTAAAGCGCACACGTAAGGCTCTCGGCCACCAGGCGTGCCGGGAAGATGAACCACAGGGCCGACAGGGCGATGCGGTCACCCAGGACGTGTTTCGTCGTGCGGCGCATGCCCATGGCACGCGAATAGAGGCGCTTGCCCCAGGCCAGTGCCACGCCCGAAAGGACGAAGAGCAGCAGCAGATCCATCAGAAAATCGAAGACCGGCTTGTGCTCGAGCCCCGTGGCGAAGTATTTGAAGAATACGTGCCCCTGCAGCGGCACGAAGCGGAAGCCCAGATAGGCCACCGTCTCGATCCATCCGACGGCTATGAGCAGAAACCACCCGAAGGCAAGGCTCATGTGCATGTATCCGAGCAGCGGGTTGACGCGGAAGATGCGGCGGTGGAGCAGCGACTCGCGCACCACCTCCCATGCGGCCGAAAGGGTTCGCGTGGTGGGCAGACCGCGCAGGATGCGCATCTTGTCGGCATGCGGCAAGCGGTAGAGCCACGAGCCCCACTTCCAGAGAATCGTCGCGAACATCACGACGGCGCCGATAATGAACGGCAGACAGAACGGTGCGTAGAAACTCATGGTGTCAGAAATCTCCCAGTTTACGTTTAATAAGCATCACCACACCGCGCGTATTGATCCCGCGCGGGCAGACCAGACGGCACTTGCCGCAGAGCATGCATTTGTTCATCTCCTCATAGGCCCCCTGGTATTCGCCGCGGCGCACGAGCGTGTGGACCTTGCGGAAGTTGAACTGCGTGAGGTTTCCGGCCGTGCAGACGGCCGTGCAGGCGCCGCAACCGATACAGGTCTGCAGTTCGGGCATCTCGCGCAGGATCTCATCGCTCTTGCGCAGGTTGTTGTGGTCGATATCAATCGCGCGCGGTTTGCTGATCGTATATCCGAAATGAACGGGCATGGCTACGTTACGATTTTTTCAGGTACTCCAACACGGCATCCGCCGCCGCACACCCTTCGTTGATCGTCTCGCCGATATTCTTCGGCGCGGTGACCGTACCGGCATAGAAGATTCCCTCGGTACGGCTCCGCACGTTGCCCAGGAACGAGTCGCGCGGCGCCATGAACCCGCTTTCAAGCCGTCCGAGGCCCGCCGCCTCGTAGGCGGGATTGGTCTCGCCGGCACGCATGCCCACGAGCAGCACGAGCATATCGACGCTCATGCGCAGCGGACGGCCCGTGAGCGTATCCTCGGCCTTGATCTGCACGCGGCCGTCGATCGTCGGCGCCGCCTCCGAAATACGCCCGCGCACGAAATGGATGTTGTAGCGCTGCTGCGCCTCGCGGTACATCTCCTCGTATCCGGGGCCGAACATACGGATGTCCATATAGAAATTGAAGACGTCGGCCTCCGGAAAGAGCTCCTTCATCTCCATGGCCTGTTTCACGCCCGTAACACAGCATACGCGCGAACAATGGCGCTGACACACCTTCTCGTCGCGCGAGCCGACGCAGTGCAGGAAGGCGATGCGGCGCGGGCGTGACCCGTCGGCACGGGCCACACGCCCCTCGTTGAGCATGCGCTCGATGTCGACCGACGTGAAGACGTTGTCGTAGATGCCGTACCCGTACTCCTCCTTGATGCGGGCATCGAAGAGGTCAAAACCCGAGCAGATCGTCACGGCATCGCCTTCGATCCGACGGCCGTCGACCAACGTCACCGCTCCGGCCTCAACGGCCTTCACCTCGGTCGAGGTCATTACCTCAATGCCGCGACGCGCCACCCGGCTGCGCAGTTCGCCAAGCACCTCCGATGCCGGCGTAAAGGAGGGAAAGAGTCGATGCCATCCGCGCAACTTGCCGCCCAGTTCGGCCTCCTTCTCCACGATGAGGGGCTCGACCCCCTCCTCTGCCAGGCGGAGGGCCGTCTGCATGCCGGCAACGCCCCCGCCGATGATAATCACACGCTTCATCTCTGTTGTGTCGTCGTTCTCTCTCGGTTTTTTACTGTCTGATATCGTATACCGTATCCGTCGGGCAGCAGTTCACCACGGCCGACGCCGGTTTGTCGATGTATTTGCCGTTGCGGCCGAGGTACTTGGCCGCCGGGTCGTAGCTGATGCCCATCTTGTCGAGCAGCGGCTCGACGTCGACCTGGTGCATCTGCATTCCGAGCTCCCAGGGATCGTAGCCCAGAACAAGTCCCGCCATCTCCTCGTAGGTCAGAACCGGAATGCCGTGTCCGTTCTCGCCGTAGGTCGTGCCCTCCATCTCGGCAATGGCATACTGCCACTTGTCGAGGAACATGGTGCATCCGGGGCAGTTGGCCACGATGAAGTCGGGCTTGTAGGGGGCCATGCTCTCGAGTTTCTTGTGCGAATTGGCAATCGAGTAGCCGCGGTTGGCCTGCACAAGGTAGTTGCGGAAACCGAAGCCGCAGCAGTGGCGACGCTCGGGGTAGTCGACGCACTCACCGCCCCACGACTCGATCATGCCGGCCAGCACGTAGGGGAACTCCGAACCGCCGATACCCGACTTGGGGAAGATCTTGGCGTAGTGGCAGCCGATGTGCTCCACGACGCGGAGCGGTTCGCCCGTCTGAGCGTTGACCAGGCGGTACTTGGCCTTGCGGGCGATCTCGTCGCGGAAATGGAACATGATGTCCGACGTATGGGCCAGGCTCGTCGGCTTGCGGAACTCACGCCCCGTAGCCTTGTAGAGGTATTCGCGCGTACGCTCCTCGGTCTCGGGAAACTCATTCCACGTCGCCAACACCTCGGTATAGACACCGAACGAGGTGATGCACGACGAGATAAAATTCTCGTATCCGGCCTCGGTCATCAGCGCAAACTGACGCGCCACGACCGTCATGATCGTCTCCAGCGGCACGATATCCGAATGGTAGCCGATACCCGTGCACGACGAGTGCAGCGGATCATCCAGCACGTCTCGCCCCAGGTCGTTGTGCAGGATGTCGAGGAAGGCCTTCTCGCTGCCCGGGAAGAAGTTCTGACGGATGCAGCTGCGGGCATAATAGTATTTGTCGTCGGCGATCTGTTTCTGGTAATCGCTCCAACTTCTGCGTTTCATGGCGGTCATCAATAGTGTTCGTTGCTGTTGGTGGTGAAGGTCTCCATCATGTAGTCGTTGTCGGCGCCGTCGTATCCCATCTCGCGGGCCTTGCGGTCGGAGTGGCGCTCGATGGTGTCGAACATCTCGCAGCCGCCGCTCACCTCGAAGATGCGGTGCAGTTCGGCCAGCGAATCGGCATCGAGCCGTCGCAGCGCCCCGGCTCCGTGACGCATGTAGACCGGCGTGAAGCGGCCGAAGACCTCCTTGTCGTGGTCGAAGACCCACTGCCAGACGGGGCCCTGTTCGGGATGCAGTTCGGGCTTCACCAGACGCGGCACGATGCAATAGCCCGTGCGCAGGATGTTGTCACCAATGATGCGCTTCAGGGCCAGTTGCTGGCGTCCCTTCTCGCTCTCGACGAAGAAGCCCAGCTTCTGCGACAGCGTGCGCAGCGCCTGGATCACATATCCGGGCGTATTGCCGCGCGGGCAGCGCGGACGGCACGACATGCACTCGCCGCAGTACCAGATCGTATCGCTCTTGAGGAGTTGTTCGATGGCCTCGTCGTCGCGCGTCTGAACGATATTCACGATCTGACGGGGATCGTAGTTGTAGAACTCGGCCGCGGGGCAGACGCCCGTGCAGACGCCGCAGTTCATGCACGAGTTCAATCCCTCGCGCATGCGCACGTCCTCCATCAGCATATCGAAGTACTTTCCCATACCTGTTTCTCTGTTCAAAAAAGGCAAAAGAGCGCACGATCCGTTCTTTTGCCGAGGGCAAAGGTACGGATTCGCGCACGAACGTGCAGGAGTATAAATACCTAATTTCGGGATTAGCGGCGGCGTTCGTAGCGTTCGAACGCAAAGGGATAGGGGAACTTGGCGCCGCAGGCGAACGACTCGGAGGCGACGAGTTGCCACTCCTGCTCGTTCCACACGGGGAAGCGGGTATCGCCCTCGTAGTCGTGTTCGACCCGGGTCAGGTAGAGCCGGTCGGCCACGGGCAGCGCCTCGGCGTAGATCTGCGCCCCGCCGATGACAAACACCTCCTCGTCGGGAGCAAACATCGCCACCGCCTCCTTGAGCGAATGGGCCGTGCGGGCCCCTTCGAACGTGCGTGCCTCGCGCGTGAGGACCACATTGGTCCGGTTGGGCAACGGGCGTCCGATCGACTCCCAGGTCTTACGCCCCATGACGACGGGATGGCCCGTAGTAAGGCCCTTGAAGTACTTGAGGTCCTCGGATATGTGCCACAGGAGGGCGTTCTTGTCGCCGATCACGCCGTTGTGGGCCACGGCTACGATGATGCTGATCATGTCTCTATATAAAGAAGAAGTTAGTAAGGTTTTCATCCATTTTCTCAGCCGGGGGAGCGGTCGCGCCCTCCGTACCGTTCCGGCCGCTTCCCGGGGCCGGCCGACGCGGGCTGTGGATTCCGGGGATACCCCCTGTCGCCCCCGCCTCATCAGAACGACATCGGCGCCTTGATGGCCGGCCAGGGGTCGTAGCCCTCCAGCGTGAAGTCTTCGTAACGAAAATCAAAAAGCGACCGCACGTCGGGATTGAGCCGCATGCGTGGCAGCGGCCGCGGCGTACGGGAGAGCTGCTCGGCAGCCTGGTCGAGGTGGTTCAGATAGAGGTGCGTATCCCCCAACGTATGGATGAACTCGCCGGGCTCGAGGCCGCAGACCTGGGCCGTCATCATCGTGAGCAGGGCGTACGAGGCGATGTTGAAGGGGACGCCCAGAAACGTATCGGCACTGCGCTGGTAGAGCTGACACGAAAGGCGTCCGTTCGCGACGTAGAACTGAAAGAGCACATGACACGGCGGCAGGGCCATCGATTCGATGTCGGCGACGTTCCAGGCCGAGACCAGCATACGGCGCGAATCGGGATTGCGGCGGATCGTCTCGACAACCTCCGAGATCTGGTCCTTCGCCCCGCCGCCGGGCAACGGCCAACTGCGCCACTGGCATCCGTAGACGCGATTCAGGTCGCCGTATCGATACGCCGCGACGGGCGAGGGGGCCTCCTCCGCTACGGCCTGCAGAAACTCCTCACGCGGCAGAGGCCTAAGCCCCTGTGCCGCGCAACGCTCGCCGTAGAACCGATAGGCATCGTTGTCCCAGATATGCACCCCGTGCTCCACAAGGTAGCGGATGTTCGTATCGCCGGCCAGGAACCACAGCAATTCGTGGATCACCCCCTTGAGGAAGACCCGCTTCGTGGTGAGCAGCGGGAAGCCGTCGCGCAGATCGAAACGCATCTGGTGTCCGAAGACGCTCTTCGTGCCGGTACCCGTGCGGTCGCTCTTCACGACGCCTTCGTCCATAATCCGGCGCAGCAGGTCGAGGTATTGTTTCATGGTGCATCAGAGTTTCTTGAGTGTCATCACTCCCGCCGGGTCCAGTACGGCATAGGCCGGTTCGCGCTCCCAGCACCCGAGGTGAATCACCCGCAAACCGGGCTCGCGGTAGTCGCGCGGGAAGTGCATGTGGCCGAAGACGAAGTAGTCGATCTCGCCCGCATGCAGACGGGCGTACTCACGTGCATAGGCGATGAGCGGTTCGGTAAGCGAGGCATCGAATCCCCCCTCCAGGTTGTGTTTCTTGCGCGACGAGCCGCTCCACCAGTGCCCGAAACGCATGGCCCAGTCGGGATGGACCAGCCACGAAAACAGCCACCGCAGCGTCCGCGAACGGAAGACGCGGTTCATAAAGCGCAGCGCCGGCTGGTCGTCGATGTTCATGTTGTCACCGTGGGCAATGAAGATCCGTTTGCCGGCAAGCGTCATCACCTGGGGTTCCGTATAGACCTCCATGCCGCATTCGCGCGTGAGGTAGTCGCCGACCCACATGTCGTGGTTGCCCGTGAAGAAGACCACGCGCACGCCGCGGTCCGACAGTTCGGCCAACCGGCCCAGCACCCGCACGAACCCCTTGGGGACCACCTCGCGGTATTCGAACCAGAAGTCGAAGATGTCTCCCACGAGAAAGATCGCCTCGGCATCGCGGGCCACCCGGTCCAGCCACCCGAGGAAGCGGCGTTCGACCTCCCGTGCCTGCCGTGCGTCGCCACCGCCCAGGTGGATATCCGATGCGAAATAGATCATTTGCCGCTGCGCGTCAGTTCGTCGAGTTTCTGTTCGAGGCTTTTGCCGTAGATGTCGCGCGCGACGACCGTACCCTCACGATCGATGAGGAAGTTGGTCGGCAGTTTGGTGATGTTGTAGAGGCCCACGGCCGGCGACGCCTGACCGCGCAGGTCACTCACCGAGATCCAGGGCAGGGCCTGGCTCTGCACGGCATTGATCCAGATGGGTTTCGACGTATCGATCGCCACCTGATAGACCTCGAATCCGGCCCCCGTGCGCGAATATTTGTCGTAGAGCTGCTTCAACTCGGCATTGAGGGCATTTCCCGTGCCGAGTTCGGCCGACCAGAATTCGAGCAGAATCACCTTGCCCAACAGCGACGACAGACGGATCCGCTTGCCGTACATGTCGCTCATCTCCAGATCGGGGAATCCCGTTTCGGCGATCTGCGACGAGAGTTTGATGCGTGCATCCATGTTGGCGATCTCGGCATTGAGTCCCGCCAGATAGGGCGAATGGGGATAGCTCTGCTCGAGGGCCTCGGCCACCGCACGGTAATAGACCACGTCGCTGTCGCCATTGAACAGATAGCTGTCCCCCGGCAGGCGCTGCGACAGGGCATAAACGGCTGCAATGCGGTCCTTGTGCTCGATGATGAAGCGCAACTGTTCGCGACGGATGCCGTAGTATTCGTCCGTATATTCGCGGGCCAACTGCCTGCGGGTCTCCTCATCCAGATCCGGGGCCGTGTAGGCGGCCACGATCTCGTCGAGACGCTGGGCACCGGCCACATACTTCTGATAGAATTGCCGCAACAGTTCCGATTCGTCGGACCCTTCGACCGTATAGTTGCGCACGACGTTGCCCACCGAGCTGACCGTCACGCGGTCGCCCCCCTCGAGCAGCAGCGGAATGCGTTCGCCGCCGAAGATCACGTTGTACAACATGGGGGTCTGCGGGGCCTCCTTCAGGTCGAAGCGGTAATTTCCGGCCTCGTCGAGTGCCACCGAATCGACAATCGTCTGGGCCAGCGGGGTCACCTGTTCGAGATATACAATCCGGGCGTCGTTGCCCACGAACCGTCCGTCGATCTTGACGCGCGTGGACTGGCATGCTCCCAGCAGGGAGGTCATGACCACGGCGGCACATAGCATCTGTTTATTCATGTTGAAAGCTCCTGACAAGGTTGTGTATTTATTTGAGCGGCTCTTCTCCCGTTTCCTCGCTCGGCGGCGGCCCGCCTGCATACGCGCTCCGCCGTTACGGCCGGAGGGGGCACGAGGTTGCCAAGGAATCGGCCGCCCGGGAGACAAACGTGCGATTACTTCTGTGCATTGTGGCGGGCTCCGTTATTTTTCACGAAAGCGCGCTGTTGCGGATGGCGGCCGTTGTTTTTCTGCTGCATACGCTGTTGCGGGCGTTGCGGCCCCTTTTGCTGACGTGCCGGAAAGTGCTGTTTGTAGTCGCTTCGGATGTTGTTGAGTGCCACTTCATCCACCTCGATAGCACCTCCGGACATCTGCTTTATGTCCTTTACGATCACCTCGTTATTCGGGTGTTCCTGATTGTATTCGTAGCTCTTTGTGCGCATGTAGCGGGCCAGATTGTCCAACGTACGCGACACCACACGGGGATCCTTCTCCTGGGCCAGGCTGCAGATCATGCGCTCAACGTATTTGCCGTAATGTTTGTAGGCGATCCGGCCCTGCGAATAGTGGAGCGGATGCGGCGTCACGGTCAGCTCGTCGCGCGACGGACGCGGATAGGGCGAATCCACATCGAGCTTGAAATCAGACATGATGAACAGATGGTCCCACAGTTTGTGGGTAAAGTCGGCCGTATCGCGCAGCAGCGGATTGAGGTTGCCCATGACGGCGATCACGGCACGCGCCTGACGGTTGCGTTCGCGACGGTCCTCGATCTCGAGCAGCGAGTCGATCATTTCGTGGATATGTCGCCCGTATTCGGGCAGGAAGAGTTTGCGCCGTGTGTAATTGTAATTCTTTCTCATACGTCGTAATTCGACCCAGCGCTCTGTTCGGAACGGGCGCACGTACGGTAAAATCGGCCCGGCGCAATGGATCGTTTAAAGAGTTTCAGCTCACCGGTTTCCCCCACGGGGCGCTCCTTGCGAGGATTAGGTTTTCACCGGGAAAAGTCGTTAACTTTGGTACAAAAGTAGGCAAAAAATCGTAGAAAACAAGTCATGGCAAAAGTTTTGATTCTCGACCATTCAAAAAGCATGCGAAACACCCTGCGCGAGCGGCTCGAATTTGAAGGATTCTCCACCGAGGGGGCCGAAGACGAGCGTATCGCGGCCGATCTGTGCCGTCGGATTCCGTTCGACGTGATTCTCTCCGAGGACGGTTGCCGGGTGCCCGACGCCGGCATTCCCTTCATCGTGCTGTCGGATGCCGGAACGATCGACTCGGCCATCGAGGCGCTGCGTCACGGGGCGGAGGACTACCTCACGCGCCCCTACAACATGAATCGGCTGATGCAGTCGATCCACCGCATCGTCGACAGCGAATCGGCCCCGGGCGCCGACGATCCGGCTTCCTCCATTCCGGCACCGCGCGCCGCAAGCCGTGCCCGACGGGCCAAGCCCGCACAGGCTGACCCGATCATCGGCCACTCGCCGCAGATCGAGCAGGTCCGCCAGCTGATCGACAAGGTGGCCCCGTCCGAAGCCCGCGTGCTCATCACGGGCGAAAACGGCACGGGCAAGGAGCTGGTCGCACACTGGCTCCATGCCAAGAGCCACCGGGCTGCGGCACCGTTCGTCGAGGTAAACTGCGCGGCCATCCCCTCCGAACTGATCGAGAGCGAACTCTTCGGCCACGAACGCGGGGCCTTCACCTCGGCGGTCAAACAGCGCCGCGGCAAATTCGAGCAGGCCGACGGCGGCACGCTCTTCATGGACGAAATCGGCGACATGTCGCTTGCCGCCCAGGCCAAGGTGCTGCGTGCCCTGCAAGAGCGCAAAATCAGCCGCGTGGGCAGCGACAAGGATATCGAAGTGGACGTACGCGTGATCGCTGCCACGAACAAGGACCTGCACGCGGAGATCGCCCGCGGCAACTTCCGCGAGGACCTCTACCACCGCCTCGGCGTGATCGTGATCCACGTGCCGGCACTGCGCGATCGCGCCGACGACATTCCGGAACTGATCGACTACTTTCTGCAACAGATCTGCAGCGAGTACCACATCCCCATTAAGGCGATTACCCCCGAGGCGGTCCAGGCGCTGCAGGCGATGGCCTGGACGGGCAACATCCGCGAACTGCACAACGTCGTCGAACGGCTCGTGATCCTCGGCGGCGAACAGATCACCTCCGACGACGTGACGCGCTACTGCTGCAGCTGAACCATTGCAACGATCTCTTCCGCCCGGTCGACGATCCGCCAGGCGCCGTTCGCCTCGAGCTCGGCTCGCGGACGAAATCCCCACGTCACCCCCACGGAGTGCACACCGGCTGCGGCCGCCGTCTGCATGTCGACGCCCGAATCGCCCACGTAGAGCACCGCCTTGCGGTCGATGCCCGTCATCCGGAGGATCTCCTCGACGACGGCCGGATCGGGCTTCAGCGGCACATCGGGACGCTGTCCGAAGAGGGCCGCAAAGTCAATCTGCGGGAAGAAACGACGCACCAGTTTCTCGGTGCCGGCCTGAAACTTGTTCGACGCCACGGCCAGGCGGATACCCCGCCCGGCGAGGGTCTGCAACAGTTCCGGAATTCCCGCATAGGGTTGCGTATGGCAGTCGATGTGGGCCGTGTAGTATTCCACGAAATCCTGCCGCACGGCCGCCACCGTCTCGGGCGTACGCAACGCCTCGGGCAATGCCCGTTCGACGAGCCGCAGGATGCCGTTGCCGACAAAGTGACAATACTCCTCATAGGTATGTTGCGGCAGGCCGCGGCGGCCCAGCACCACGTTGCAGCTCTCGGCCAGATCGCCGATCGTATTGAGCAGCGTACCGTCGAGGTCGAAGATGACCAGTTCGATCTTGTGTTCCATCATGATAGACGCATTGGTTTTATTTTACATGTCCGTCTTTCCGTCGGGCGCCAACTCGGGCTGCCGTTTTTCACCCCCGGCCGGACGGGCGATCTTCCAACCGACGGCTGCCACCAGCAGCGACATCAACGGCGAGACGATATTGAAGATGCAGTATGGGAAATAGACAAAAGTCGAAACCCCCAGCACCGTTGCCTGCGTCATTCCGCACGAGTTCCACGGGATAAGGACCGAGCAGACCGTCGCCGAATCCTCCACCGAGCGGCTGAGCAGCCGCTCCTCGAGTCCGCGTTCGGCATAGAGGTCGCGGAACAGACGCCCCGAGAGGATGATCGAGATGTATTGGTCGGCCGTGCAGAGATTGAAGAAGATCCCGGCACCGACGGTCGAGGCCACGGCCGAAAAGGTGCGCCGCACCACACGCAGGAAGATCGTCGTCAACGAACGCAGCATGCCGCTGCCGGTCATCACGCCGCCGAAACACATGGCACAGATGATGAGCCACACCGTATTGAGCATGCCGCCCATGCCGCGTGTGGCGACCAGCGCATCCAGTTCGGGCGATCCGGTTGTCAGCGCCGTCGGTCCGAAACACGACATCAACACCCCCTTGAATCCCGACATGAAGTCGAGTCCCTCCACGCCGGCCACCTGAGCCACCAGTTCGGGCTGGGCGGCCAGCATCGCCACGCAGGCAAAGACCACGGCACAGAAGAGCGTCACGATGGCCGGCAGTTTGCGCGCGATCAGCACCCCCGTGGCCAACGGGACGAGCAGCAGCCAGGGCGAAATGTGAAATATGGAGGCAAGTGTTGCGGCATAGACCTCGGCTTCGGCACCGACTCCGTGATCGAGACAGAACCCGGCCGTCGTAAAGACGCCGAGCGCAAGGACCATCGAGGGCACCGTCGTGTAGAGCATGTAGCGGATGTGGGTGAAGAGCGGCACCCCGACCGTCGACGAAGCGAGAACCGTCGTATCGGAGAGCAACGAGAGTTTGTCACCGAAGTAGGCTCCCGAAATGATGGCACCGGCCACCCACCCGTCGGGGAACCCCATGGCCCGGCCGATCCCCATGAGCGCCACGCCGATGGTGGCGATCGTCGTCCACGAACTGCCGGTCGTGAGCGACACCACGGCACAGATGGCGCACGATGCCACCAGGAAGAACGACGGATGGAGGATCTTCAGTCCGTAGTAGATCATCGTCGGCACCACCCCGCTGACCATCCACGATCCGGCGATGGCACCGATAAGCAGCAGGATGATGATGGCCGAGGCCGAGGCACGGATGTTGTCGATGATCGCCTCCTCGAGCACCGCCCACCGCACGCCGTAGATGCCGATCGCCAACATCACGCAAACCGACGTGGCCGAGAGCAGCGCAATCTGGCTTCCGCCGTTGATGGAGTCCCCTCCGAAGGCCCGGATCACGACATAGAGCAGCAGCGTCAATACGGCCAGCGGCACGACGGCAATCCAGGGCGAAGGCATCCGCCCCTCCTGCTGCGGAGAGTGTTTCGTTGTTGTCATACGCGTCACAAAAGATCTAATTATTAACCTAACAAAAGGCAACCCAACCTAACGAGGGGGCAAAAGTACGAAAAATATCAGGATCACTCTTCATGCCCTGCATTTTTCAACCGAAATACGTTCCGATTGGCAAAATTGTCGTATCTTTGGATGCAGCAAAGACAGCTCCATTCAATATTTCGCAGTCGAACAACGCGATGAACTGGTTGCACAACGTGGTCCGTTTCTACATCGAGGGTTTCCGTGAGATGACCCTCGGCCGTACGTTGTGGGCCATCATCCTCATCAAACTCTTCGTGATGTTCGCCATACTGAAACTCTTCTTCTTCCGTGACCCGCTCGCCGGGCAGAACGACGCCCAACGCAGCGCACACGTCATGGAGCAATTAACCGACACACAAACTCAATCGTTATGACGACCGATCTCCTGCAAACCGTCGACTGGTCGCGGGCACAATTTGCCCTGACGGCCATCTACCACTGGCTCTTCGTCCCGCTGACGCTGGGACTGAGCGTTCTGATCGCCATCATGGAGACGCTCTGGTACCGTACGGGCGACCCCTTCTGGCGGCGCACCGTACAGTTCTGGATGCGCCTGTTCGGCGTGAACTTCGCCATCGGCGTGGCCACGGGCCTGATTCTCGAATTCGAATTCGGCACCAACTGGTCCAACTACTCGCACTTCGTGGGCGACATCTTCGGCGCTCCGCTGGCCATCGAGGGCATCATGGCCTTCTTCCTCGAGAGCACCTTCATCGCCGTGATGTTCTTCGGCTGGAACAAGGTCTCGCGCGGATTCCACCTCACGGCCACGTGGCTCACGGCCATCGGCGCCAACCTCTCGGCGTGGTGGATCCTGGTGGCCAACTCGTGGATGCAGCACCCCGTGGGCTGCACCTTCAACCTCGACACCGTGCGCAACGAGATGACCTCGTTCTGGGAGGTTGCCTTCTCCCCCGTGGCGGTCAACAAGTTCAGCCATACGGTCACCTCGTCGTTCACGCTGGCGGCGCTCTTCGTCGTCGGCGTCAGCGCCTGGTACCTGCTGCGCGGACGCGAACGCCGGATGGCCTCCAAGAGCATCGGCATCGCTGCGCTCTTCGGCCTGGTGGCAGCCCTCGTCACGGCCTTCACGGGCGACCGGTCGGGCGCCATCGTAGCCCGCACGCAGCCGATGAAACTGGCCGCCATGGAGGCGCTGTATGACGGCCGCGAAGGGGCTCCGCTGACGGTCGTCGGCGTGTTGCGCCCCGAGGCCGAACGCACGTCGGACGACGAGGCCTTCTACTTCAAGATCGACCTGCCGAAACTGCTCTCCATAATGAGCTTCCGCGATGCCGAGGCCTACGTCGCCGGCATCAACGACCTCGTGGCGGGAAACCCCGAGCGAGGTATCCTTTCGACTCAGGAGAAGATCGACCGCGGACGCGTGGCCATCGCCCAGCTCAACTTCTACCGCCAGGCCAAGGAGGCGGGCGACTCGCTGGTGATGCGCCAGATCCAGGGGCTCTTCGACCCGTCGACACCCGACGGACAGAATTTCCTCACACAAAACTTCGCCTATCTGGGCTACGGCTACCTCCACTCCCCGCAACAGATCGTGCCCAATGTGCCGCTGCTCTTCTACTCGTTCCGCGTGATGGTGGGCGCCGGCAGCCTCTTCATCGTGCTGCTGGCAGCCGTGTGGTGGCTCAACCGCCGCGACCGCCTCGCCGACAAACGGTGGCTGCTGTGGGTGATGATCGCCTGCATCCCGCTCTCGTACCTCGCCTCGCAGGCGGGATGGATCGTTGCCGAGGTGGGGCGTCAGCCCTGGGCCATTCAGGATCTGATGCCCGTGGGCGTCGCCGTCTCGGACCTGCCGGGCGAAGCCGTCTCGACCACCTTCTTCCTCTTCCTTGCCCTCTTCACAGCACTGCTCATCGCCGAGTTGAGCATCCTGCTGCGTCAAATCAAAATCGGTCCCAAAAACGAATAAAGCCATGGATACGCTCTCTCTGCTCCAACACTACTGGTGGTTTCTGATTGCCCTGCTGGGTGCGCTGCTCGTCTTCCTGCTCTTCGTGCAGGGCGGCCAGTCGCTCATCGGCACCCTCGGCCGCACGGAGGTCGAACGGTCGATGATCGTCAATGCCCTCGGACGCAAGTGGGAACTCACCTTCACGACGCTGGTCACCTTCGGCGGCGCCTTCTTCGCCTCGTTCCCGCTCTTCTACTCGACGTCGTTCGGCGGCGCAACCTATGTCTGGATGCTGATCCTGCTGGTCTTCGTGCTGCAGGCCGTGGCCTATGAGTACCGCACCAAGCCCCGCAACATCTTCGGCACACGCACCTACGACCTCTTCCTCGAGATCAACGGCCTGCTCGGCCCGCTGCTGCTGGGCATGGCCGTCGGGACGCTCTTCACGGGAGGCTGGTTCACGGTCGACCGCCTCAACATCGCCCAACTGGGCGGCAATACGACCATCTCGCAGTGGACCACCCCGTGGCACGGACTCGAAGCCCTGGGCGACTGGCGCAACTGGAGTCTCGGCCTGGCCGTCCTCTTCCTTGCGCGGCTTCTCGGAGCACAATATCTGCTGAAGAGCATCGACGACGCGGCTGTGGCGGCACGCTGTCGCACGCAAATCCGCATTGCAGCCATCGGATTCCTGACCTTCTTCCTTGACTTCGTCTGCGAGCTGCTCTTTGCCGAAGGCTATGCAGCCGATCCGGTCTCGGGTGCGATCACGGCCGAACCCTACAAGTACCTCCACAACCTGCTGGAGATGCCGGTCGTGACCGTCGTACTGGTGGTTGGGGCGCTGGCCGTCGTATGGAGCATCGTCGACGGATGGCGCGGACGCCGCCGCGCCATCTGGTTCGGCGGCGCGGGCACCGTCCTGGCGGTTCTGGCCCTGCTGCTCTGTGCCGGATGGAACGATACGGCCTACTATCCGTCGCTGGCCGACATGCAGTCGTCACTCACGATCCGCAATTCGTCATCGAGCGAATTCACGCTGCGCGTAATGGCCTACGTCTCGCTCTTCATCCCCATCGTCGTGGCCTACATCTGGTACGTATGGCGGGCCCTCGGCCGCAAGTCCATCACCCGCGAGGAGATGCAGCACGACGACCACAAGTATTAGTTCACAACGTATATTAATATACGCCCCACGCAAGATTGAAGGCGGGAACCCCGATTACGTCGGGGTTCCCGCCTTCAATCTTCAACGGCTGCGTGCGACGGCAGCCTATTTCTCGTCGGTCAGATACTGGTTCTGATGCACGTCCTCGAAACGCAGTCCCTTCTCATAGGTGCGCATCGCCCGACGGCTCATGCCCATCGACGAGAAGCCGCCGTCGTGGTAGAGGTTCTGCATCGTCACCTTGCGCGTGTAGTCCGAGAAGAGCGTCAGCACATAATCCGCGCAGTCTTCGGCCGTAGCGTTGCCCAGCGGCGACATGCTCTCGGCAAACTCCATCAGATCGGCCATGCCGAGCACCCCCTCGCCCGCGGTCGTGGGCGTCGGCGACTGCGACACGGTGTTGATACGGACGTGCTTCTCCCGCCCATAGATGTAGCCAAAGCTGCGCGCAATGGATTCGAGCAGCGCCTTGGCATCGGCCATGTCGTTGTAGCCGTAGAGCGTACGCTGTGCCGCAATATACGAAAGAGCCACGATCGATCCCCATTCGTTGAGTGCATCCTTGCGGCGCACGGTCTGGATCGCCTTGTGGAACGAGATGGCCGAGACGTCGAGCGTCTTGGCCAGGTAGTCGTAATCCAGGTCGTCGTACGTACGTCCCTTGCGCACGTTGGGCGACATGCCGATCGAGTGAAGCATGAAGTCGAAACGTCCGCCGAAGTGCTCCATCGTACGGTCGATCAGCTGTTCGAGGTCGGCCACGTTGGTTGCGTCGGCCGGAATGACGATCGTATTGCATTTTTTGGCCAGTTCGTCGATCGTACCCATACGGATCGAAACGGCCGTATTGGTGAGGACGATCTCGGCCCCTTCGGCCACGGCCCGCTTGGCCACCTTCCAGGCAATCGAACGCTCGTTCAATGCACCGAAGATCAGTCCTTTTTTCCCTTTCAGAAGATTGGATGCCATAAGTTTTTTAAATTTGATTCTAACACTAACCCACCGCCTGTCCCCGGAGGACATTTGGTATAGAAAATCGGACAAACATAACAATTTTTCCGCAAACCCAAGTTCCCAATCCAAAAAAAAGAGCGGAAATTTGTCTATTCACGGAAATCTTCCTATTTTTAGCGGTTGGAAAAACAACAAATACTCATTAATAAATTTTTTCTTTTCTATGAATTTCAAACACCTGATCAAAGCCTCAGCTGCCACGCTGACCATCCTGGGTATGAGTCTTGCCATCGCCTGCGGCAGCAGCGACGATCCTCAACCGAAACCCAATCCGACCCCCAACCCCGAACCCGAACCAGACGGGATCGTCAACCTCGAGAAGAACCTCGACCTCACCATCTCGCGCAGCCATGCACAGTACTTCGGTGATTACTACAAGAACGGTACGGCCAACTACGTGATCTACTGCTACGATCGTGCCTATTCGGATGCCCGTCTGCGTCTGGATCTGATCGGCCCCGCTCTCAGCGAGAACCCCACCTCGATCCTGGCTGCCGGCACCTACACCATTGCACAGGAGACCACCGAAATGCACTGCCTCCCGGGCCAGATGAACGGCGACACGGCCGAAGGTTCGTGGTATGAGAACAGCACCACCAACGAAGTAGGCTGGATCACCAGCGGTACGATCATCGTATCCGAAGCCGAAGGTCAGGTCTACACGATCGAGATCGATGCAACGACCGACCTGGGCTATACCGTCAAGGGCTCCTACGAAGGCGGCGTCATCTTCGGTGAGAACAACACCTACACGCCGATGAGCACGCTGACCGGCGATTGCTCGCTGAGCGGACTCCCGGCCGAAGGTATCTACACCTTCTACGGCGACGTACTCGGCATCGGACTGGGCTACACGATCATCGACATCAAGGCCGCCAATCCGGGTGATGCCGGATTTGCCATCGCAGTGCTTCAGGCCGACTCGTCGGCCCGCGAACTGGTCGAGGGCCCCTATGCCGTATCGAGCAGCGCCGCTGCCAATGTCCTCTATCCGGGTATGGCTCAGGACGGCTCGTTCGAACCGACAGCCTACTACGTCATCGGCACGCAGACCTCGCAGAACGGTATCCAGGCTCCGGTTCAGGCCGGCACGATCAAGCTCACGAAGTTGGACGAAACCAACTGGCAGATCGAAATCGACACCTACGACGACGCCAACAACCACATTTTCGGCACGTGGTCGGGCGCTCTGACCGAGCAGCAGGCCTAAGGATTCGTCCCGAATCACACACAAGAAGGAGTGCTTCGCATCAGCGAAGCACTCCTTCTTTTTCCCCAGGCCCCACTCACGATCAATCGGACCGGTCACAGCCCCCCCCCGGCAGACTCGATAGCCGGTTATCTGCCGGGGAGTTTCTCGGATGCCGCGGCCCCCTCCTTTGTCTCCGCACGCGGGAGTTTTTCGCCACGCATCTTGTATTCGCTGGGGGAGATGCCGGTCTGATGCTTGAAGTATTTTCCGAAAAAGGACTGCGTCGAAAAATTGAGCCGATAGGCTATCTCCTGGATGCTCAGATCCGAAAACTTGAGCAGCGTCTTGGCCTCAAGCACCACAAACGCATCGACCCAATCGGCCGCCGAACGTCCACTCACCTCCTTGATGACCGACGAAAGATACTTGGGTGTAATATAGAGCCGATCGGCATAAAACTTCAACGACCGCTCGGTGCAATGATACTGATCGAGCAACGCCATGAACTGCTCGAAAAACATCTGTCGACGGCTCTTTGCAGATTCGACCTGCACCTGCCGGGGCACTCCGTCAGACAACATGTCGCAGAACAAATGAACCATGGAGGCAATCAGCCCATTGGTGCTCTCCGCAGCATGCCCCCCCCGCGAGCCAGGACCTCCCGAATCAAGGTATAGTAGCGATTCAACAACGACAGATCCTCCGGCTGCAGACGGATGCAGGACTCGTTGCGGATACGCATATAGAGAGGCACGAAGTTCTTGATATCCACATGTATTCCCTTCATGAACCGCGTCGAGAAGATAAACCCCCGCAACGAAGAATCCTCAACCGAATCGACCTGCACGATATTCATCGGCATGTTGATGATGACCATTCCCTCGGTCACCTCAAACTCCTTGAGGTTCACCTTGCCTCGGATCCGCCCCCCGGTACACAACATCACGATCAGCGCATCGATCCGACACGGAAACCGAAACGGGATGCCCTCGGACATTGCCTGATCAAACATCAGAAAATCTTCGCCGAATTGCTGAATGGGATCGATGCCCAACCGCTCGCAGATCTGTCCGAACGACAGACTGGGCAATACGTCATTGTTCTCCATATAATTCGCATTTTTCGACAAATATAAGCAAGAGACCGGTAATATTTAGTACGTTTTGTCGCATTTTCGACCTTTAGCACAACACAACCGAAGTCGGGAACTTTAACCCCCCACAACTTTTGAGGACCTTTGGATCGTGAAAATGTAACAATACATATAAAAATTATATTCTATGCGTACCCATCGAATCGCAGCAGCTCTCTTCACTGCACTCTGTCTCGCACTGGCCGGATGCGGGCAACAGCCCCAGACGCCAACCGAACGCACCACCCGCGTCTGCGCCCTCACCGTAACCCCCGACTCCACGGTGTTGACCCACGAATATGTCGGAACCCTCGAAGAGGAGTCAGTTATCGTACTGAGCTTCCCGGTTCCGGGAACCGTACGGAGCGTCGAGGTCCGCGAAGGCGAACACGTCACTTCGGGTGCCCTGCTGGCCACCCTCGATGCCACCAACCTGCGCAGCACGGATCAGGCGGCTCAGGCCACCCTGCGACAGGCCCAGGATGCCATGAACCGTCTGCAACAACTCTACGACAAGGGCAGCCTGCCCGAGATTCAATACATCGAGGCCCAGACAAAACTGGCCCAGGCCCGTGCCACGGCCGAAATCGCGGCGCAGAATCTGAACGACAGCCGCCTGACGGCGCCGTGTGCGGGTGTGATCGGACGCCGTGCCGTCGAGGCCGGTGAAAACATCGCCCCGGGACAGCCCGTGCTGACGCTGCTCGACACACACACGGTATTGGCCAAAATTGCCGTCCCCGAACGCGAAATCGCCGACCTGAAGATCGGTGACCGCGCCACAATCCGCGTTGCCGCACTGGGCGACCGCACCTTCCGCGGCATCATCACCGAGAAAGGGGTCGAGGGCGATCCCCTCTCGCACACCTATGCCGTACGCATCCGCCTGAACAATTCCGACGGATCGCTGCTTCCCGGCATGGTCTGCAACGCCGCCATCCAGCGGGCCGACGAGCCGCAACTCATCATCCTGCCGGCCCGTGCCATTCAGCTGTCACACACGGGCGAGCACTTCGTCTGGACCATCACGGACGAGGGACGCGCCGCACGCACGGCCGTTACGGTCGGCGCCCTGACCGAACGCGGCGTCGAAATCCGCTCGGGCCTGCATCCGGGCGACCGCGTAATCACGGAGGGTACACAAAAGATCGGCAACGGTTCTAAAGTCGAAACGTTATGAAAAACCGCATCGGAATCATCGAAGGTGCGATGCGCTACCACCGCATCGTCTACCTGCTCACCTTCGTGCTCGTTGCGCTGGGCATCTATGCCCTGGCAACGATGCCCAAACAGGAGTTTCCGCCCTTCACCATCCGTCAGGGCGTGATCGTGGGCGTCTATCCGGGCGCCACGTCGGAACAGGTCGAGGAGCAGCTGGCCAAACCGCTCGAGCAGTTCCTCTTCACCTACGGCGAGGTCAAGCGGTCGAAGACCTACTCCATGTCGCAAGACGGCGTCTGCTACGTCATGGTCGAGCTCAACGACGACGTACACGACAAGGACCGCGTCTGGTCGAAGATCCGCCACGGCATCAACGGATTCAAGGCCCAGCTGCCAAGCGGCGTATTGGCGCTGGTCGTGAACGACGACTTCGGCGACACGTCGGCCCTGCTCATCTCGCTCGAGTCCGAACAGCGCAGCTACCGCGAACTGGAGAACTATCTGGATGACCTGGAGAGCGAACTGCGCCGCATCGAATCCGTCTCGAACCTGCGTCGCTACGGCCTTCAGAAGGAGCAGATCAGTGTCTACATCGACAAAGATCGGCTGGCGGCCTACGGCATCGACAACCGCACGCTGATGACCCAACTCTTCGCCCAGGGATTCACCACCACGGGCGGATCGGTCACGAGCGGAGACTCGGAACTGCCGATCCACTTCGCCGCCAGCTACGACTCGGAATATGAGATCGCACAGCAGATCATCTGGAGCGATCCGGCCGGACACGTGATCCGTCTGCGCGACGTGGCGCGCATCGTGCGCGAATACGACGATCCGGACAGCTACATCACCTACAACGGCAACAAGTGTCTGATCCTCTCGATGGAGATGCGCGAGGGGGCCAACATCGTGGCCTATGGCCGCGAGGTGGACGAAGTGCTGGCCCGCTTCAAGGCCTCGCTGCCCGACGACATCCACATCGAACGCATCGCCGACCAGCCGAAGGTCGTCGGGGATTCCGTTTCGTCGTTCGTCCGCGACCTCTTCGTCTCGATCGCCGTGGTGATTCTGGTCATGCTGGTTCTCTTCCCCTTCCGTTCGGCGATCGTGGCCGCAGTCTCGATCCCGATCAGCATCTTCATCTCGCTGGCCGTGATGTACGTCGTGGGCATCCCGCTCAACACGGTGACCCTCGCCGCACTGATCGTCGTGCTGGGCATGATCGTCGACAACTCGATCATCGTCGTCGACGCCTACCTGGCCTACCTCGATACGGGCATGTCGCGCTGGCACGCCGCCGTGCGCAGCGCCAAGGACTACTTCGGCTCAATTCTGCTGGCCACGTGCTGCATCTGCATCATCTTCTACCCGTTGCTGGGCACCATGAAGGGCATGTACTACGACTTCCTGAAGGACTTCCCGTGGACGCTCACCATCTCGCTGATGATGTCGCTCGTACTGGCCATGATCTTCATCCCCTTCATGGAGTACGTGCTCATCCGCCAGGGCCTCAACGCCGACCGCCGCGCGAAACCCAAGAAGATCGACATGCTCGGCGCCGTGCAACGCGCCTATTACCGTGCCCTGGACTGGACCTTCCGCTGGCCGCGTCTGACCATCGCCGGCGCCATCGGCTCGGTCGTGCTGGCCGTGCTGCTCCTGATGCACCTCGACGTGCGCATGATGCCGCAGGCCGACCGCGACCAGTTTGCCGTGGAGATCTACCTGCCGCAGGGCAGCTCGCTCGACCGCACGGCCGAGGTGGCAGACAGCCTGCAGCGCATCCTGCGTCGGGACGATCGCGTGAAGTCAATCACGTCGTTCGTCGGCACGGCCTCGCCGCGCTTCCACATGTCCTATGCACCGAACATGCCGTCGAAACACTACGCACAGTTCATCGTCAACACCACGTCGATCCGCGACACGCGTGACCTGCTCGACGAATACACGGACCGTTATGCCGATTACTTCCCGGATGCCTACGTGAAGTTCAAGCAACTCGACTATCAGTCCGTGGCCAATCCGATCGAAGTGCGTTTCCGCGGCAACGACATCGCCGCCCTCAAGCAGGCGGCCGACAGCCTCATGGGCCGCATGCAGTCGATCGACGGACTGGTCTGGATCCACACCAACTACGAAGAGCCGCTTCCGGGCGTGGAGGTGCGTCTGAAACCGGTCGAGGCCGCCCGTCTTGGTGTGACGAAGGGGCTGGCCGAGGTTGAAACGGCCACCGCATGGAACGGCTTCGCAGCCGGAACGCTCTGGGAGGGTGACTACCCGCTCTCGATCGTGCTGAAGGACGACGGCGCCGACGCCACCCCCGACTGCATCGGCGACCGCTATATCTCGACGGCTCTGCCGGGTGTTTCGGTGCCGCTGCGCCAGGTGGCCGACATCGAACCCGACTGGCACGAAGGACAGATCGTCCGCCGCAACGGCATCCGCACGTTGAGCGTCCTTGCCGACGTCAAGCGCGGATACAACGCCTCGGAGGCCTTCAACCGCGTGACCGACGAACTCGACCACAATTTCCCGATGCCCGAAGGGGTCGGCACCGAAATCGGCGGCATCATCGAGAGCGATCAGGAGATCGTCACACCGGTCATCCAGACCATTCTGGCCGGACTGGGCATCATCTTCCTCTTCCTGCTGATCAACTACAAGAAGGTCTCGCTCTCGCTCGCCTCGCTCGTTTCGATCACCCTCTGCCTCTTCGGAGCCGCCTTCGGCCTCTGGATCACCGACACGGACTTCGGCCTCACCTGCGTGCTGGGTATCGTCAGCCTGATGGGTATCGTCGTGCGCAACGTGATCATCATGTTCCAGCACGCCGAGGAACTCCGCATCGTCCACCACTACTCGGCGCGTGACGCCGCCTACGATGCCGGCAAACGACGCATGCTCCCGATCTTCCTCACCTCGGCCACGACGGCCGTGGGTGTGATCCCCATGATCATCAGCAACAGTTCGCTCTGGACGCCCATGGGTATCGTCATCTGCTTCGGCACGGTAGCCGCCATGATCCTCGTAGTCACGGTGCTGCCCGTAACCTATTGGAAACTATTCGGAAATGCAAAAACGAACACCCGCCATGAAGAACAATAATCGTCTGTCGCACCTGCTCCTGCTCGCGGGACTGCTTGCCGCCGCCCCGCTGACGGCGCAGACCAGCTACACGCTCGAACAGTGCCGTGACCTGGCCCTCGAACACAACGTCAAGATGCGGAACGGGGCGCTCGACGTACAGATCGCTGCCCAGACCTCGAAGGAGGCCTTTACCCACTATTTCCCGCAGATCTCCGCCACGGGGGCCATCTTCCGCACGAGCGACCCGATGCTGCAGGCCGACATCACGCTGCCGGCCCTCCCGGCCCTCGCCGCACTCGGCATCCCGAGCAACATCCCCTTCGAGATGCTGGATCGCGGCAAGATGGCCGGAGTAACGGCCATGCTGCCGATCTTCGCCGGCGGGCAGATCGTCAACAGCAACAAACTGGCCCGCGTCGGCCGCGACGTCAGCACGCTGCAGCTGCAACTGACCGAGAACGAAGTGGTGGCCACCACCGAGAAGTATTTCTGGCAGCTGGTCGCCCTCAAGGAGAAGCTGCAGACGATCGGCGTCGTGGAGGCTCAACTCGACGAGCTCTACACGAGCGTACGCACGGCCGTCGAGGCGGGCATCACGACCCGCAACGACCTGCTGCGTGTCGAATTGCAGCAACAACGCCTGACAAGCGACCGCCTGCGCGTCGAGAACGGCATCCGCGTCACGAAACTGCTGCTCCGCCATCAGACAGGAATCGAGGAGCGCGACTTCGAGATCGCCTTCGATGACTTCGGACAGCTGGCCTCGCCCCTCGACTACTACCTCACGCCCGAGGAGGGCGTTGACCGTCGCGCCGAGAGCCAGCTGCTCGACGCTCAGGTCGATGCCGCCCGATACCGCAAACGGCTGGCTCTGGGCAAGAACCTCCCGTCAGTCGGCGTCGGCGCCGGATACTTCTACCACGACCTCACGTCGAAAGATACGGATTTCGGCATGATCTACGCCAGCGTCTCGGTACCGATCACGGGCTGGTGGGGCGGCTCGCAGGACATGAAGCGCGAGCGGCTGCGTCAGCAGCAGGCCGAAAACGACCGCGAGGATGCCCGCGCCATGATGCTCGTCGAGATCGAGTCGAAATGGAACGAAATGCAGGAGGCCTACAGCCAGATCGAGGTAGCCGAACGTTCGATTGCCTCGGCCGAGGAGAATCTGCGTCTGAACAACGACTACTACGAGGCAGGCACCGTCTCGTTGACCGACCTGCTCGATGCCCAGACCCTGCTGCAACAGAGCCGCGACCAGCGTACGGATGCCTGCACGACCTACTGCGAGAAGGTGACCGCCTATCTGCAGGCTACGGGACGTTGAGTGCCCGCACAGACCGTCCCTCCGGATCGTCTGCAGGTCGCACAGGGGAGAAGCGGAGCGGCGGCCGACGGCCTCACAAAAAACGATGGAACCCCACTCGACCACGGACAAAATGCAGAAAAACAAAAATTTTTCGGTCTATTTTTTTGCCCGCACCGATAAGACTCGTATCTTTGCATCCGCGCAAGAGCGCCGAGCGACCCGGAGAGGTGCAGGAGTGGTTGAACTGGCCCGCCTGGAAAGCGAGTAAACCCCCAAAGGGCTTCAGGGGTTCGAATCCCCTTCTCTCCGCAACAAACGCTGAAAATCAGCAGATTGCAAAACAAACACCCAGTTTTAC
>CALUII010000012.1 GCA_944320665.1 uncultured Alistipes sp. | reverse complement strand
TCCGATCTGGGAAGTTCGCCTGGCGGTTATTGTGCCGAAGCAGAGCGGCTGTCGACCTCGGAGGGCAGTCCGGCACGCAACGAATCGATCTTCTCGGGAAGCTCCTGAATTCTGCCGGACTTTTCCCGGCCATCGATCTGCAGCCTCTCACTCCCGCGGAGGTCAAATCCATCCACCACGAACAACACTCCGGCAATCAGATAGGCCACCCCGGCAACGATACCGATCACCTCGGCCCGATAGGTAAGCCACAGACGGGCTCCGAAGCGGCGAACTCCGCGCAGATCTTCAATCCGCTTCGCTTCATCAGTCTGAGCCTCGGCCTCGCCACCTTGAGACCTCTCCGCTGCAACCGGACGGCTCACCCACCGTTTCCCGTACCAGAAGCAGCCGAATTCCATGAGCAGCAACAACACATAGGGCAGCACATAAGCCCCGACCTCCAGAATCAGCCACATCACGTAATACGCCCCCACGTAGAAGATCAGCGCACCGCCGACCATTGCCGCCAACACCACGAGGAGTTGTTTGGCGCGTCGGCCGATGCTCCGCGCCCCGGGCTCCGCGCCCCCGGTGCGGACCGGCTCGTCGGAGGTTGTTCCCTTCGAGACGAAGCGCACGGCATAACAGAGCCCCAGGCCGCACCCCGTCAGTGCGGCAAGAGCAAAGAGTATGATCAGCCATCCGTCGTAGCGAAAGACGCCGCCAGGCAACGGATTCTCGAACCGCACCGTGCCTTCCACCATGGCGACAAGGGCCGCCAACGAAGCTGCGATCATCACCCACAGAACGATACGGGCCCTCTTCAGCGAGGCCCGTGAACGCGGACTTACATTGGTATTCATGCTGTTCATGCTGTTTACATAAATTTAGTTACAAATCTGGGGCGGCTCCCCCCCCAATTCTCCTCGCCGCCTTGCAATGCGCTCGCACTAAAAGACAAATGTAACCGAAATTTACGAAATTTCCTCACCGGGACAACCTCTTTTTGTCAGTTCATGCTTTCGTCTTCTTCTGTCAAAACCAGAGATTCTCACCTATCCACCGCTCCATCCGGCAAAATAGGCTCACGGCAAAGGAGTGATTTCCGATGAAAATTCGTACCTTTGTCCGAACGAGTCAAAAAACGCGCACTATGCATAAATCGGGTTTCGTAAACATCATCGGCAATCCCAACGTCGGCAAATCGACGTTGATGAACGCCCTCGTGGGTGAAAAACTCTCGATCATCACCTCCAAGGCCCAGACCACCCGTCATCGCATCATGGGCATCGTCTCGGGCGATGACTTCCAGATTGTCTACTCCGACACACCGGGCATTCTGAAGCCGGGCTACAAGCTCCAGGAGGCAATGATGCGCTTCGTTACCGGTGCCGTGAGCGATGCCGACGTGATTCTCTACGTGACCGACACGGTCGAACAGAGCGACCGTTCGATGGAGATCGTGGAGAACATCCGCCGCAGCGGCATCCCGACGCTGGTGGTCATCAACAAGATCGATCTCTCGACTCCCGAAGCACTGGAAGCACTGACCGAAAAATGGCACGGTCTGCTGCCCGACGCCCAGATCGTTCCCGTCTCGGCCCGCGAGCAGTTCAACATCGAAGGGCTCTTCCAACGGATCCTCGACGTACTGCCCGAAGGGCCGGCCTTCTATCCGAAGGATACGCTTACGGACAAAACACTGCGCTTCTTCGCCTCGGAGATCATCCGCGAAAAGATCCTGCGTTTCTACGACAAGGAGATCCCCTACTGCTGCGAGATCGAGATCGAAAGCTATCGCGAAGAGCCGACGATCGACCGCATCAGTGCCGTAATCAACGTGGCCCGCGACTCTCAAAAGGGTATCCTCATCGGCCACAAGGGCGAAAAACTCAAGCGCGTGGGTCAGGCAGCCCGTGAGGACATGGAACAATTTCTCGGCAAGAAGGTCTTCCTGCAACTCTTCGTCAAGGTGAGCGAAAACTGGCGCGACGACGAACGCCAACTGCGCCGCTTCGGCTACGACCCCGAATAACCGACTCCCGACCTTCGACGAAATTCATGCACCCAAACGTTTCGAACACACGACACATGCGCAAAACGGTCTTCGGCTTCCTACTCCTTCTGTTGTTCCTCTCCGTGGGACGGCAGGAGGTGCACGCCCAGTACAACAAGAACTACTTCTATTGGCTGGGACGTACGTGCATGATGAACAACGACTACCAGGAGGCCATCCGCACTCTCAATACACTGCTGCGTTTCGATGAAGACGCCTACGAAGGCTACTTCCTGCGCGGTATCGCCAAGTACAACCTCGACGACCTGCTGGGTGCCGACGCCGACTTCACGATCGCCATCGAGAAGAACCCCGTCTTCACGACGGCCTATACCTACCGGGCCATCACGCGCTCGCGTCTGGGCAACTACGACGATGCCCTGCGCGATTTCGCCGAAGCCATCGAGCTGCGCCCCGATCTGCCGAGCCCCTACTACAGCCGCGGCGTCACGCGACTGCTCAACCAGCAGTTCCGCGAAGCGATCGAGGATTTCGACATGTTCATCCGCCAGGAGAACAAGGTGGCCGATGCCTACATCAACCGCGGCGTCTGCTATCTCTACCTGAAAGACACCACGCGTGCCTACGAGAACTTCAATACGGCCATCCGCACCAACCGCGAAAATCCCGACAGCTACAACCGCCGCGGCTCGCTCTACATGCAGCAACGGCGCTATCGTGAGGCCGAGACCGACTTCGACCAGGCAATCGCCTGCGACTCCACCTACCTGCTCTCCTACTTCAACCGTGCGCTGGTCTACTCCGAGACCCAGCGGCCGATGCAGGCTCTGCACGATTTTGACCGGGTGATCCAACTCGATTCGACCAATGCCCTCACCTATTTCAACCGCGCCATCCTGCGCACGCAAATCGGTGACTACAACCGCGCATTGGATGACTACAACCAGGTAGCTTTCTACTCACCGAACAACGTCCTCGTCTACTACAACCGCGCCCTGCTACAGACCGATCTGGGCAACCTGCACGAAGCCGAACAGGACTACACACGCGCCATTGAACTCTATCCGGACTTTGCCAACGCCTACCTCAACCGCAGCAACCTGCGTGCCCTGCTCCGCGACGAAAAGGGCTCCCGTTCGGACCGCGAGACGGCCCAACGCAAGATTGCCGAATACCGTTCGCGTCTGAGCGACAGCACCTACTCGATCTTTGCCGACACCACCCAACGTTTCGATCGGCTGCTGTCGTTCGACAGCCAATTCTCGGGCAGTGCCTTTGAACGCGCCGGTAAGGCGCAGGGTGCCGGAGGCGAAGAACTGAAGCTGCTGCCGCTGTTCAAGTTTACGCTCATGCGGCCCGACACCCTCACCGAAAAGGAGGAGGAAGCGTACCACGTACAACGCGTCGAAGACTTCCGGCAACGTATCGGCAACCGGTTGCTGCAGCTGACCTATGGCGACAGCGACATCCCGGCGGACTCGCTCATCCTGCTCGACAAGCAGTATGCCGACCGCCTGCGCACCACCCCTTCGACGGAGACATGGACCGTACTCTTCGAACGAGGCATCACACAGTCGCTCATCAAGCAATACACCAATGCGGTCAATACCTACTCGGCTGCCATTGAGCAGAATCCGGGCAATCCGTTCCTCTATCTGAACCGCTCAACCACACAAGCCGAGATGATCGACTTCATCTCGTCGATCGACAACTCGTACCAGCGCATCTCGATCGACTCGGACCCGGCTCAGCGGCTTCAGAACAGCGGCAAGCGCACCTATAGTTACGACGAAGCGATTGCCGACCTGAACAAGGCGATCAAACTCTTCCCCGATTTTGCCTACAACTACTACAACCGGGCCACACTGCTGGCCCTCTCGGGCAAACTGCCCGAGGCATACGAGGACTACACTCGCGCCATCGAGTTGAATCCGACCTTCGCCGAGGCCTACTACAACCGCGGACTGATCCAGATCTTCATGAAGGATACGCGCAAGGGATGCCTCGACCTCTCGAAGGCAGGTGAACTGGGTATCGAACAGGCCTACACGGTGCTCAAACGCTATGCCATACAGCCTCGGCCCTAAGCCTGAGACCGGAAACAGACACCGACGAGAATGACTCTAATCAATAAATAAATAAACAAACAGAAAAATGACAGAAATCATCCAAAAAAGACTCAACGATTCACCCGTGGCACGGTGGATGGCGCTCATCCTGATTGCGCTGATGATGCTTTTCGGCTACATGTTCGTCGACCTGCTCTCGCCGCTGCAGAGCATGATCGAGGCCCAGCGCGGATGGACGCCCGACGTCTTCGGTATTTATGGAGGTTCGGAGTTCATCTTCAATGTCTTCGGCTTCCTGATCCTGGCGGGTATCATCCTCGACAAGATGGGTATCCGCTTCACGGGCGAGCTGTCGGCCTCGTTGATGTTCATCGGTGCCTGCATCAAGTATTATGCCGTGAGCGATGCCTTTATCGGCACGGGGCTTGAAGCCTGGCTCAACAGCTGGTGGGTCGCCATGCCCGGCTCGGCCAAGTTGGCCTCGCTGGGCTTCATGATCTTCGGCTGCGGCTGCGAGATGGCCGGCATCACCGTATCGAAGGCCATTGCCAAGTGGTTCGAGGGCAAGGAGCTGGCACTGGCCATGGGCCTCGAGATGGCCATCGCCCGCATCGGCGTCTTCTTCATCTTCACGATCTCGCCCTGGCTGGCCAACATGGCTCCGGCATCGGTCGTACGTCCCATCGCCTTCTGCACGCTGCTGCTGCTCATCGGCATCGTCTGCTTCACGGTCTTCTGCGTGATGGACCGCAAGCTCGATCGCCAGATCGGCGTAAAACAGCAGGGCGAAAAGAGCGCCGACGAGGAGTTCCACGTCAGCGACCTGGGTAAGATCTTCTCGAGCAAGGTCTTCTGGATCGTAGCCTGCCTCTGCGTACTCTACTACTCGGCCATCTTCCCGTTCCAGCGCTTTGCGACCAACATGCTCGAGAGCAACCTCGGCATTTCGGCAGCCAATGCGGCCAATATCTTCCGCTGGTTCCCGATGGGCGCAGCGGCCATCACCCCCTTCCTGGGCAGCTACCTCGACCATAAGGGCAAGGGAGCCTCGATGCTGATCTTCGGTGCCCTGCTGATGATTATCTGCCACCTGACGTTCGCCTTCGTATTGCCGGCTTACCCGAGCAAGTTGCTCGCCTACTGTTCAATCGTGCTGCTGGGCGTTTCGTTCTCGCTGGTGCCCGCCGCCCTGTGGCCGTCGGTACCCAAGATCATGGAGACGCGTTATCTGGGTTCGGCCTACTCGCTCATCTTCTGGATCCAGAACGTCGGTCTGTGCCTCTTCCCGCTGCTGATCGGCAACGTACTGAAGATCACCAACCCGGGCGTGGCCGAGCAGATCAAGGCCGGTGTCGAAGGTGCCGCTTATAACTACACGGCCCCGATGCTGATCTTCGCCAGCTGCGGTGCCGTAGCCATGATTCTGGGCATTGCGCTGAAGCGTCTCGATGCCAAGCGTCACTACGGACTGGAGTTGCCCAACATCAAAAAGTAAACGGGCAACTCCCGAGATATGCGCGAGGGCCGCAACACCTTTTCAACCGGTGTTGCGGCCCTCGCCTCCTTTTCACTATACTCGTCCGACTCAACTGCAACCCGCAACCCGGGTGTACAACTCCTCGATACGGTTACACATCTCATCCCACGAGAAACGACGGCTTTCGCGCTGCACGCCCTCACGTAACTGCCGCAGGGTCTCCCCATCAAACAACTGGCCGATGGCCTCGGCCAGCGCTCCAACCTCCGGACGGCAGACCCTGCCGGCACGCCCATCGGGCACAATCTCGGGCAATCCCCCCACGTCGGTCACCACCATCGGCGCACCGAAACGGTAGGCAATCTGCGTCACACCGCTCTGCGTAGCCGTACGATAGGGCAAAACAAGGAAATCGGCTGCCGAAAAATAATTTTTCACCGCTTCATCGGCCACAAAATGATCGTGCAATACCACGTCGTCCCCAAGCTCCATGCGTTCGATTTGCTCAAGATAGGGTTTACGATCCGTATAAAACTCGCCGGCAATCAACAATTTACGCCCTGCCGTACATCCTCCGTCCTTAAGTCGGGCCCAGGCGTCCAGCAACAGATCGAGTCCCTTATACTCGCGAATCAAGCCGAAAAAGAGCACATAGCCGCACGACGGATCGAGCCCGAGCCGAGCACACGCCTCCGCCCGATCGATCGGCCCGCCGAAATGTTCAAACATCGGGTGAGGCGAAAAGAGGGCCGGAGCCTCTGTATAGGCAGCCAACTCCCGATGTACCTGTTCCGACATATAGACAAATCCATCGACCGCACGCAGGAAATAACGGTTAAACGGTCGGTCTATAATATGGTGTTCGTGCGGTTCGACGTTGTCGATCTGACACAGTACCTTCGTGTGGCCGTTACGTCGTGCAAGCCGTGCGATGGACCCAAAACAAGGGGCCATAAATGGAGTCCAATATTTCAGCAGAACGACATCGGGGCATTCCCGTCGCAACCGGCTCCCGACTCGCCACCAGTTGAGTGGATTGACCGTATTGACACTACGGACAATCTGCAGATCCGACGGCGGCGGTGTATCGACCGTCTGACTCTCGCCCGGAAAGAGAAAGGAGGGGTACTGCACCGTGAAGGTCTCGATGCGCACGTCGGCACCGCGCCGCTGGAAAATGCGGGCCAGCGTCTCCATTATGGCCGCCAATCCACCCCGATAGGGATGAGCCGGCCCCAGCACCGTTATTTTTCGAATGGGATGATTCATAGCCTACAACCTGCCAGTGAAAACAACTTTTGCGGATCTAACGCCACTCGACAGCAGCACGTACGGCCTCCTGCTCTTCGTTGCGGATCGAGAAGAGCCAGCGATCGGCCTCGCGGCTCCACCCCACCGTAAGCAACTGGCCGTAACGGCACTCATGCAGGAAGTGAATATCGAGCCGCATACCGCGTTGCGACGCATGCAATTCGATCGGCAGGCAGTCGAACATCAAGTCGATGTAACGCATCGTATTCATGTGGCGGTTGAAGTCAATGTCGCTGTAGGCCACCCGATGCGTCACACTCTGCTGCACCTCAAAGGGTGCAATCTTGCGGGGTTTTTCGGCAGGTGCCGGCTCCGGCACCATCGCCTCGGCATGGGCTCGCCCCACCCCCGAAAGATCGAGCGCCGTACGCCGTTCGAGGTCAATCATTGCCCATTGTGTGACGGCACGTCCGAACTCCTCGCCCGCACAATCCGTCAGGGTAAAGTTACGCGTCGACAGCACCCGACCGTAATCACTGATCCATGTTGCTATGCGGTAATCGGTATATTGCTTCGGCCGCCGATCCACCTCGAAGGCCATACGGGAGAGCACCCACGAACAGTTTCGCTCGTTGAGCACATCGACCCCAAAGCCTTTGCCGTGGGCATCGATCCCGGCCACATTGAGCACGGCACAGCCCAAAGCCGGCACCGTGGCACACATCGTAAAGTCAACCTCCTGAGGTTCAACCCGGAAGGGATAGATAGTCTTTTCAGCCATAATAAGTTGTATATGCACTGGCCTCGACCTTCGAACACATTGAGGCCCCGCGTGTACAAAGATCGGAAAAAATCCGGCTGGGTCGACAAACCCGGACTCAAAAAATAGCGACATACAAGGCAAAAAACGAGATTTCACTTCTATTTTATCCTCACAAACAAAAAATTTATCGAAAAACGATAAATATTATTTGTTTTTCAGAAATCTATTTCTAACTTTGTCCTGGGAACCTTAAAGAGTGTAACCATGCAAAACAAGAAATCACTCCTGCAACGCATGCTCGTGATCTACATCACGTTCTTCGTCGTACTGGCCGCCGGACTCGCCCACAGCCTCTGGCCCAACTTCTCGCGCGGATACAACGAGGGGGCCATCATGGGACAGGACATCGCCCGCAGCCTGGCCAAAGGCGAACCTCGACAGATATTCCTGCTGGGGGAGATTCCGCTGGTTCACAAAACCGCCTTCCCGGTTGAGGGACTCGACTCGCTCTCGCCCGTGCGCATCATTCCCGAGGTTCGCCGCGTGAGCCTTACGGTCGACCGTCCGGCCGACCCCGGAACCGGTCCGCTGCGTCTGGCTTTCAGTTCAGTCGGAGGCAGCCCGCTCTTCTATCTGCTTACCATGCTCGAAGTCGTGGCCTACATCGCTATCGTAGTACTGATGTTCCTCATCATCCACTCAATCCGCCGCTCGATCCGCGAAGAACGCACGCTCGACCGCCGTAACATCTGGTATCTGCGTACGATCGGATGCCTGACTATTCTTGCCGAACTGAGCACTTCGTTCACCGCATGGCGCATGAAGGTACGGGCTGCGGAACTGCTCGCCGGGACAAACCTTGATATCGACACCACGTTCATGGTCTCCTACCCGACGATCATCATGGGTGTGATTATCTTCTTCACGGCCGAAGTCTTCGCTATCGGACAGAATCTGAGCGAAGAGCAACGGCTGACCATTTAACCTGACCATGTAAAACGGAAGGAGCAACATGTCGATAATTATCAACATAGACGTCATGATGGCCAAGCGCAAGATTTCGCTCGGCGAGTTGGCGGAGCGCATCGACATCACGCCGGCCAACCTCTCGATCCTCAAGAACGGAAAGGCCAAAGCCATCCGGTTCTCGACGCTCGAAGCCATTTGCCGCGAACTCGACTGCCAACCGGGCGACATCATCGAATACCGCCCCGAAGAGATGGAGGACGCCCCCTCAAGGGAGGATTGAATCTCGCCTCGGAGACGAACTCCAGCCTCCGGCCGCGCGGGAAAAGATGCTGCCTCAAGCCATTAAGAATTAAAACAGACAGAAACAACAACGTAAAACCTTTCAAAAACAGCAAAACTATGAAAAAACTACTGCTGGCCGTGTCCGCCGCGTTCCTCTTCTTCACGAACGCACAGGCACAGCTCAATCCAATGGAGCCGATCCCGATGGACAAGGAGATTCGGATGGGCAAGCTCGACAACGGGATGACCTACTACATCCGCCACAACGAGAAACCGAAAGGTCAGGCAAGTTTCTACATCCTGCACAACGTGGGCGCCATTCAGGAGAATGACGAACAGCAGGGTCTGGCCCACTTCCTGGAGCACATGGCCTTCAACGGCACGAAGAACCTGCCCGGAAAGCAGATGATCGACTATCTGGAGACGATTGGCGTGAAGTTCGGCATCAACCTCAACGCCTATACCACACAGGACGAAACGTCGTACATGATCGAGGATGTGCCGACGTCGCGCCAGGGCATCATCGATACGGCGATGCTCATCCTGCACGACTGGTCGCACTTCATCGCCCTGCAGCCCGAAGAGATCGACTCGGAGCGTGGCGTGATCATGGAGGAGTTGCGTACGCGCGACGGTGCCATGTGGCGTTCGCAGACCAACATGATCAAGCACCTCGCCAAAGGTACGAAGTATGAGCACCGCAACGTCATCGGCTACCTCGAGGGGCTGAAAAGCTTCGATTACGATACGCTCGAAAACTTCTACCACACGTGGTATCGTCCCGATTATCAGGCCATCGTAGTGGTCGGTGACATCGACGTGGATCGCATCGAGAGCGACCTCAAGAAGCTGATGTCCGACATCCCGGCTCCGGCAGCCGACGCTCCGCAGAAGGAGGTAATCGTCGTGCCCGACAACGACGAACCGATCATTTCGGTCTTCGCCGATCCGGAGATGACCTCGACCTCGGCCTCGATCTACATCAAACGCCCCGCACTGCCCAAAGAGGCAAACGGACTGGTACTGCGTGAGATGCAGGATCTGCTGATTCTCTATGCCACGACCATGCAGAATGCCCGCTTCGCCGAGATCGCACAGCAGCCCGACGCTCCGTTCCTCGGTGCCGGAATGGGTGACGGCTACGTCGGCATCATCCCGACGCTCGAAGTCACGGCCTTCAATGTCAGCACGCAGGAGGGTAAACTGCCCGCAGGTTTCCAGGCCGTGCTGACCGAGATGGAGAAGACGCGTCGCTTTGGCTTCACGGCCGGAGAGTTCGAACGCGCACAGAACGACCTGATGCGCACCATTGAGCGTCAGTACGCCAGCCGTGACGACCGTCGCAACGGCGATTTCCACGCACGCATGGTCCGCAACTATCAGTACGGCTATCCGGTACCCGATGCCGAGACCGAATGGAAACTCGACAGCACGCTGCTCAAGCTCATCTCGCTCAACGACGTGAACATGGCCTGCCAGCAGTTGCTCCAACCCAAGAACTGGGTCGTAATCGCCAACGTTCCCGAAAAGGAAGGTCTGGTCAATCCGACGGCCGAAGAGCTGCAGGCAATGATCGTTGCCGCCCGTGAGGCCGAGGTTGAACCCTATGAGGACAATATGGTTAAGGAACCGCTGATCGCCAACGAAAAGGCGCTGAAAGGTTCGCGCGTAAAGAAGGAGGCCCACAACGACGTGCTCGGCACGACGGAATGGACGCTCAAGAACGGCGTGCGCATCATCGTCAAGCCGACCGAATTCAACAAGGACGAAGTACGCCTCTCGATCAAGGGCGAAGGCGGTACGTCGATTCTGAGCGACGACCAGTACTACACAGCTCTGTTGATGCCGCAGATTCTGGATCGTTCGGGCGTAGACAGATTCTCGGCCATCGACCTGCAGAAGCAACTCTCGGGCAAGGCTGCCAGCGTAGGCTACTCGGTAAACAGCTATACGCACGGCATGAGCGGTTCGGCCTCGCCGAAAGATCTGGAGACGATGCTGCAGCTGGTCTATCTGAACTTCACGTCGCCGCGTTACAGTGAGTCCGACTACGACACCTTCATGAAAATGGTGCGCGCCAATGTCGAGAACATGCTCAACAACCCCGACTACATCATCCAGGACAAGATCATGGAGACGGTCTACGGCAACAACCCGCGCAAACAGATGCTCTCGCCTGAGATCCTCGACGGAGTACAGTTCGCCGAACTGCAGCCTATCCACGATGCACTCTACGGCAATGCCGACAACTTCACCTTCACGTTCGTAGGCAACGTCGACCTCGAGACGCTCCGTCCGCTGGTCGAGAAGTACATCGGTTCGCTGCCCACCTCCAAGAAGAAGCTCTCGTTCACCGACGACGGCGTACACCCCGTGACGGGCAAGGTGGTCAACGACTTCACCACGCCGATGCAGCAGCCGAAGGTCTCGGTATGGTACTACTTCACGGGCAAGATGCCCTACACGATCGAGAACCGTCTGACGATGGAGTTCCTCTCGCAGGCACTCAACGCCCGCTACCTGAAGTCGATCCGTGAGGAGAAGGGCGGCACGTACGGCGTGCAGGTCGGAGGCATGACGACCTATGTTCCGGACGAGAACTACACGTTGATCATCACCTTCGACACCAACGAGCAGATGGCCGACGAACTGATGGGTGACATCATGGCCGAGCTCAACAAGATCGCCGAAGAGGGCCCGCTGACCGAAGATGTGGAGAAGACGCGCGAGTATCTGGCCAAGGAGTGGAAGAACGGTCTCGAGGAGAACGGCACGTGGATGAACTACATCGACAAGTACTACACGAACGGTCTGGATTACCTTTCGAACTACGAGCAGGCACTGCAGCAGGTGACGAACGCAGATGTTCAGGCACTCGCACGCAAGATCCTGGCTGACGGCAACGAGGCTAAGATCGTCATGCGTCCCGCAGCAGCTCAGACGACGGCTGAATAGATTTTCGCTGTCCGAGTAACGATAAGGACGGTTCCCTCATGAAAAGAGGGAACCGTCCTTTTTATTGTTGAATTTGAGAAAAAAATTCATACTTTTATCCCCGAAATAAACCATTCTTCACTACAACAGAGCTAAAAGTACAACTCTACTACAAATGAAAGAAAGCATCCACCTGTTCGGACGGCTCTACGCACGTCTGGCACTTCTGACCCTTGCCGTCGAGACCCTTGTCCGCATCATTCTGCTCTTCAACGAACAGACGACCGACCTCGGCTTTCGCTTCGGCGAATGGCTCCAGATCTTCCTGCTCGGTGCCGTTAACGACCTCTGCATGGCCACGATCTGCTTCGTCTTCCTGTGGCTCTACGTCATGAGCATCGGCAAGGCCCGGTTCGGCAAACCGGTCGGATATGTGCTGCTGGCCGTACTCATCGGCGCATTCTGTTACGTTGCCTTCGGGCACACGATCTTCGACGAATACGGAAGTGTAGTTCCCGCCATCGCCGCCGGACTGATCGGATACTGGGCCATCAGTTTTGCCCTGCGCCTCTTCGTACCGTCTCTTCGACAACGCTGGGGCCGCAGCTGGCTCGGCATACTCCTGGTTCTTTACGTCGGACTGATCCTCTTCAACGGACTGTGCGAATACTTCTTCTGGAGTGAATTTGGCGTACGCTATAATTTCATTGCGGTCGACTACCTGGTCTATACGAACGAGGTGGTAGGCAACATCATGGAGTCGTACCCCGTGGTACCGATGATGCTCGGCCTGCTGCTCCTGACTCTGCTGATCACGTGGCTGCTCTTCCGTCGTCCGCTCGCCCGATACGACGCCCTCTACGGCTGGCGATGGAAATGCGTTGCAACCCCTATCTACGCAGCAGCAGGCATACTTGCAGTCCTGGTACTGGGGTTCAACACCCGGTTTCAGAACAGCGAAAACGTATACGTAAATGAGCTCCAGGCCAACGGCCTCTACAAATTCTACGACGCTTTTCTGAAAAACGAACTTGACTACGAGCAGTTCTATCTGACCCTTCCCCAGGCCGAGGCCGAAGCCACGGTCCATGCGCTGTATGGCAGCGAAGATACAAACCGCCGTCACATCGCAGGCGTTGCCGACGCGCCGCGTTACAACATTGTGCTGATTACGCTCGAAAGCATGAGCGCCTCCTATATGGAGCGTTTCGGCTCACACGACGGGATCACTCCGGTGCTCGACTCACTCTACGAACGCAGTCTGGCCTTCGACCGGGTCTTTGCCACGGGCAACCGCACGGTACGCGGTCTGGAGGCCGTAACCCTCTCGTTACCTCCCTGCCCCGGACAGAGCATCATCAAACGACCGAACAATGCCAACATGCACTCGACCGGCGCCATGCTCCGCGATAAAGGGTACACGGTTCGCTACTTCTATGGCGGCAACAGCTACTTCGACAACATGGAGACCTTCTTCGGCGGGAATGGCTACGACATCGTAGACCAGCGGCAATATGCCCCCGAGGAGATCACCTTTGCCAATATCTGGGGTGTATGCGACGAGGATGCCTACCGCAAGGTAATCCGCACGCTGGGTGAAGATGCCGCATCGGGAAAGCCCTTTTTTGCCCACGTGATGAGCGTCAGCAACCATCGCCCGTTCACCTATCCCGACGGTCGCATTCCCATCCCGCACGACGCCAAATCACGCGCCGGTGGCGTGATGTACAGCGACTATGCCTTGGGCGAATTCTTCCGCGAGGCGGCCCGTCAACCGTGGTTCGATCAGACCATCTTCGTCGTCACGGCCGACCACTGCGCCTCAAGTGCCGGTAAAACCGAAATTCCACTCGACAAATACCACATCCCGGCCCTGATCTACGCTCCGTCCCTGATCGAGCCGCGCATCGTAGATCATACGGTCTCGCAGATCGACCTCATGCCGACGCTCTTCGCCTTGATGGGACTCGAGTATGACTCGTATTTCTACGGCCGCGATGCTTTGGCCGAGGATTTCGAACCGCGGGCCTTTATCGCCACGTACCAGGATTTGGGCTATCTCGAAGGGGACCTCTTCACGGTACTCTCACCGGTGCGTCGTGCGGAGCAGTATCGCCTGACCCCGACAGCAGAAGAGCCGTTTGCCATGCAACCGACCGATACAATCGACCAGACGCACCTCAACCGCGCCATCAGCCTCTACCAGACCTCCTCGATCTGGAACAGACGTTGACGCAGAACATGCACACAAAGAAGCGGCGCATCCCCCAATGGGATGCGCCGCTTGCACATTTTGTCATGCCACTTCAGGAGGCATAACCGTCCAGATTGAGATCCTGTACGTCATCAGTCCACCTCACCTTCGACATCGGGCGTCACATAGGAATCGGCCGGCGTCAGAGCCTCCACTTCGGCTGCCGTCAGGAAATCCTCCTCAGCGAACTCGAGATCCGCATAACGGTTCAAGGTCAACTGATAAGTCGCATAATCACGCGAGCCACCCGAATAGTTGCTCTCCTTCGAATAGATACCGTAGATACCCGTAATGGTACCCACTGCCCCGTCCTTCACGACACGGCGGCCCGAAAAACGCGAATATCCACTCGTTCGCACCATGTAGACACCCTTGTCCGACGTATACTGCGGATTGGGATTGTACACAAAGCATACCGACCCATACAAGTTGGTCGTATTGTGGCTGAAAGCCCATTCATACCACGGCTTGTTCACAATCGGGCGAATGTCCGTGTAGATCCAGCTCGGATAGATCTGCTCGTAGGAACCGTTGTGCAGCGGAGCCGGTTTCACGTAATCGGGATAGGTCTCCGGATAGAGCGACTCCTGCGTATCGACACCCGCATAGTAGCACTCCAGCCCCTCGAAACGGATCAGACGGCCGAAATCGGCCTCACCCAACTCCGTATAGTTCGAACTGTTCACCACCTTGATGTCTTCCCCTACGACCAGTGTAGCCGGCTCACCCGGGAGCACATGCGCAGCGATTTCGTCCGCCAGTTCGATGTTGGAATTGGCATAGAACTTATGTTCGCCCACGGCATTGTACGAATCCGTCGGACCGTTGCCGATGCTGAGCATCATGCGGTAGTTGCCGATATAGAGTCCACGAAGCAACACATAGACCCACTGCGAGGGGATCTCGGTCTTCGCCTCGTTGTATTCACCCATATGGTAGGTGAGGAAGTTTCCGTTGGTCAGACGGATCTCGATGGCCGCCGTCTCGTCCTGCAGGAAGAGCGATTTGTAGACATTGCCCTCACGGTCGTTCGAGATCACCTTGCCCTTAATGTAGAGATCCTGGTCGAACTGATAGTATTTCGTATCATTCCAACTCGAATTGCTGCCCGTACCGCTCAGACTGCCGAACTGATCGATAAAGATCTGTTTTACCTCGGCAATCGAGATGAGTTTGGCTCCCGTAGCCTCGACCTGGGCATCGGTCCACACGGGCGCCGGGGCCGGATTGTCGAAGTCGTTGTAGCAGCCGGCCATCAGCGCAGCGGCCAGAGCCATCAGAACTATTTTCGTCGTTTTCATAATCTTCATTCAAAAATAAATCGGTGTCTCCGGATCAGAAGCGGAAATAGACATTCAGATAATAGGTAGTCCCCAGCAGATAGAAGTACTTCGACGGGAAACGCGTATAGAACGTACCATCGGCCGTACGACTGCGATACATACGCATCTGCTCGTAACCGCCCGTGCGGATATCCTGATTGTTGAGCAGGTTGCGCATCTGCAGGCTGAAGCCGAGCGTATAGCGGCGTGCGATCGACCAGTTCTTGCCGACACTGGCATTGAGCACCCCGTAAGCGCCGAATTTCTCCTGATGGCGGATGTAATTGATCTGCTCCACATCGTTGGCTCCACCGTTGGCCAGAATGTAGGACTCAACGGCTGTACCCGTACGATAGAACGGGTTCATCGAGAGATAGATGTTGTCGTAGATGTTGTACTCGATCGAAGCAAACCACATGTGCGGGCCGCGGTAGTCGAGACCGATGCTGGCAGCAAACTGCGGCGTACTCTCCACATGGAAGCCATCCCAATAGACACGGTCCTTAACCAGCACCGTAGCGCTGTTATCGACGATGCTCGTGAACTCGGGATTCGACGTGTACTGATAGTTGCCCCAGCTCAGACCGCCCTCAAACGAGATACCGTTCCAGATCGGCACATTCAGACCGAGCTCCACGCCATAGTAGCGTTTGTCGATACCGCTCATGGCGAAGTTCATGAACGAATTCTGCGTATCGTCGTAGAACGAAATCACCTTCGACAGATCGTTCATCTGCGAGTAGTAACCCGTCAGTCGGGCACGCAGATATGGCAGATTGAGGTTGTAGGTCAACTCGGCGCCGAAAATCTTCTCAGCCGAGAGACCGGGAGTCACCTCGTTGCGCGTACGTGCCGAAACGAAAGCCGACTGGAACTTCGGAGCATCCTGGATCATCGTGATGCCGGCCGTAAGCGAGTGGGCACCCGAGAAACGATATTCGAAATTGCCCTTCACGCGATACGTCAGGTAATCGAGTGTTTCGGACTTGCCGTAGGAGTCGTTCGGGAAGAGGCCTTTGCGCCAACGGCCGTCACGCCACATGGCTGCATACCCCACCTCGCCACCGACGTTCATCGAGAAGCCTCCGAACGCAATCTGATACATGGCCCACAGACGTGCATCACGCAGGTTGGCATAGTAATCATACGAGATCTTGTCGCCCTCTTTGGCAAAACGTGCGTGGCCGTTCTGCAAGTAGTAGTCCAGATCGTTCTGGTAGGCAATCGTACTCGATCCCATATCGCGCAGAGCAAATTTGTCGATATCGTACCAATAATCGCCACCCAACAGATCCTTCACCTCGTCGTAATACTCCGTGCGGTTGATACGCAGTTTCACGCCGCCCACCAAACGCGAGTTGTTCTCGAACAGGTGCGAGACATTCGCCACAAAGTTATAGTCGAGCTGATCCGTATGGCGCTCCTCGATGATCGTATTCGACGGACGCATTGTTCCGGCATACGTCGACTCGGCCGTACCGGGATCGGGCGTATTGGTATAGTTCTGCTGGTAGAATCCATCCCAATCCATCATGCCGTCCCACTGGCTTCCGGCCTCCATGGCCTGCTGCCACCAGGTGGCGTCACCCTCGGGCGTAATACCCTGCGCCCACTTGAAGATGTAGTACGAGGGTAATTTGCGGTAATAATCCGGACGCGGGTCGGGACCGTCCTTCCACGTGAGGGCCGAATAGCCATTATAGCCGAAGCGCAGCGACGTGGCAGCCGTCAGACGCGTTGCCTCGTCGATATCCCAATTATAGGTCAGCATCACGATCGGCTCGTGCATGTCGCGCACACGTGAATTGCGCAATTTGCCCATCTGATAACCCACATTCGGATTATAGTAGTTGTTACCAAAGAGGTCGTAGGCCTCCTGCGTCGAGGCCTGCTGAGCACCGCGCTGCGTCGGGGCTCCCATCACCGTCAAACCCAGGCGGTGGTTGCGCTCGGCCCCAAGCAACTTCTCGACCGAAGCGAAATATGCGTAGGCATTGTAGTAGACACCGTCGACATAATCGTTACCACCCTGACGCGTCGAGAACGAGAAGGCATAGGACCATCCGTTATCCAGCGCACCCGAGGCATACGAAAGCATCAGTCGGAAGCGATACATCGAGTTAGCCGTCACGGCACTGGCACGGAAGCCCTGACGGACCTGCGAGGCACGGGCATTGATGTTGGTCGAACCGCCGATGCCACCCACGCCGTAATCCGTCGCGGTAAGGCCGGCCGTAGCCTCCTGGTTGCGTGTCGCGTCGTTCAATCCGCTCCACAACGACCAGGGACCGTAGCCCGTCATGGCGTCATTGAAACGGATGCCGTTCAGATAGACGTCCGTGTAGGGCGAATCGTAACCGCGCACGTTGAAGCGCATTTCACTGAACTTGTACGAAGCAATGCTGTTGAACAGATCCTTCGAAGCGCCCAGCGACGACGGCAATTCCGAGCCCCCGTCGCTCTCGACATCGGTATCGAATTCGGCAAACACCGAATCATCGACCGGAACGGCCATATCCGGCGTCAGCACCACCGAACGGATATCCTTCACGCCGTTTGACACACGCACATGGAGGATCAACTCCTCATAATCCGGCGTAAGGAATCGCACCTGATAATTGCCCGCAGGCAGATCGCCGAGCTGGAACTGGCCCTGCTCGTCCGTCACGGCCGTCACACCCGACGGTTCGACAACCACCTGCACGTTGCTCAACGCCGCACGGCCGTCACGGGCAACAACCTGCCCGCGGATACCGCCGTCCGCCTGGGCGAAAGCCTCCGCCGAGAACAACGTGAGTAACGATAAGAGTAAAAATTTCATCTTCATATGTTTTTCGTTTTATGGATGAAGTTACTTTTCGATGCAGATATAGACCGGGAAGTGGTCGCTGAATCCGCCCTGGAAATTATTGCCCACGAACGTACGCAACGGATACCCCTTATACTGGCCCTCCTGCTGAATCATGTAGTTACGTTTGAAGATGTTGCCATAGAAACGGGCCTTGGGCGATGCCTTGACAATCCGCCATCCGCCATCGGCACCCGTGGCCAGATTGGCCGATACGACCACGTTGTCAAAGAGGTTCCACATGTCCTGATAGGCCAGCGTACCGTATCCGGCCTTCAGCACGTTGATGAAGGGATTGTAGTAATCGCCCGACTCCAGCTTGCGGATGTCCCCCTTGGCGCCGAGCACTTCGGTAATGCTGTCGTCCGTAGCGTCGTCGTTGAAGTCACCCATCATCACCACACGTGTCTGGGGGTTGAGCTGCAGCACCGAATCGGCCGCATGGCGCATGATCTCGGCCGCACGCATACGCTTGTAAGCCGAAGCCTCCTTACCACCCAAACGCGACGGCCAGTGCGCAACCATGAAATAGAACGGAGCACCGTCGATTGTTCCCCACATCGTGACGATGTCACGTGTTTTGAAATCGGGATCACTCTCCAGCGTGTAGGGAATCGGGGCACTGCCTTCGAGCTGGAAGACGTCGGGGCGATAGAAGAATCCGACATCCACGCCTCGGGCATCGGGCGAGTCGTAATGCACGATGCTGTAGTGCGCCGGGGCCAATTTGGGCCGTGCGGCCACATCCTCCATCACCGAACGGTTCTCGATCTCCGAGACGCCGATCACAATCGGATAGTCACGATCGATGGCTGCAATGTCGAAGAGCACGCGTTCGAGATTACCGAGTTTGCGTTCGTACTTGACCGAGTTCCACTTTTTGGGGCCCTCGGGAGTGAACTCTTCGTCGAGTACGTCGGGATCGTTGATCGTATCGAAGAGGTTCTCGAAGTTGTAAAACATCACCTTGTAAGGCTTCTGGGCAAATCCGGCCGCCAACAGCAGCACGAACAAGCCGGTAAAAAGCAGTCTTTTCATCAGGTTATGGTTTTAAAGTTAGTTTATATTCCAGTCCGACGGGTTATTCTGCTGTTTGACCGCGGTCGCCACCTCCTCGGGCAGGTTATGGAAGAAGGTGAATCCCGTACGTTCCTCCACCTCGGCGATCGAGACGGCATACTGTGCCGGAGTTCCACCCGTTGACGAAGCGTTGGGCATCCAGAATCCGATGCCGATCAATTCGTCGGCCGTACACTCCTGCACGCGCTTACCCGAATTTCCCTTTTTCGTCCGCAGCAATACCTTCCAACAGTCCGATGGCACACCGATGCGGTTTCCCTTGCGATCGGTCATGGTCTTCGAATCGCCAAACCATGTACCCGTCACCACATAGAGCGTATCGCGCACGATGTTGGCGCGCACCTTGTTTTCGAGGGTTCCCCAGACGCCGCTGTTGAACTTACTCTCTTGCGGCATCATATTGGTGGCATAGAAGGTCATCTCGTTGGTCGCAATCGTACTGTAGCGGTCGGCCGACGGGCACTGGTGGCCGCGGGCATACCCCGTACCGTAGCTGTCGATCACATACTGCTGTACGGATTGCGGAATTTCGGGCAACTGATTGTTGGGATCGTAGGCCCACGCATTCGTACGATCTAAGCTGGGCATCGTGTAACACGTATGGAGCGGATAAGCCACCCAGCGAGCCACACGCTTCTGCGTATCGTAGCAAATCGAATAGTTGCGCACGCGGCGTGACGATTCGGCCAGCGTCGTGAAGTAGGTTTTATAGATGTAATCGGATTGCGCCACGTATCCAGGTTGCTCGGCCCATTCGCGGTCATAAAGAGCCGAAGAGGTATAGGCCGATTGAGTGAGCGTCAATTCGGTGCGATCGCCATTCGAAAAAGCCACCTGCACACGTGCCGTACGCTCCTCGGGTGCGGTATTTTTCTGCAGATAGACAAAAACCACCGGGGTGAGACTCCCCTCCCAAACGGTCTGCACTTGCGTTGCTGCAAACGACACCCAATCTTCCCCCTCAACAATTGTTGCGATACAGGTCAGATTGGCTCCACCGGAGAGCAACATCTGAGTAACGGTCGTTTCACAATTGACGGTTTCGGTCTTAAAAGCAGCCGTAGCCGTCCCGCTTCCCGTGCCATCGTCCTTGCTGCAGGAAAGTAGAAACACCAAACAACACCAAGCAAACAATCTCTCAAAAACCTTTCGATACATAACTCTCTATCAACTCTTTGTGTTCAGATAATCATCCCCGACGGAATCAGCTCCGCCGGGGATAAATTACTGGAGCATACTATTCACAAGACTATTCGTACTCGACCGTAATAGAGTCAATATAACAAGCACCACCTACCGAACGGATAATGAAATCCTTCAGATTCTTGCCCGTAAGATCAATCACCAGTGGATCGGTCGTTCCGGTCGTAGGTACCGAAGCCAATGCCGAAGCAATCACCGTCTCGGCATCCTCGCCGCCGTAGACATAGTCAGCCGGCAGCACTACGAACGCACGCTCGGCAATCGTCTTTTCATTAGGAACAATCGTTACCTTCGTAGCATTACCGGTCAAGGTAGGAACCTTCACATAGGACTTCGAAGCATCCTTGCTCGTATCGGTAGTCCAGCCCAACTGCAACGGCATGAAGTTACCCGCATTGGAAAAACCGAATCCCATACCGAAACCGGTCCAGACGCTACCGTCAGCGGCAGTTACCGTGAAATTCGCATAGTTGCTCACACGCGATGCATTCTCGATGTCCGTCTTGGTCATGGCCACGGCATTACCCACAATAGGGGCCGCCTGCGAGAGGGTGACGGTCTTCGTATCGACAGCCGCCCCCTCCTTCATCAGCTGCACGGTCAGCGTTCCCGAGACCGTATTTTCAGTTTCGTTGGCACCGACTGTTACCGTCACAGTCGTACCCGAGACCGAAGCCGTGAAGCCGTTGTCGGCCGTAGCCTCGATCGTGTAGGTATCATCAGCATTGATCTTAGTCACGGAAACCGTCTTGCTATCACCGGTTGCACTGAACGACAACGTAGTAGGTGAAACAAGCATCGAGGGGGCAGCACTCATGAAAGCAGCCACATCGCTCGGGGTCTGCGGGCAGATCTGGGCATTCCCTTTGTAAACCGTGGCATAGCCCGTAATCGAACCCGTTGCACCGGCAATGAACTGCGTATTGACCAGACCCGGCATGTTCGACTGGACAAATACTGTCACGTTCTGACCGCCCGTTGTAAAGGTATGCTGGCCATACTTCTCGGCCTCGCACCATACGGCAGCCGTCGTCGGAGCCGTCATGTCGTTCAGCGTCACTACCATAGCCTGGTATGCCGCCAGATCCTTGGCATCGACCACGATCGGAGTGATCGTCTCCGTGCCGACCTTTTCGATGGTTACCCATGCAGCATTCTTGTCGCCCGTCACCTCATAGAGGCCATTGTAGTTAACAATACGGGCCTGACCGGCCTTGAGCGTCACCTTCACACGGTCGCCCTTAGCGAACGTAAAGCTTGCATCGTTGGGATTGGTCACACCGCTGCCAAAGAGCGTAATACCGTTACCGGCCTCGGTTGCACCGGGAGTCATCACCTGCAAGTTGTTGTTATTCACATTGCCTCCGGCCTTGTCGGTCACGACAACGGCCTCGAATACGCGGTCGTACTGTGCATCGAGCACCGTCTCCGTCGACGTCAGAGCTGCAATGATTTCGGGAATCGTAATGGCCTTCTCCTCGCCAGAGGGGGTCTCGCCACTGCCACCGCCATTGAAGGTGATCTGCTGGCCGCCGACGCCGCCCGTCAGGCGAACGTCATCAACACGGTGTGCACTGGCCACCTTGGTCGTATAGCGAATGTAGAGCGTCGTCGTGCCGTCGGGCAGCGTGAAGTTGGCCGTAGCCAGGTTCCAGCGGCCGTTCGTATTGGCACCGGCCGGGAAAGCATACTCGATCGGGTCGGACCAGTTGGTACCGTCGGCACTCAGCTGCACGTTCAGGTCGCCGATCACAAACGTATTATCTTCGGCACCATATACATAGCGCTCGGCACCGAAAGTCAGGCAGAGGTTCGTCGTCGTCACGGCAATCTTCTGAATGGTGAACGTACCGCCGTTACCGAAGAAGAGATTGTTCATACCCGAACCTTCGTAGTCCGAATAGTTGCTGTTCGACGTCGAATTCGAACGGACACTCATACCGTTGTACTCATAAGTCACCTCGGCAATACCGGTTCCGGTAGCATTCTGCCAACCGTCGAACTGATCAAGATAGGGATACGACTTGCCAGATCCGTAGGTTTCTGTGGCCTCCTCCTTGTCGAAGTTGTTGTAGTAGAACTCCTCGGTCGAGGGAGCCTCACCGCCCTTGGTCTGGGTAATCTTCACGGTCTTGGTACCCATCTCCTTGTCAATACCGTAATAGGTACCGTAGCACGTAATGGTCAACTCGGCGCTGTGAGCCTCTTCGGAAGCAGCAACCGTCACCGTAATCTGCTGGTTGCCCGCACCTTGACGAGCCGGAGTAATAGCCAGCCACGAATCGCTCTCGGCACCCGAGATCGTCCACTTGCCCTCGGTCGTAATATCGAAGGTCTTGGCACCGCCTTTTTCATCGAACGTCAACTCCGTAGCCGACACCTCGAGGGACGGGAATACGAATTCGTCGTCCTTGTCATCCGAACAACCCGTAAAGGCTGCTGTCGTCGCCACCAGAGACAAGGCGGCGAGCATAAATCGGAATAGGTTAAACTTTCTCATAAATAATAAGGTATTAAATAAAAAAAGAGTCTATCACACTATTACTCAAACGCTCATTCATATTTCGGGCCATCATGCAGCAGCACCGAATGCTCATTTTTTAACCTAACGTACTATATCTTTCAGATAGACAAAAATAAAACTATTTCTGAACAAAACAAAATTGTCGTTGTTTTTTTCACATCAAAATACAATTACAATCCGATTACACACAAAACAAGACGGAATGCACCTCTTTCGAAGCACACCCCGTCATTTTTAACACAGTGTCCAGTTTGCAGCGTCAACGGATCCGGTTGAGCGAACGCACGAGCAACTCGTCCCGAAAAATGCCACGTGCTGCCAGCCAGGCAAATACCAGCGCAATAACCGGCAGAATCATCGCCGGTTTGACGCCCTGAGCCGCGGCTTCGGCGTGTCCCCAGAAGTAGGCAACAGCCAACATTACGGCGCTGCCGACAAGCAGCACCATCTCAACCACACACAGGCGAAGCTGCAACATCCGTCGCTTGTAAAGGAAGATGACCACCAACGGCAACACGCACGCAAGCGACAACAGCAACCCCGTCCAAATGGGTGGACGCACCACCTCGCCCGTCGATGATTTGAGAGCAAAGGCATGCAACGTCAGCTGCTGACCGTCCATTCCGAACCAGGCCAGCGGCGCAAAGAGCGTCACGGCCATCAACGCCGCCACGATCAGCAGATAGAGGGTTTGAATACGTTGAATCATATCGTTTCTGTTTTATTGTTTATCGTCCGGTCGATCAGATACTTGTTCCGATCACTCGATCCGCGGTATATCATCTCGCCCAGGAATCCCGCCAGGAAAAGCTGTACTCCCAGAATGATGGCCAGGATCGCCAGATAGAAGAGCGGTTGATCGGTAACGGCACGCAACGGCAGGGCATGGACCTGTCGATAGAGTTTGACCCCGATGACCCAAACGGTCGTTGCGCCACCGATGAGGAACATCAGTGTGCCGAGGCCGCCGAAAAAGTACATGGGCGATCGCGAGAAACGCGACATGAACGACACGGTAATCAGATCGAGGTATCCCTTGACCATACGTTCGATGCCGAATTTCGAATGTCCATACTTTCGGGCCCGATGTTCAACCACCTTCTCGCCGATGCGGCGGAAGCCGGCCTGTTTCGCAAGAATCGGAATATAACGATGCATCTCGCCATAAACCTCGATGGCCTTCACCACTTTGCGCCGATAGGCCTTCAATCCGCAATTGAAATCATGAAGCCGAATGCCCGACACCGTGCGGGCCGTCCAGTTGAAGAATTTGCTGGGCCAGCGCTTGCCGATGGGGTCGTAACGATGCTTCTTCCATCCCGAAACCAAATCGTAGCCCTCTTCGAGGATCATGCGCCGCAATTCGGGGATCTCGTCGGGCGAATCCTGCAAGTCGGCATCCATCGTGATGACCACTTCGCCCCGCGCCGCCTCGAACCCGCAATAGAGTGCCGCCGACTTGCCGTAATTACGCGTGAAACCGATGGCACACAAAGCCGGATACGTCTCACACAACTGCTCGATCACCGCCCACGACCCGTCATCCGACCCGTCATCAACCAGGATGAGTTCATACGAAAGTGCATGCTCGCGCATCACGCGATCGATCCATGCCGTAAGTTCGGGCAGTGATTCGGCCTCGTCGTACAACGGCACGACGATCGAGACATCGAGATTGTGATCCTGCGCACTCATGCCAAAGGATTGACATTATCCTGTTCCGGGCCGTTTCCGGAGAACATGTTGGGGTCACGCTTGGCATAAGCCGAGACGATCAGCCCGAAGAAGACGCCCTTGATCACAGCCCCCAGCACGCTGCTGAATACCAGATAGAGCGGCGAGTGCATCAGATTGCGCGTCATGCCGATTACCAGGTCGAGCTGCTCGTCGGTATAGAGGCCCGAGGAGGCCAACGTGGCAATCGTCGTATTGAGCACTTCGTCGTAATGGGCGGCAAAGAGCCAGTTCACGGCCACAATCTGGTAGGCACCGTCAAGTATGCCGGCAAAAAGCATCATAAGAAAGATGTACTTCAGACACTGGCCGTAGCCATAGCCTGTCGGACCGTCACCATAGAGTCGCACACGGCGCCGCGTGAAGAGAAAAAGCAGCGTGATGAATACGGCCAGCGACAACAACGACAGCCACCATCCCTGCACGAAATTGGCGATGACTCCGAACAGGATGGAGACCATGCCCATGATCGCTCCGTATTTCGCAGCGTCATTCCACAGATTTTTCTTTTCCATATAATTTTAAGGTATCATGCTCAGTCTTCCTTCCCCCCCCCGCAGCAATCCGTTTCTCCGGCTCATTCCGGCTTGTCTCTTCCGCAACAAGGGGCACTCGCCTGCACTCAAAGCTCCGGTATCACGAGAAAAGGTCCCTTCAAGTTCAGTTTCACTCAGTTCAACTCGCCCAACCCGTCGCGCACCACTTCGGGTTCACCCTGCGTGAGGTCAACCACAGTCGTCGGCACGGTCTGTCCTACCCCGCCATCGATCACCAGCGCCACCTCAGCACCATAGCGCTCTTCGATCAGTTCGGGATCGGTCGTATACTCCTCCTCCCCATCGTCGCGTACGGAGGTGGTCAGCAGCGGACATCCCAGCGCCTCAACAATCGCACGCGGAATGGCATTGTCAGGAATGCGGATACCGATGGTCTTGCGCCGTTCGAGCGCCTTGTCGGGCATGCGCGTCGAGGCCGGCAAAATAAAGGTGAACGGCCCCGGCAGGTTCCGTTTGAGCACACGGAATGCGGCATTGTCCACACGGCAGTACTCGGCTGCCTGAGACAGGTCATGCAACACCACCGCACAAGTCGTCTCGCCCTTGCCCTTGATGCGGCGCAGACGTTCGATGGACCGCGGCGAACGAATCGAACATCCGAATGCATAGACGCTGTCGGTCGGATAGATGATGATTTCGTCGTGTTCGAGCGCTGCGACCACTTTGGCCAACTCGCGCTCCGAAGGGTTGTCGGCGTAGAGTTTGATCAGCATAACAAGGGCAAATATACGAATTTTATTTGATATTGCGCCGGTTCAATTCGGCGCTGTAGGCGCGTGCATTGGCCAGGTGTTCGCGGTAGGTGCGGGCGAAGTTGTGGTGGCCGTCGAAGGTCGGACGGGCACAGAAGTAGAGGTAGTCGTGCTGTTCGAAATCGAGCACGGCATCGATCGCCGCGAGCGAAGGCATGCAAATCGGCGCAGGAGGCAGCCCCTTGTTGACATAGGTATTGTAGGGCGATTGGTATTTCAGGTGTTTGTGCAGGATACGCCGCAGGCCGAAGTCCTGCAGAGCGTACTTCACCGTGGGATCGGCCTGCAGGGGCATTCCGCGACGCAGGCGGTTCATGTAGACGCCGGCGATGCGGGGCATTTCGTCCGTCTGGCGGGTCTCCTCGGCAACGATCGAGGCCAGGGTCATCACCTCCAGACGACTCAACCCGCTGCGAGCGCGTTTGGCATCGCGCTCGGGGGTCCAGAAGCGGTCGTACTCCCGGCGCATGCGCCGTACGAACTCCTCGGGACGCACCGTCCAATAGAATTCATAGGTGTTGGGCAGAAACATCGAGAAGAGCGTAACGCTGTCAAATCCCACCTCCCGGGCCATCTCGGGCGAGGTCAGCACCTCCATCCAGGCGGTCGAATCGGCATCAAGCTGACGCGCCAGACGGGCCGCCAGTTGTGCCGGAATACGTACATTATGGATCGCCACACGCACCGGAGTCTGCATTCCGAGTTTAAGCATCCGCGCCACCTCGATTACGCTCATTCCACGCTTCAGCACATAGTGTCCAGGCTTGAACGATTCGGCCAACCCAAGTCGCCGTGCATAGAGGCGGAAGGCCGTCCGATGGCGCAATGACGGCATCAGCGAATCGGTCAGCGCGGCATAGTCGGCACGCGAGCTGACGTAGAGTTCGCGCTCCGCCCGCACGGCATTGCCCCAGAACTGACTCCAGGCCACGAACAACGCCGCAACCACAACGGCAACAACGGTACAGAGCACGATGAGCCACGTGCGTTTGTTGGCATTTCCCATCTCTTCGAAACGATTAACTGTGGAGGACAAAGATACAAGAAAATTCGCAGTCGCCTGCATCCGCGGCACCTTTTTCCCGCAACGTCCCGGCATTACCTTCGGCACGGGCCCGCACCGAGGCCCCGAAACGGCTCCGGCACAAAAAAAAGATCATTTTTTTGCAGAGTGCCGAAATTTTTCTACTTTTGCAACGGGAAAGTCTTATACGACCAGCTCCCACAGAATCCCCCAGGCGAGGAATCGAGCAAGGGTATGTGGTCGTAGCGGTGCGATATAAGTAGCTTTCCCTTTTTTTGTACCCATACCTCACCCCGGAGAGTTGTCCTCTCCGAAACACGAAAACGACATGCATCTTGCTCTGACCGTCCACGTTCGACGCCTCGCCATCCTTCTGCTGCTCACCGCCACCACCCTGGGTTGCGGAAGTCGCCCCACCGTCTCACTCGAGGCATTCGACCAGCCGATCCTGACACCGCACTACGCCACAGGCTTCGAAATCGTCGGGGCCGACGGCTCGCAAAGCACGCTGCTCCGTTCGAAAAATCCATGGCAGGGAGCCCGTGACGTCGAAACCACCCTCTTCATCGCACGCAACGGCGAGCAAGCTCCGGTCGGATACGACGGCCCGGTTGTCGAGGCCGGAGCACGGCGCATCGTCTGCATGTCGTCAACCTACGTGGCGATGCTCGACGCCCTGGGTGCCGCCGATCGTGTCGTCGGAGTCTCGGGCCTCAACAACATCACCAATGCCTACGTCACCGCACATCGCGACCAAATCGGCGATGTGGGTTACGACGGCAACATCGACTACGAACTGCTCGTCGCCCTGCAGCCCGACCTCGTGCTGCTCTACGGCGTGAACGGAGCCAGCCCCATGGAGACCAAACTGCGCGAACTGCAGATCCCCTATGCCTACATCAGCGACTACCTCGAGGAGTCACCCCTCGGCAAGGCCGAATGGCTGATTGCCGTTGCCGAGCTGCTCGATCTTCGCACCGAAGGGCTGAAACTTTTCGAAACAATTCCCGCACGCTATGAGGCGCTCCGAGCCCGGGCCGCTGCCGCAGCGACTCCCCGTCCGCACGTGATGATCAACACGCCTTATGGCGATTCGTGGTTCATGGCCTCTCGGGGAAGCTACGTGGCCCGGCTCATTGCCGATGCCGGCGGCGACTACGTCTACACGGACAACACATCGAACCGTTCACTGCCCATCGACCTCGAAAAAGCCTATCTGCTGGCTTCAGAGGCCGACGTCTGGATCAATGTCGGCAGCTACACCTCGCTCGAAGAGCTGCGTAAGCAACTGCCCAAATTTGCCAACGTGCCCTGTGTGCAGCACGGCGCGGTCTACAATTGCGACCGCCGCACCAATTCGACCGGCGGAAACGACTATTGGGAATCGGGCGTGGTGCGTCCCGATATCGTGCTGCAGGACCTGATCGGCATCTTCCATCCCGAGGTGCTGGAGAGCCCTGCGCCCGAACTCTACTACTACCGCCGTCTGGAATAGACGGTCACTCCCGATCAATGATCGATGCCGTCGCGAGACAGAACCCCCTGACTGTAATAGTGCTTCACCTCGTGCATCTCGGTGACCAGATCGGCCACCGCATAGAGCTCCTGCGGCGCATAACGCCCCGTGATAACCACTTCGACGTGCGGAGTCCGTGACGCCAGCACATCGAGCACCTCGCCGATGTCAAGCAACCCGAAATGGAGCGCAATGTTCAATTCGTCAAGCACCACCACGTCGTACTTCCCCTCCGAGAGCCACACCGCACAACGGGCCAATCCGTCACGGGCACACGCGACATCGGCCGGATCGGGCCTGCGGTCCAAAAAACAACCGCGGCCGAACTGCTCGACATGCAACCGCCCGAAGGAGGGCACCGGCGTACCCCTCCCGTCGAAGAGGGCTTCAGCCCGGGTCTCGTTGTACGACATCGATTTGACGAACTGTCCTACGGCTACATCGCGGCCCGCACACAGCGCCCGCAGAGCCAGACCGAACGCCGCCGTGGTCTTACCCTTACCGTTGCCCGTATAAAGATGTATGTATCCTCGTTCCATATGGACAAAGATACGGCAAAAGATTCACATCTCCACAGCTCATGATCGGCATCGAACTCACATACGCCCTCAAAAAACGACGCATTATGCAAATTTTCCCGAAGCTCGGCCCGATTTGCAATAATTTTATACTAAATTTGTCTTCATTATGAAGACTCAACGCGAACTGCACGACACACTCGACTTCATCGCTACGTATGCCTCCTACCTGCTCGGGTCGGGCGTCCACACCTCGCGCGTATTCCGCAACTCGCAACGCCTCGGGGCTTCACAGGGTATCGACATCCAACTGTCAAGCTCGCTGAAAAACATCATCCTCACGGCCCGAGACACCGAAGGCGGAGAAGCCCTTACACGCGTTGTCGGTATTCCGGCCCTTCCCATCAGTTTCGAACGCAACTCGGACCTCAGCGCCCTGAGTTGGGATGCTGTCGACGAAAAACTCTCGCTCGACGAGATCCGCCAACGGTTCGACCGTTTGATCGACAAACCACGCATGGATCCGATCTTCGTGCTGCTGACCGTCGGTCTGGCCAACGCCTCGTTCTGCGGACTTTTCGGCGGCGACCTCACGGCTTCGGCCATCGTCTTCACGGCCACACTCGTGGGCTTCGCCGCCAAACAACGCATGCAAGCCCACGGCCTGAACCACTATCTGATTGTCATTGCCGCCGCCTTTATCGCCTCACTTTGCGCCTCGGCCGCCCTGCGCTTCGACTGCACGGCCCAAATCGCACTGGCCACCAGCCCGCTGTTTCTGGTGCCGGGCGTGCCGCTCATCAACGGCGTAATCGACATCGTCGAAGGGCACGTTCTGGTCGGAGTCAGCCGACTGATCAATGCCTTGCTACTGATCGTCTGCATCGCCATCGGTCTCGGCGCCACATTACTCATGGTTAAAGACAGCCTGTTATGATCGTTACGGACATCCTGCTCGACGGTCTGCTGGCCGCCGTCGCCGCCATCGGTTTCGGGGCCATATCCGATCCCCCGATGCGCGCATTTCCGCGTATCGCATTGCTCGCCGCCGTGGGACACGCACTGCGATTCTGCATGATGCATTACGGAGGCGCGGACATCGCCAGTGCATCGCTCTGCGCTGCTGTGGTCATCGGCCTCGGCAGCCTTTGGCTCGGACGCGGCGTGCGCTGCCCGATGACCGTACTCTACATCCCGGCCCTGCTGCCCATGATCCCGGGCATCTACGCCTACAAGACGGTCTTTTCACTCATCCTGTTCATGCAGTCGCTCGGCGACCCGGGCCAAAGCATGCAGTACATGCAACTCTTCTTCCTCAACGCCACGGTATCACTGAGCGTAATCTTCATGCTGGCAGCCGGTGCGACTTTTCCGATTTTCATCTTCAACCGCCGGGCCTTTTCGCTCACACGACGCAAAATACCCCCGGTGCGCCGAAAACAATAATCTCTTTCCATCCCACCAGCCTGTCGAAAAAACACCATGGAAACCTTCTGGAACACGATTGCCGCCTACAATGCCGCCACATGGCCTGCACAATTGCTGCTGACCCTTCTCGGCATCATGCTCGTCGTGCTGCTCTATCGCCACCCGACAGCCGGGGTGCGATTGGCTATGAAGCTCTTCATGGCACTGTTGAACTTCTGGATCGCCGGCGTCTACTATCTGATCTACTGCGAACCGCGCGAGTACCACGGCATGCTGGCGCTCTTCTGGGCGGTGATGGGAACCTTGTGGATCTATGACCTGGCCGTAGGGCACGCCTCGCTGCATCGCACCTCACGCCGAAACGGTTTTGCCCTGCTGCTTTTCGCCATGCCGCTGATCTACCCGCTCGTGTCGCTGGCCCTCGGACGCACGTTTCCCGAGATGACCTCTCCCGTGATGCCCTGCTCGGTTGCCGTATTCACCATCGGCGTGATGCTCGCCTTTTCCGAACGGGTCAATATCGTGCTGGCCATGTTCCTCTGCCACTGGGCACTGATCGGACTGTCGAAGGTCTACCTCTTCGGCATTCCGGAGGACTATCTGCTGGCCTGCAGCGTGGTTCCGGCACTCTACCTCTTCTTCCGCGAATACATCGACCAGCACCGTTCGCAGGTCACCAAACCCTCGACCCGCGTACTCAACACGCTGCTGTTGGTATTGTGTCTGCTGATCGGCGCCTTCTTCACGGTAACGCTGCTCCACCAGTTCGACCTGTACAGTGAAACCATATGAACGCAATGAACACTCCCGACTATACTACCGAAGAGTTCACGGCAACACTCCCCGTGAGCAACTGCATCACCCGATACCGCGACGCCGAACGTATCGGTGGCTATTGTCGCAGCTGTCCGCAATACGGACGCAGCTGGGGCTGCCCGCCCTTCGATTTCGATGTGACGAAATACCTGGAACACTACTCGACGGCCCTGATCGTAGCCACACGCATCCGCCCCCTCAAAGCAGGACTGCCGCTCTCCGAGGCACGCGCCCTGATCCGTCCCGAACGACAGCGTCTCGAACGGCACCTGCTCGATATGGAGCAGCGCTACGGCGGACGGTCGTTTGCCTATGCCGGCAGTTGTCTTTACTGCCCCGAAGGGACCTGCACCCGCCCATCGGGCGCAGCGTGCCGCCACCCGGAATGGGTACGGCCGTCGCTCGAGGCATGCGGATTCGACCTCGGACCGATGGTCGAGGAGCTCTTTGGATTCGGGCTGCAATGGGGACGTGAAGGAAGGCTGCCCGAATACCTGACGTTGGTCTGCGGCTTCTTCCACAACCTACCCGCCAACAAGGTCGTATGGAACGGTTAAAGGCACTCTTCAACTGGAGCGGGGGCAAGGATTCGGCCCATGCATTGCTGCGCGCACAGCAGTCGGAGCGTTATGAGATCGTGGCGCTGATGACCACCGTAAACGGCCGTTCGCACCGATCAACCATGCACGACATACCGCTCGCGCTACTGCAGGCGCAGGCCGACAGCATCGGCCTGCCGCTCCACGCTGTAGAACTTTCAGCAGGCGGAGGCATGGAGGAGTACGGCGCCTCTATGGAACGGGAGGCCCGTCACTTCGCAAGGATGGGGGTCCGACATTTCATCTTCGGCGACATCTTTCTGCACGACGTCCGCCGCTACCGCGAGGAACAACTTGCCCCACTGGGTATCGAGGTGATCGAACCTCTCTGGAACCGCACCTCAGAGGAGGTGATCGACGACTTTCTCCAGACGGGACTGAAGAGCGTCGTCGTCACCACGATGGCTGACGGACTCGGCGCCGCAGCCATCGGACGCACACTCGACCGGGCATTCATCGACTCCCTGCCCCGCAACATCGATCCCAACGGCGAGAACGGCGAATACCACACTTTTTGTTATGACGGCCCAATCTTCCGCCACCCAATTTCCTATCGGTTGGGCACGCCGGTCCGACGCAGTTACGACATCCGCCACGACGACGGCACACTCCACCGCTACAGCTATTGGTTTGCCGACCTGCAGTCGTCTGAAACGGGTCCACAGTAATCCAAACATCCAGGCACCTTCCTCCCCAAAAACACACAAGGCCGGATGTCAAGCATGTTTGCCCACATCCGGCCCTACATTTTGGTTAGGGACCTACGGTCCTACCATCTCGCAATGGCGTTGGTCATCCACGTAGCGGCCACTTCGGCCAGCAGGTAACATACGATATAAATTGCGATGCCCTTGCCCCGACGCAGATTCGTGGCCACGGCAAAACCGCAGTAGCTCCACCAGAGGAACCAAACGAGCATCACGACCACAAAAAATCCATAGATCGTAACCCACGTCAGGTCGAGCTGCATCATCTCGTTCGGCGCCATGCACTCCATGGCGTCAATCGTGCGGCGCACGGCGGGCAGCATCCCGCCCAGCAGGATAAAGAGCAACGGCAGCCGGGCCCACGCCTGATTGCCCACCAGGTCGACGATTCGGGTGCGGGTACGCGAGAAGATCCGGGCTGCGGCATAGAGCAGCGCCGACAATACGAGCCATCCGACCAGCCACTGCAGGAGCAGCTGTCCGAAACTCAACGAGTCAATCCCCTGCGACACAACCCCACGGAATGTTGAGCCCGCAATGCGGGCCAGGATCGTTGCAACCATCATCAGTACGAGTCCCGCCACGAGCGTCTTTTCGCCCGAGAAGTAGCGGAACGGATAGATCAGTTTTTTCATAATTCGAGTGTTTTAAGGTGTTCGATCAAATCATCCAGACGGTTCCGGACGGTTGGATAGCTCAATCCGAGCTGTGCGGCCATCTCCTTGAGCGATCCGCTGCACTTCACGAAATCGAGTACGAAGCGTTGCTCCTCCGCCGTCAGCAGCAGGAAGAGCGGCAAGTCGTAGTCGCCCTCGACACGGGTGTCGCACTTCGGACAGGCCAGGGCCCGCACACGAAGTTCCGCACCGCACGACGGGCATACGACCGGAAGGTTTTTGATGGATTCCATAATCAACTATTTTTTAAACTCCATCACAAATATACAACCTTATTTTAATAAAACAAAATGTAAGCTTAATTATATTAAACACAGTATACGTTTTTATACAAAAACAGGTGCCGACAACCCACATGGCAGGTTGCCGGCACCTCATAACATCGACCGTCCGACCGTCAGAAGACGAACTTCACACCGGCCGTAAAGTTAATTCCGTATTCAGGATAGAACGCATAGCGATACAGCTTCATGTTGGCCAGATTGTGTGCTTCGGCAAAGAGCGAGAAGCCCGGTGTAATCCGCCAGTCAAAATCCACGCCTACATCCACCCCAAACGGGGCAGCAAAGGTCTCGGCATCGACCGCCTCCACCCCGCCACCGGGCAACGACGTACCCGACAGGACGGTCCAATGACGCACGCTCTGCAGATCGACCGATGCCCCAAACGAGATTTTGCGTCCGGTATAACGTGCCGCTACGCGCCCCTCGAACGAAGGCATGCCGCACGCATAGGCCGTATCGTCATCATAGAGATAGCCGTGCGCTCCCACCATAAGGTAGAAACGGCTCGCCGGTTTGAACTCCATCTCGCCATTGAGCGAGGCCACACGCTGACGCGCCTGCACGAATCCGAAGGCATCCAGAAACGACGTCAATCCGGTCGTGCGACGCACGCCATACCAGAAGAGTTGATTTTCGACCACACCGGCCGATGCAAAGAGACGATAGGTTACCCGCGAATCGGCAAAAGCACCCGTAGCACCCAGCCGCGCGTCGTACGACACCGTACTTTTATCGCCCCAGAGGCGTCCCCACAAATAGGGATTTTCACGCGAGAGCGTTCGCAACGTGTTGTCCCGCAACGATCCGTCGACCTCAAGATAAGGAGCGAATGCCTTGGTTCCCAGATCGAATTGCAACTTCACATCAGGCAGTACGTAGTGATGCTCCTCGCCCCGAACCGGCTGATCGTAATAGTAATCTGCCCCAAGACGCAACAGGAGGCGTCCACCCGTCAGATCGTACCGCAGACCCGCCGAAAAGATATCGTGTTCGAGTTCCGCTATCGACTTTGCTCCGCCGTCGTAACGATACCTCAGATCCAGGCGCAGGGCATGTGCTCCGAATCCGCGTGCCAGAGCACCCTCCACACCAACGTGCGTCTGGCGCACGCCACCGGCCGACTGCCGGCCGTCGGTTCGATCGAAAAAGAGGTCGCCCTCCACACCCAGATTGAAATTCCAACGGTTCAGATCGGTGAAATCATCTCCCACGCGCAGCCGCAGTCCAAACTCCCCGTAATTGATCTTCGGACCGAACTCCTCGGGCATCGGATCGGTCACATACTGTCCGTAACGGTGATACAGACGGTCATCGTACGACACCTCACCTTCGAGAATCCGACGACCCAGATACTTGCCGGCCGCAATGCCGGCCCGATTCACCATCCGAAGCGAGTTGGTCTTGAAGCCGAAATTGTTGCGAATGTCAGCATAACGTCCCTCGTGGTTAATATACCCCATCAGATAGCCCGTGCTCGGGTTCTGTGTCGAGGCATAGAAGTCGGCCACGGAGTTGAGCGGCCAACCGGCTCCCAACTTCAGGTAGAAGGGGCGCGGGCGGTTGAACTCCCAATAGGTGACCGTTGCCGGACGGATCGGCTCCGAAGCAAGGGTGGTGGCAAGAGACAACGGGGTGATCGTATAGTCGATATCGGGACGCAGACGCACCGTATCGGTCATATCGGGCACGATGGCCAGTTTCTGAGCCGAAGCGACGGCAGGTACGTACTCCTTGGTCACCTCGACGCTTTTTTCGACCTGCGCGGCCGCCACCACGGGCAGCACGGCAAACAACATGGTATAGAGTATTCGTTTCATGATGCGCGAAATATCAATTGAGTGTGGCAATGCGGCGTTTGGCCTCGTCGACGATGCCATCGTCGGCCGGTGAATATCCATCGGCCACGCTCTGCCACGTGGCTCGGGCCTGGAAGGCGTCCCCCTTGCGGGCATAGGCATCACCCAGAAGCAGGTAGGCCTTTGCCAACCAATAGGCGTGAGGCGTCTGGCGATCGATATAAGCAAACACCAGTTTTTCAGCCTCACCCGGATCGCCGTTCGCCAAAGCATCCTCAAGCACATAGTAGGCCGCCGCCGCCCCTTCGGCACTCTTCACCTCGCCGGCCAGTTTGCGGTAAATCTTAAGTGCCTCCTTCGTTTCGCCCCGCAGACGGAGCTGCTCGGCCCAGGCGAACTGCGATTCACGCACGGCCACCGTTCCCGCATCGGCCGCGGCCGCCACATCAGTTGCCATCGGCGCGATCAGCGCAGGATCGTTTTGCGCCAGCGTGGCGCGCACGTAGCCCGTCATGGCTGCTTCACGTTTTGCGCGTTCACTCGCGGCATCATACAGGCGACGGTAGGCCGAAGCAGCCTCGGCATAACGTTTGTCGGCATAGGTCATCTCGGCCAACCGTTCGAGCGCCGTCGCCAGGTAGGGATTGGGTGTGCGGTCGGCCAGCGCCCCGAGGGTGGTAATCGCCTCGTCACGACGCCCGAGACGCAGATAACAATCACTCAGGTAATAGAGCGCATCGGTCAGGTAGTAGCCCTTCGGGAAACGTTCCGTATAGCTGCTCAAAGCGCGGGCAGCCGGTTCATTCTGCTGGGCCAGGTAGAGCTGCTGGGCTGCGGCAAAGGTCAGCGAATCGCGGGCCACCAGCGTCACGTCGCTCTCCAGCCCGACCTTTTCGGCATAAGCGAAGTAGGAATCCACATCCCCTCGCGACACATAGATATCGCGGATGCCCTCCATTGCCCCTTTGGCCTCGGCCGACTGCGGCGCAGCGGCCACCACGGCATCGTAATAGCGAAGCGACTTCTCCTGATTCCCGAGGTTAAGCCACGCGAGGCCCAATTCCGACAGGGCCTGCGTGCGCATGGGTGAAGCCGGATACTCCTCGACGTAACGCTCCAGCGCCCGGGCTCCTTCGGCATAGTTGCCACGCGCGATGTAGGTGCGCCCCAACTCATAAGAGGCGTCGTCCGTATAGTCGCCCTCCCCGGCGGTTATAATTCGCTGCAGAGCTTCGATCTTGGCATCGCTCCTACCGAGGATGCCGAGCGTCACCGCACGCTGATATTGTGCATAGTAACGTTCGGGGCCCGACGACGACATCGCCTTGGCGTAACTCTCGGCAGCCTGGGAAAATTGGCGACTGCTGTACTGCGTATCTCCCAAACGATTCCATGCATCGGCCCGGTAGGCATCAGCCGTGCGGTGCAACGAAAGGAAACGCGTGAAGGCATCCCCCGCCTCCTTCATCCGCTGCTGCTCGAACCGGGTATACCCCAGGTTGTAGCTGGCCAGTGCATACTCCGACGCGTTGCGTGGAGCTCGCCGCATGTAGGAGGAGTAACGCTCGGCTGCCGTAGCATAGTCCCCCTCGGCATAGGCGATCTCGCCCTGCCAGAAGAGCACCAACGCATTATACTTCGGGCTCACCCCCACGGCTGCGGATTCTGCCAGCAAACGTTTGGCTGCATTGCGGTCTCCGGCCGTCCAGGCCTCCAGTGCACGGAAGTAGGCGATCTTCTGCAAGGCGGCGCGCACCTCCGAATCGGGCGAAGCAACCGCTTTGATGGCATCGTAAGCCGCGTCGTAGTTACGCGAGTTGTAATAAGCTGCGATCAACAATTCGCGGGCCTGCGGTACGCGCTCCGACGCAGGATAACGTTCGATGTAGCGCGTCAGCACGTTGATCGCCTCGTTGAAAACGCCGCCACCCAACTCGTACTGCAACTTCCCGTAGTTGAAGAGGGCATCTTCGGCAATCGTGGTGTCAAACGCATCGTTGGCCGCCATGGCAAACGACTGCATGGCCTCACGTTTGGCGCCGCGACGCACGTAGCAGTCGGCCAGATGGTACGACGCATTCTGCGTGAGGGCATCATCGGCACCGCACGCACGCCGCAGATAGGCCTCCGCATCGCTGTAACGCGCCGTACGGTAGAGCGAGTACCCCATCAGATACTCTTCGTTGCGACCGAAGGCACCGTCGTGGCGCCGATAGGCCGACAGGTACTCAAGCGTGCGGTTGAAGTCGCCCAGATGATACCACGACTCGGCCATCACGCGTTCAAGTTCGACACGATGCTGCGGTGCGGCCTGCGCAATCAGGGCATCGCCTCGCTGCACCACATAGCGGTAATTTCCCTCCATGAATTCGAGTTGCAGGAGGTAGTAAGGCACCAGATCGGCATAGGCGGCGCTCGTCGCCAGACGGTCAAATCCGGCTTTGGCCCGGGCATAATCGCCGCGTGAATACTCAATATAGGATCGGTAGTAGAGCGCATGGTCGGCATATTCGCTGCGAGGATCGACCCGCTCGAAATAGTCGTACGCCTCGTCGTAGCGTCCTGCGCCGAAGGCTGCATACCCCATACGGATGTCGTACTGCGCTTTGCGCTGGGGCGTCAGCGAGTCGTAATCCACCTCGGCGAAGGTGCGGGCCGCCGCGGCCATATCCCCCTGCGTGCAGTAGTACGACGCCAGCGAAAAGAGGACGTCGTTGCTGAAGACCGAACCGGGCCACTGCGCCACGAAACGCAGCAGCGTAGCTTCGGCATCCCGTTCACCAAGTTCGACGGCACAAGCCGCAAGATAATATTCGACCTTCTGTCGTTCATAGCGATCGGCCGGATCCAGACTCTCCTGAGCCCGCAGGAATTCGTGCCGGGCGTCGATCCAACGACCATAATCGAAGAGTTCGACACCGCGGTTGATCAACGCGAGAGTCTCGGGCTCGGCGTCCCGCGCCACAAGCGTGGGGCATAGACCCGGACTGAAGAGAAGCAGAAGCATCAACAGATTTCTACGCATCATGTGCATCGTCATGGTTTATATGGAGTATGTATACAGTCGGACAAAGATACGTAAATTTTCGAGTCGTGTCGCACCGAAGAGGAACGATTCTTGTCGTATACGCCATATCACCAAAACATTCTTCAGTCATGATCGAAAAAGTCACACTCGAAATGAACGATCGCGGAGGGCTCGATCTTGCGGGCGATACCTCCTGCTGCGACCTCAATCCCTAAGCGCTGCTTCTCTACGCAGGCGCCAAATGTGCCGGGCTCACTGCATTGCGGATCATGCAGGCCGAACGGGTTCGGCCCGCACGTCTGGAGATCACGCTTACGGGCGAACTCGACACCGAAATGCTTCGCTCCGAGAGTCTCTTTCTGCGCTTTCACATCGTCTACAACGTAGCCTGCAGCGACGACAACCAACAAGCCAAATTAAGCCACGCCGTACGGTTGGCCCACGAAAAGTACTGCGGGACCCTGCGGATGCTCGAGCGGATTGCACCGCTGAGTCACGAGATCGACATCGTGACAACCGGGGCCCCTGCCCACGCCTGAACCGGCTGTATTTCCACTCGAAACCCGTGTAGCGCAGACCGGATTCGAAAAACAAACCGGACCGTTCCCAGCCATCTGGGATTCGGTCCGGTTTTGTTTCTTGCAGCGGCCCGCACATAACGGCCGCGCTGCCACGCCCAACCCGCAGCCCTTGCACTCAGGGCTGCACGTCGCGACAATTACGCTTGAGCGCAATCACGCCATCCTCCAGCACCACCACCCCGGTCGTGGCACGGAGCATGGTCTTCAGCACGGTGGCATCGATGTTGTAGCAGCGCACCTCGGGAGCTCCATCGAACACATGACAGGTTACCTCCTCGCGCAACGGCTCCGGTGTCAGGCAAACCACCCGGGCACCTTCGGCTACAGCCGCCCGCACCAAACGGCCCAGACGACGTTCGCACCCACGGCGCACGTCATCAAATGAGGTCACACAAATCATATAAAGTCTTCCGGGCGTGGTCAGGATGCGTTCCGTAGCGTCGCCCTCGGCATCTCGCAGGGAGAACTCGCCCAGCAGAGGCTTCACCGCCGGTAGATCACTCTCCGTACGCGTATCGACCCACTCCCAACGGGTCGTATCCTGCCATTCGGGATCGTCGAGTGCAAATTCGCGCTCTTCGCCCGACGTGCGGTCACGATAGATCAACACCGTCTCGGGCAGCTCCTCGTCGGAGACTGCCGACGAAGCGTGCATCTCCTCCCAAATATTGACCCCGACCTTATAGGGGAGAAAATCCACCAACGGCAAATGCCGGTAACAGAACGTTCCAAACCCCATCGACAACACGAAAAAGAAGAGCGTGAGAACGATCTCCAGCGGTCGGAAGGCAAAAATCTTGTCGGGCCGATAACGATACCAGACCACAAAAGCCATGGGCAGCAGAATCAGATTCTTGAAGAAGGTCTGCCAGGGCGTCAGTTTGATGGCATCGCCGAAACAGCCGCAGTCCTCCACCGGCAGTACCGTGGCACTCAGCAGAGTAAGCACCGTAAAGAAGCCCATCGACGCCAAAGCGAAGATCGAAATCAGTCGGATCCGCACCTTGCACAGCAACATGCATCCCATCATGAATTCCGCCCCACAAAGCCAGATCGAGAAGGCCATGCTCCAGGGTTCGAGGTACTCGAAACCATATATGGCCAAATATTCATTGATTTTGATCGCCGTTCCCCACGGATCGACCACCTTCGTGAAGCCGGAGACAATGAACGTCAGTGCCAGTATTATCCGACAAATGCGCGCTGCAATACGAAGTCTCTGCGGGTTCATGATTTCACCGTTTCGAGTGATACATAGGGGGCAAGGGCATCGCAAATCCGCTCAAACACCCGGTCCGGAGCGGCCATACCGCCCTGCTCGTCGCTGCAGTCGACCACCCGCAACCGCTCGTCGCTGCGGGCCGCCGCAAGGTAGGTTTCGCGCACACGTCGCTGCAATTCGAGCGACGACTCGTGAATGTCCTCCCCACCTTGCAGATAGGCACGGTCGTCTCCCGTGCGCGCCTCAGCCAATCGGTCGGCCACGAACCCCATCGGGACATCGAGAAAAAGGGATACGTCGGGGCGTGGAATGGCATGATAACCATATTCCAATTCGAGAATCCAGTGCTGAAGGCGTTGGCGCTCCGCCTCACCCTGAAGTTTGGCACACTGATAAGCCACGTTCGACCACACGTAGCGGTCGAGCAACACGACGTGCCCCTCCGCGAGCCACGTACGGATCTGCCGGGCCGCATCGGCCCGGTCCCCGGCAAAAAGCAATGCCACAAGATATGGATCGACCGAATCGGCCGCTCCGAATTCGCCGCGCAGAAAACGGGCTATCAACTCGCCATAGACCGGAGCATCGAAACGCGGGAAATGCAGGTATTCGACCTTGCGACCGGTTGACTCGAGGGCGTCACGCAGACGTCGCACCTGGGTTGATTTTCCGGCTCCGTCCAGGCCTTCCAGAACTAAAAACATCTCTTCTTATATAATTTAGCAGCTTCCCCGATCGGCGGCTTCCACTCAAGCCGACCATTCAGGAAGGGTCTCTCCATCTCGCGCTAACGGCACCTGTGTCCCGCTGTGCATCATTCCGGCACAACGACATACCGTTCCCACAGCACCACACACGCCGAAACCGGCCCCATCCCGTTACCCGAGAAAGGGCCTGTCGACCTTTTACCGGTAGGGAATCAACGCAACATGCGCACGGCACGCTCAATGCCGGCTCCCAGTGCCTCGATCTCGGCCTCCGTATTGTAGAGTGCCAGCGACGCCCGACACATACCCGTCACGCCGAAGTGCGCCATGACCGGTTCGGCACAATGCTGCCCCGTGCGTACGGCAATGCCAATCTTATCGAGAATCATTCCCAAGTCATAAGGATGTACCCCCTCGATATTGAACGATACGATGGCACATTTATCCGGCGTCGACCCGTAGATCCGCAATCCATCGATCGACTGCAATCGTTCGGTCGCGGCACGCAACAGATTCGCTTCGTGGGCCTCCACTTCATCGAGCGGCAGCTCCTCAAGGAAACGCACCGCCTCACCCAAACCGATGGCTCCGATGAAATTGGCCGTACCGGCCTCAAATTTGAGCGGTACAGGTGCATAGGTCGTCCGCTCGAACGAAACCCGGTCAACCATATCGCCGCCACAGAGGAACGGCGGCATCTCTTCGAGCAGTTCGCGACGGCCCCACAACACGCCGATTCCCGTCGGACCGTAGAGCTTGTGGCCCGAGAAGGCATAAAAGTCGCAACCCAAGGCTGCAACATCCGCCCCGCCGTGCACTACTCCCTGACACCCATCGACCACCACAACCGCACCCACGGCATGTGCCGCATCGATCACCGGACGTAGATCGGGACGCGTGCCCAGGGTATTCGACGCCTGCGTCACAGCCACTACCTTCGTACGGCTGTCGAGCAGTTCGGGCAACCGCTCGGTCATCAGACGTCCCGCGTCATCGAAGGGCAACATGCGCAATTCAGCCCCTTTGTGCTGTGCGACCATCTGCCACGGCACCAGATTCGAGTGGTGCTCCATCTCGCTGACGACCACGTTGTCACCAGGCCCGACGTGCGACATGCCCCAGGCATAGGCCACCGTGTTGAGCGAAGCCGTCGCACCGGCCGTAAAGACGACCTCCTCCTTTTCGCCGCCGATGAAGCGCGCGATCCGTTCGCGGGCTGCCTCGTAGCGTTCGGTCATCTCCTCCGACAAGTAGTGTGCTCCGCGATGTACGTTGGCATTCAACTCACAGTGCAGCCGGTTCACCGTATCGATCACGCACTGCGGTTTCTGAGCCGTTGCGCCGCTGTCGAGATAGACCAGCGGTTTGCCATAGACCGTGCGGGCGAGAATCGGAAACTGAGCCCGTATCTTTTCGACGTCGAACATACCCATTTCTAATTTATATCCAAACGACTCTATTCAGCAATTGTACCCTCCCGACGGCAGTTACATCCGTTCCAATTTTGCGCCGACGGCCTCAACCAACGCCTCACGCAACGGCTCGATGTCGCACCGGCGCACCACGTCGCCGACAAATCCCTCGATCTGCAGCGCCCGGGCCTGCACCTCGCTCAGACCGCGCTGACGCATGTAGAGGATCGCATCGGCATCCATCTGACCGACCGTTGCACCATGCGAACACTTCACGTCATCGGCATAGATCTCCAACTGCGGCAACGTCGTGATACGCGCCTCGCGGCTGAGCTGCACGTTGCGGCTCTGCTGCTGGGCATCGGTACGCTGCGCATCGGGGGCCACGTAGACCAGGCCGCGGAACTCGCCACGCGCCGAACCTCCGGCCACCCCCTTCACCAACGAGTTGCTCCGGCAATCCGGCACGTTGTGCTCCACCCGCACCGACACGGCGCAATGCTCCTGATCTGTTGCCAGGAAGACGCCTTGCAAGGCACATTCGGCACCACGCCCGTTCATCGCCACGCGGTAGTCCACATTGGCACTGGTCAGTTCGGCCATCGTGATCTCGCAACGGCTGTCTGCCGCCTGCTCGACTCCGAGGGCCACGAAGGCCTCGGCCATAAAGAGCTCCGTAACCGATATCCGTGCACCGTCACCTACGATCAGCCGGATCTCCGACTCAACGGGCGAATCGTGCAGCAACACGAGCCGTCCGGATGCTCCGGGTGCCACCTCGACGGTCAACTTACGTGTGTCGCACACCGCCCAGGGTTGCTCACACGAGCCGCCGATACGCAGCACCTCGCCCGCAAACGGACGGAAAACCTCGCCGTTGCGGATGATCTCCTGCACCTTCATCGTCCTAATCCTTATAATCGTTGATCAACCAGTCGTAACCCTCCTTCTCGAGTTTCAGGGCAAGGGTCTTGTCTCCCGTATAGATGATGCGTCCGCGGTAGAGCACATGCACCACGTCGGGTACGATGTAGTCCAGCAGACGCTGGTAATGCGTGATGACCACCGTGGCATTCTCCGGCGTATGAAGCCGCGTAACGCCCGTTGCCACGATGCGCAGGGCGTCGATATCGAGACCCGAGTCGGTCTCGTCGAGAATTGCCAGCTTCGGGTCGAGCATCGCCATCTGGAAGATCTCGTTCTTCTTCTTCTCACCGCCCGAGAAGCCCTCGTTCACGGCACGCGACGTCAACTTGGCATCCAATTCGACAATGGCGCTTTTCTCTCGCATCAGGCGCAGGAACTCGGCCGCCGTGAGGGGCTCCTCACCGCGGAACTTACGGTGTTCGTTCACCGCCAGCTTCATGAAGTTGGCCATCGTCACCCCCGGGATCTCCACCGGATACTGGAATCCGAGGAACAATCCCAGCCGGGCACGATCCTCGATCGACATCGACAACAGATCTTGTCCGCAGAAGGTGGCCGAACCCTCGGTCACCGTAAACTTCTCGTTGCCCGCGAGCACCGAAGCCAACGTACTCTTGCCCGAGCCGTTGGGGCCCATAATGGCATGGACCTCACCGGCCTTCACCTCAAGGTCAATGCCTCGCAGGATCTCCTTACCCTCGACAGAGGCGTGTAAATTCTTAACGCTTAACATATCTTATCAACCAATTTTATACATTTTTTATATTTCCGCTCCGACTGCGTCCCCGATTCCGGGCGCCGCTGCGGGCGATGCGGTCCACCACGCGGTAGCCGTTCCATTTCCATATTTCGCCAAACGCACGGAAGACGCCGTTCAAACAGGCCCAGCTACAGGGCGATCCGAGCATCAGAACGTCGGCCCCGCATACGGTCTCTGCCACTCGATGGGCAACATCCCCGGGCGAAAGACATCGACATTGCGAACGACGTGGCATACATCCGCAGCAAGAGACAAACGACAAGTCTTGCACGTGGAACGACTGCACCTCTCAACCACGTTCCTGCAATCGCTCGGCCATTAGTGCCAACATCCGGGATACGGCACCGTCGTGCCGCAGGCTTCCGTTCCGTATCACCACCTGATGTCCCATCGCGTCCATCCGCTATCCGACCGATCCCTCCAGACTGATTGCCAATAACTTCTGCGCCTCAACGGCAAACTCCATCGGCAACTTCGCAAGCACCTCGCGGGCATACCCGTTCACAATGAGCCCCACGGCATCCTCGGTCGAGAGGCCACGCTGGTTGCAGTAGAAGAGCTGCTCTTCGGAGATCTTCGAGGTCGTAGCCTCGTGTTCGACCACGGCCGTCGGGTTGTGGCTATCGATCTCCGGGAAGGTGTGCGCCCCGCAGCGGTCGCCAATCAACAGCGAATCGCACTGCGAATAGTTGCGTGCATGCTCCGCCCCCCGGGCAATGCGCACCAGACCACGGTAAGCATTCTGGCTGCGGCCGGCCGAGATACCTTTCGAGACGATCCGGCTGCGCGTATTGCGGCCGATGTGGATCATCTTCGTTCCGGTGTCGGCCTGCTGGAAGTGGTTGGTCATCGCCACCGAATAGAACTCACCGACCGAATTGTCGCCCGCAAGCACACAGCTCGGGTATTTCCACGTGATGGCCGAACCGGTCTCGACCTGCGTCCACGACAGGCGTGCATTCTCGCGGCACAAGCCACGTTTGGTCACAAAGTTGTAGATACCACCGCGCCCCTCCTTGTCGCCCGGATACCAGTTCTGCACCGTCGAGTACTTCACCTCGGCATCCTTCTCGACGACGATCTCGACCACGGCTGCGTGCAGCTGGTTCTCGTCGCGGCGCGGTGCCGTGCACCCCTCCAGATAGCTCACGTAGGCACCCTCGTCGGCCACGATCAGCGTTCGTTCGAACTGGCCCGTACCGGCGGCATTGATGCGGAAATAGGTCGAAAGTTCCATCGGACAGCGTACACCCTTGGGAATGTAGCAGAACGACCCGTCGGAAAAGACGGCCGCATTGAGTGCCGCATAGAAGTTGTCCGTATAGGGGACGACACTGCCGAGGTATTTTTTCACCAGTTCGGGATGATCACGCAGGGCCTCCGAAATCGAACAGAAGATGATGCCCTTCTCGGCGAGCGTCTCGCGGAAGGTGGTCTTCACCGATACGGAGTCCATCACGGCATCCACCGCCACACCGGCCAGTGCCATCTGCTCCTCGAGTGGAATACCCAGTCGATCGAATGTCCGTTTGAGTTCGGGATCGACTTCGTCCATTGACTTCAGTTTCTTGGCCTGTTTGGGCGCTGCATAGTAGATGATATCCTGAAAATCGATCTCGGGGATGGTCAGGTGGGCCCACGTCGGTGGTTCGAGTGTCAGCCAATGGCGATAGGCCTTCAGACGACGTTCGGTCATCCAGTCGGGTTCGCCCTTCTTCTCGGAGATCAGGCGTACGACCTCTTCACTCAGCCCCTTACCGATGGTTTCGGTCTCGATGTCTGAGGTGAAGCCATACTTGTACTCCTGTTCGCCGAGATTCTCCAATATCTCTTTTTCTTTCTCTGCCATAATAGTGGTACTGTTGTAGTACGGTTTATCGTGCAAAGATACAAAATCAATTCCGAAATACAAGGCTCGTACCGGAGATGAATCGACTCGGATGTGCGAATGCGTGATATTGAGATTACAAGACGCTTCAGCAGTTTATTTCGACCGCACACATGGAGAAACAGAAAAAGCATCTGCAACGAGGGGGTGTTGCAGATGCTTCGTAACAAGCGGAGAGAACGAGATTCGAACTCGTGGTACGGGTTGCCCCGTACGTCGGTTTAGCAAACCGGTGGTTTCAGCCAC
>CALUII010000011.1 GCA_944320665.1 uncultured Alistipes sp. | reverse complement strand
CCGCAACCGCAAGGGGTGCGTGATCGTGGTGAACAAGTGGGACCTCATCGAGAAGGACAGCAACACGATGAAGGAGTGGCGCGAATTCCTGGCCAAGAAGCTGGCCCCGTTCAACGACATTCCGGTGGTCTTCACCTCGGTACTGAACAAGCAGCGCATCCTCGAGGTACTGCAGACGGCCATCCGCGTGCACCAGTCGCGCAAACGCCGCATCGCCACCTCGGAACTGAACGAATACTTCCTGCCGATCATCGAGAACTGGCCGCCCCCCTCGACGAAGGGCAAGTACATCAAGATCAAGTACGTAACGCAGCTTCCGACGCCGACGCCGCAGTTCGCCTTCTTCGTGAACCTGCCGCAGTACATCCGCGAGCCCTACCGCCGCTTCCTCGAGAACAAGCTGCGCGAAAACTGGGACTTCTCGGGTGTTCCCCTGCAGATCTACTTCCGCCAGAAGTAGGCCCACGGCACGAAACCAGATCATCGAGCATCTCCGGACCGGATCGCCCTCAACGAGAGAAGGGCTCCATCCGGAGATTTTCGCATGGGAAAAACCGCAAACCTTAAAACCACCACATCGACATGAAACGCATCATCAATCCGTGGAGCGGACTCGAAGGCTACCGCTGCTACGGCTGCGATCCGCACAGCCCCAACGGCCTGCGTATGGAATTCTACGAAGACGGCGAGGAGATCGTCAGCATCTGGCATCCGCGCCCCGAGTTTCAGGGTTGGGTCGACACGCTGCACGGAGGCATCCAGGCCACACTGGCGGACGAGATCAGCAGCTGGGTTGTCTTCCGCAAGTTCCAGACCAGCGGCGTCACCTCGCAGATGGAGGTGCGCTACCTGCATCCGATCCATACCACGGAGTCACAAATCCTGCTGCGGGCACACGTGGTCGAACAACGCCGCAATCTGGTTCGCATCGGCGTCGAGATCCGCAACGAGAAAGACGTACTCTGCACGCGGGCCGAGTGCCTCTACTTCCTCTTCCCGAAGGAGCGGGCCCGCACGGAGTTTCACTTTGCCGAATGTACGACCGAGGAAGGCGAATCACAACCTTCCGGCACCGGATGCTCCGACGACGGGAGTCCGACAGCCAACCCCGGCTCCTGCACCAGGAAAAGTTAGCCACGCACCTTCAACGGCATGAAACACACAGGACGGAATCGGATGTCGCATAGAATGCGGCAATCGATTCCGTCCTGTTTTACATTCCCCTACAAATGGTCGGGCACGGTGTTGGAGTCCGCGGGGTAAACAACACACGGCAAACCACCCGCAAATTCGCTCTCCGCTTCCCTACTTCTCCTCCGCACCTGCAGCGGTATTTGATGTCGCAGGTGTTCCATCGGCTCCGCCTCCACGTTTGTGTCGACGTCCTCCCCGATGGCGGCGACGCTTACGGGTTCCCTCCGCTGCGGCACTCTCCGGCCCCACGACCGGCTGCTCTCCGCGCGAATTGCCCGCATCGGCACGCATCTCCGCATCGTTGCCCGGAGCAACAGTCCCGGCACTCTGCTGACGCTGCGACTCTTCGGCTGCAGCCTGACGTGCCGTCGAACTCGTATGCCCCTTGTCACGCAGACGGTCTCTGCGACCACGTCCGTGGCCACGTCCGTCACCGCCCCGACTGCGGCCTCCGCCGTTACCATTGCCGCCACGCCCCTTTCGGCCACCGCGTCCCCGGTTCTGCTCAGGAGCATAGGCTGGGCCCTCGCCCACATCGGCCGGGAGTTCGCGTTTGCGCACTTCGCGCTCGATAAACTTCTCGATCTGGTGAAACTTGCCCTGCTCCCCCTCGTTGACGAAGGTGATGGCCGCACCCGTCGCCGCAGCACGGGCCGTACGACCGATGCGGTGGATGTAGTCCTCTGGATCATGCGGCACATCGTAATTGATTACCAGGCCGATATCCTCGATATCGATACCGCGTGCCACAATATCCGTTGCCACCAGAATATCGACCTTACCGTTCTTGAAGTCGAGCATCACCTCCTCGCGCTGCGCCTGCTCCAGGTCGGAGTGCATGGCTGCCACATTGAGTTTCATCCGTTTGAGCGTATGGGCCAACTCCTTGACCTTGAGCTTCGACGACGAGAAGATGATCGTCTTATAGGGCAGCGGCTCGGCAAACAGGTCGCGGATGATGCCCAGTTTCTGCGCCTCGTAGCAGATGTAGGCCGACTGGTCGATCGCCTCGTTCGGTTTGGAGATGGCGATGTTCACCTCGGCCGGATTGCGCAGGATGGTCTTGGCCAATTCGCGGATCTTCGGCGGAAGCGTCGCTGAGAACATGATCGTCTGGCGCTCCTTGGGCAGGTAGGAGACGATCTTCATGATGTCGTCGCTGAATCCCATGTCGAGCATGCGGTCGGCCTCGTCGAGGATCAGATACTCCACATGCGAGAGATCCACGCCGCTGTTCTGCAGGTGGGCGATCATGCGGCCCGGCGTGGCGATCACCACGTCGGACCCCATCAGCATGCCGCGCTTCTGCACATCCCACCCCTTTCCGTCACCGCCGCCGTAGACTACGGTCGTCGAGACGGGCAGGTAGTACGAAAAACCCTGGAACTGCTGGTCGATCTGTTGCGCCAGTTCGCGCGTCGGCACGATGATGAGCGACTTGACCACGTTCTCTTCGTTGCCCTCGAGCAACAGTTTGTTGAGCAACGGCAAGGTATAAGCAGCCGTCTTGCCCGTACCGGTCTGCGCACAACCGATCAGGTCACGTCCCTCGAGGATGACGGGAATCGTGTGTTCCTGCACGGGGGTCATCTCCCGGAAATTCATATCATACAGACCGTCGAGAATCTCCTCCTCGAGGTCCAGTTCATCAAATCTCATATCGCGTATAGTCTAACCAAATATCTCACTTACCTCTACACCCCTGCATCGCTGCGGCACCTCGCACGGCACACGCTACTCGATCACCTCGCCGAACAACGTCGCCGCCGTACAGTCCGTGATGCGCACCTGCACGTATTCACCAATCCGGTGCGATCCCCGATCGAAAACCACCATCTTGTTCTGCGACGTGCGGCCCGACAACTGCTTCTCGCTCCGTTTCGACACCGTCTCAATGAGCACCTCGAAACATTTGCCCACATCGCGGCGGTTGCTCGCAAGCGACAGTTCCGACTGCAGGGCGATGATCTCCGACAGACGGGCCGACTTTACCTCATCGGGCACATCGTCGGGCAGATGGCGCTGTGCAAAGGTGCCGGGACGCTCCGAATACTTGAACATGAAGGCCGATTCATATCCCACCTCACGCATGAGCGAGAGCGTGGCGGCATGCTCCTCCTCCGTCTCGCCCGAAAATCCGGCGATCAGGTCGGTCGAGATAGCGCAATCGGGCATATAGCGACGTATGGCCGCAATACGCCCCAAATACCACTCACGGTCGTACTTGCGGTTCATCCGCCGGAGCATCGACGAAGCTCCGGACTGGGCGGGCAGATGGATGGCCCGGCAGATGTTCGGCATCGAGGCCATCACCTCGAGCAGGCGGTCGCTCATATCCTTCGGATGCGACGTGGCGAAGCGTACGCGCAACAACGGCGACACCTCGGCCACACGGCGCATCAGTTCCGGGAAATCGACCTCGCCGCAACGATACGAATTGACATTCTGCCCGAGCAGCGTCACCTCTCGGTAGCCGTTCTCGAAAAGCGACCGCACCTCGGCCACGATCGTCTCCGGATCGCGGCTGCGCTCCACACCACGCGTGTAGGGCACCACACAGTAGGAACAGTAGTTGTTGCATCCGCGCATGATGGCTACGAAAGCACTTACGCCGTTGCGGTCGAGGCGTACGGGGGCGATCTCGGCATAGGTCTCCTCGGCCGACAGCAGGACATTGACCCCCTTCGACCCGGACTCAGCCTCGTGCACCAGACGCGGCAGGTCGCGATAGGCATCCGGACCGGCCACCACATCCACTCCATGCGCTCCATCCGTCAGGCGCTCCTTGAGACGCTCGGCCATACAGCCGATCACCCCGACGACAAGCGACGGTTTGGCACGCCGAAGCCGCGCCAGATCGGACAATCGCCCCCAGATGCGCTGCTCGGCATTATCACGGATCGAACACGTGTTGATCAACACGACATCGGCTTCATCGATCCGCTCCGTGTAGATGTATCCTTCGCGTTGCATGATCGCCACGACGATCTCCGTATCGCCGACATTCATCTGACAGCCGTAGGTCTCGATGAAGAGTTTGCGGCCCGCACCCTGGAGCGGACGCAGCTGGTTGGGTTCGATATTCACAGTCTTCGCAATGTTACCAAATGATTCTAAAAAATTATGTTGTCGTCCTGCTTCGCAACCGGCTGCGGGGCGCACGCGACCGGATCTGCATCCGCACGTCCGCCCCGCCTCCGAAAGTTTCACCCGGCCTCGGGCCGACTATTCGGCCTGAATCTCATCCGATTCGGGGAAGGGTTTGAATCCCTCTCCATAGGTATCGTAGGCATCCGTCACCACGACAAACGCCTTCGGATCGATCTCCTTGATCTTGTGCTGTACGAGGCGTACCTCCTTTCGGCTAACCACCAGGAAAATCATATCCCGATCCGCTTCCGTGTACATACCCTTGGCCTTAATATAGGTTGCACTCCGGTCCAGATCCTTCAGGATAAACTCCTTCAGTTGTTTGTGATTGTCGCTGATAATAAAGAGCAGTTTGTCGTACGACGCTCCGTCGAGCATGTAGGCAACTACGCGTGACGATACCCAGATCGTGATAAGCGAGTAGAGCGTCAACATCCAGCCTCCGTCGGCCGCCTCGCCCGTACCAAGACCGAAGCCAATGACGATCAGGCCAGAAAGCACCACGGCACCATCGGCCAGAAAGATACCGGTCGAGAACTTGATGCCGGCAAACTTCTGCAACAACATGCCCACAATGTCCGTGCCGCCCGTCGTAGCCTGCTGACGCACGACAAGTCCCTGGCCGACGCCGACCAGTACGGCGCCCATGATGCAGGTGAGGAGCAGATCGTTCGACAAGTCGAGGCGACCGTCCAGCAGCAGAGCCGGATCAAGCGAGCGCACAGCCTCCTCGTTGGGATAGACCAGACGCGTGACAACATTCATGAAGCCCGGCGTGTAGAGAGCCGCAATCACGGTACGTGCACCGAACTTGCCGCCGAAGATCAGCACGGCCGTAATCATCAGCGGGATGTCGAACATGTAGCCGAATGTACCGACCTGGATCGACGGGAAGATGTTGTGCAACACGATACCGGCACCATAGACGCCGCCCGGTACAAAGTTATAGGGGTTGATAAAGAAGACGAAACCCGAACCCATGATCGAGCAGCCCACGAAGATCAGAATCCACGAGCGCCACCAGGCCCACGATCCCATCGGTTCGAGCAAAGCTTTCGTGTTTAACATGACAGATAAAAGTTTTTTAGGTTAATTTTTTAGGTATAAATTGCAACATCTCTTTCCATCGACCGGTCGGGAGGAGGCACCCACACGACCGTCCGGCACAACCTTTCGACGGGGATTGCGGCCATTGGGCAAGCAGGCGGCACCGTCACGAAAAGCGCATGCAAAGATAATGTATTCCGGCGAAAAAGCCCAGAAAGCGGCCCCGGATTTTTTCACGAGGTGTATATTATTAAGATTTTTGCGTATATTTGCATGAAACATATCCCCTGAAAACAACCATGGTACTGACCTACTACTGTGCTATTACGATGATTATCATCGCCTATCTGCTGGGCTCTATCCCCAGCGCAGTATGGATTGGCAAAAAATATTACGGAGTCGATATCCGCGAACACGGCAGCCACAATGCCGGCACGACCAACATGCTCCGCGTGCTGGGCAAACGGGCAGCTCTGCCCGTCTTCGCCCTTGACTTCCTCAAGGGCTTCGTGGCCGTCACGCTCATCGAGCTGCTCAAGTACGACGAACACGTGAACGACGTCTGGCTGATCAACCTGAAGATCATTGCCGTCTTTGCCGCGGTCATCGGACACATCTTCCCGATCTTCGCCGGCTTTCGCGGCGGCAAGGGCGTTGCCACGCTCGTGGGGGCCATCACGGGCATCTATCCGCCCGTCGTACTGCTCAGTTTCGGCATCTGGTTCGTCGTGCTGCTCATCAGTCACTACGTTTCGCTGGCCTCGATGGTAGCCGGCTGCTGTTTTCCGATCCTCACGCTGCTCTTCCCCAAGGTCAACGAATCGATCCCCTTCGTGCTCTTCTCGTTCGTGATCGCCGCCTTGCTGCTCTTCACCCACCGCAAGAACATCCAGCGTCTGCGCGCCGGCACGGAGTCGAAAACCTACGTCTGGCGCCCCAGAAAAGTTCGAATCGATCCGGACAAAACCGACACCCAGTCGCACGACCAAGCGAACTGATCCTCACCTTCCCACACCCCCACTTTGCCCCCACCAGCGGCTATCCGAAAGCGCCGCAAAGGTGGAGAAAGCGTCGCAACCGCTTGTCAAACCGCTTTTTTTACGCTATATTTGTAGCCACTCCCCCCTAAACGGGAGCTATCGTACATGTTACAGGAAAACCTGATTCAACTCTATGCAACCAGTTTCCGCGAGCACCGAGAACGGGCTGCCTTGAGCGACTATTTCAAGGAGGAGACCTTCTCATACTTCGAGATGGCCCGCGAAATTGCCAAATTGCACCTTCTCTTCCAGAAGGCTGGCATCGCCCAAGGTGACAAGATCGCCCTCATCGGCCGAAATAACCCCCGTTGGTGTATCACCTATCTGGCCACGATTACCTACGGCGCCGTCATCGTCCCCATACTGCAGGATTTCAATCCGAACGACGTGATCCACATCATCAACCATTCGGAGAGCCGCCTGCTCTTTCTGGGCGACAACTTCTGGGACAACATCGAGGAGGAGCAGATTCCACAGATCGAAGCGGTCTTCTCGCTCACGGATTTCCACGTCATCTACGAGCGCGACGAGGCTCGCACGCTCACGCAATTTCAGAAGCAGATCGAACGCCACTTCGAGACGGCCTATCCGGCCGGTTTCACCAGCCGGGACATCCACTATGCCTCAATCCCCAACGACCGCGTGATCCTGCTCAACTACACGTCGGGCACCACCGGATATTCCAAAGGGGTAATGCTCACGGTAAACAACCTCACAGGCAACGTACTCTTCGCCCGCAGCGCCGTCAACACCCAGACGGGAACCCGCTACTTCGAAGAGGGCGGCCGCACATTGTCGTTCCTGCCCCTGGCCCATGCCTACGGCTGCGCCTTCGACTTCCTGGCCCCGCTGGCCGTGGGCGGCCACATCACGCTGCTGGGGCGCATCCCCTCGCCCAAGATCCTGCTCGAAGCCATGGAGGTCGTGCGCCCCACGGTCATCTGCTGCGTGCCGATGATTCTCGAGAAGGTCTACCGCAAACAGGTTCTTCCGCTGCTCGAGAAGGGACCGATGAGCATCGCCATGAAGATTCCGCTGCTCAATACGGCCATCCACTCCGTCATCCGCAAGAAACTGATGGATGCCTTCGGCGGCAACGTCAATATCTTCATCGTGGGCGGCGCTCCGATGAATCAGGAGACCGAATCCTTCCTGATGAAGATCAAGTTCCCGATCACGATCGGTTACGGCATGACCGAATGCGCCCCGCTGATCAGCTTCACCCCCGACAACGAATTCAAGGCCGGATCGTGCGGCCGCTACCTGAAGGGATACCTCGACGTGCGCATCGACTCGGACGATCCGGAACACAAGGTGGGCGAGATCCTCGTACGCGGTGAACATGTCATGAAGGGATACTACAAAAACGACAAGGATACGGACCGCGTGCTCGACGACGACGGCTGGCTCCATACGGGCGACATGGGCACGATGGATCCCGACGGCACACTCTACATCCGCGGACGATCCAAGACAATGATCCTGAGCGGAAGCGGCCAGAACATCTATCCCGAAGAGATCGAGGACAAACTCAACAACATGTACCTCGTGCTCGAATCGCTGATCATCGAGAACAACGGCCGGCTGCGCGCATTGGTGGTTCCGGACTTCGAACAGGCCGAGCAGGAGGGCATCGACAAGAGCCAGCTGCCGGAGATCATGGCCAACAACCTCAAGGAGCTGAACAAGCTGGTAGCCTCCTACGAACAGGTGGCCGACATCACGATCTACCCCACGGAGTTTGAGAAGACCCCCAAACGCAGCATCAAACGTTACCTCTACACCCCGGCGCTTCTGAGCAACCGGACATAATGAAGCCCCCAAAGGGGCAGACGCAAACAGCCGGAACACGCACGACCCCGGACAACCACTACACACAGCAGGTAACCCCACGGATTCCGATTCCGATTTTTCATAGTCCCGAATCCGGATATACGATTTTAAATGAGGCGTCACTAAAATCCGGTTACCTGCTTTTTCATCCACCACAGGCCCTGCCCCACGACGGGAGCAGGGCCTGTCTCACCAAAGCCCCACCCTCCGCCACTCCAAGCCGCAGGCAAAGCCTCGCTCCGCCCCGCGATCTTCGATCCGAAACACCTGCTCAACCGCCGTATTTGAGAATTTTCGTATCTTTGTCCTCGTATGCGAATCAGCAGCAAACAAACCATCAGCGAAAACCTGCTCTACTTCATGGTCTGGGCAGCCATCATCCTCGTACCGGTCCTCAACTCGAAGATGATGTCCGAGATCCACGTCAATCTCGCCAACATTCTCATCGCCTGGCGCAAAATCGCCCCCTATCTGATCATCTTTCTCGTCCACAACAGCCTGATTGCCCCGCGCTTCGTATTGACCCACCGATACATCTGGTATGTGGTGCTCGATCTGACCCTGATCGTCGGCGTCTTCTGGCTCGTGGACCTCTATGACCGACACCTGATCGGTCCCGTACCCGCCGACGCCAACCTGCCGATCGGCCCCCACACCGCCTCATTCTCCGATCTGGAACTCTATTGGAATGTCATCCTGGGCCTCTTCATGACCGGCGCCAACGCCGGCATTAAACTGATGTACCAATCCATCCGCGACGAACAGGAGATGGAGGCTCTCAAACGCCAGAATCTGCAAGCCGAAATGGATTATCTGAAGTATCAGATCAATCCCCACTTCTTCATGAACACGCTCAACAACATCCACGCACTGATCGACATCGACACCGAATCAGCCAAAGAGACCGTCATCGAACTCTCGAAGATGATGCGCTACGTCCTCTACGACTCGGGACGCGACCGCATCCCGCTCGAAAAGGAGCTGCAATTCATCGAAAACTACATCGAGCTGATGCGCATACGCTATGCAGGCGAGGTCGACCTCCGCGTGCGCTACCCGCGCCCGCTGCCTGCAGGAGTCGATATTCCGCCGCTGCTGCTGATCGTCTTCGTGGAAAATGCCTTCAAACACGGCGTGAGCAACAATCGCCCCTCATACATCCACATCGACGTGGAGTGCTCCGACGGCTGGCTGGTCGGCACCTTCACCAACAGCCGACACCCCAATACCTCGACACAGCCTGCAGGCATCGGCCTGGAGAATGTCCGCAAACGGCTCGAACTGATCTACGGTCCGCGCAAACATTCGCTGCTGATCGACGACACCGATCCGACAACCTATCGCGTAAAACTCATCATACCCACCACACATGCTTAAGTGCCTTGCCATAGACGACGAACCGCTGGCATTGCGCCAGCTGAACGCCTACATCGAGAAGACGCCCTATCTGGAGCTGAGCGGCAGTTGCAACAATGCATTGACCGCCCAGCAATTCCTCACGAAAAATGCCGTCGATCTCATCTTCACGGACATCAACATGCCCGATCTGAACGGTCTGGATTTCATCCGTTCACTGCCCGCACGCCCCATGGTAATCTTCACCACGGCCTACTCCGAATTCGCCATCGAGGGGTTTCGGCTCGATGCCGTGGACTACCTGCTCAAGCCCTTCAGTTTCGCCGACTTCAGCCGTGCCGCCGCCAAGGCCTACTCACTCTACGAACTGCGTCAGGCCGCCGTCCCCGGACTACAAACGCCTGCCACAACCGCCTCCACACCCGAACCTGCCGCTCCAAAGGAGAAGGAATACCTCTCCGTAAAGGCCGACTACAAGGTCTCGCTGGTGAAGATCAGCGACATCGTCTACCTCGAAAGCGAAGGGGAGTACGTCCGGATCCATCTGGCCGACCACACGGCCATCACCACCCTGTTCCGACTGAAAAACATGGAGACAACGCTGCCCTCCGACCGGTTCATGCGGGTGCACCGCTCCTACATCGTCAATCTGCAACGCATACGCAGCTACGTGAAGGGACGCATCTTCCTGGACGACACGGAAGAGGTCCCCATCGGTGAGAACTACCGCGACGCCTTCCAGCAATACATCGACACCCACTTTCACAACCTGGAGTAGCAGACACCCTACGCCTCTTCGGGCGAGAGCGACGGAAAGCCGGACAACGGACTATATCGTCCGTCGGGCGCACACTCATAACAGAGATGACGCAATCCGTTGGTGACCACCACATAACGGGCCCCGAGCACGGAATTGTACCGCACGGCCTGAGCCACCACCTGCCGCACGACGGCCTCGTTGCACAGATTGATCTCCGGAGCCTTGCACTCGGCCAACAGCAACGGGCGCCCGCCACCGTCCACCACCACGACATCGGCCCGCTGGGGCTGCCCGTTGACCGGCACGGGGTACTCCTGCACGATGCGGTGAGCACAAGCGCCGCATTGTGCCACAAGGAAGGCGACCAGATGGCGCCGCACCCGCTCCTCGGGAGTCAGCACCAGCCACATGCGCCGCAATTCGTCCCAGACCTCGATCCCCGAGAGGCCCTGACGAGCCCGCAGTTTGATCTTCGGGAAGTTGAGTTCGCGCCGTTCTGCCATCGGATTCCGAAAATAATGATTAACTTTACGACGGACAAATATACGCAAATTTATGAAACGTTTTCTCACCCTCATAGCCCTCTTCTCGCTGGCCGGCGCCACTGCCCAACCCTATCGGCCCACCACGGGCCGCGACCCGATGCGCGGCCTGCTGCTGGCCGCTCCGACAGCCGCTCTGGCCGAGGAGCAGCAGCCTCGGGAACACCGTTACCTGACCCCGATCGAAGCGTGGAGTGTCGAAGGCTCGAGCCGCACGTGCGACTTCACCTATCCGTTCGCCTGGGCCAACCGCCAGGTATTTGTCCATCTCGGGGCCGCCACGACCGAATACGAAGTGCTTGTGAACGGCCGCAGCGTGGGCTACAATGCCGACCCGAACTACGGAGCCGACTTCAACGTGACGAAATTTGCCCACGAAGGGCGCAACCGCCTGGAGGTGCGCTTCACACAACCATCGGAACTGACGCCGCTCGAAAGTTGGAAAACGGCCCATGCTTCAGCTCCGACCCTGGGTGAATCGTATGTCTTCAGCCAGCCGACGATGCACATCCGCGACGTCGCCGTACAGAGCCGTCTGGTCGATGGCATCCTTCGTGCCGAGGTGTGCATTGCCGTGCGCACGTCGGCCCTCAATCCGAAGAGTTCACGCATCTACTACGACCTGCGCACGCCCGACAGCACACGCCTCACCTCGGGGCATCAGGATCTCACGCTCGGCATGCGCGGCGAGGATACCCTGCGTTTTCTGGCAACTATACCCGACACCCTCTGCTGGAGTCCCGAACGCCCCGTACTGTGCGACCTGCGCCTCAAGACGCAAAATGCCGGCCGTTACGGCGAATACATCCGCATGCGACTTGGATTCCGAAGCGTGGAACTGCAGGGCGACACGCTGCTCGTAAACGGCGTTCCCACCCGGTTGCGTCTCCGCGAAGCAGCCCCCGACATCACCCCCGAAGAGCTGGTCGGTCTGCGTGCCGCAGGATACAATACACTCAAACTGCGGGCCGGCATCGCCTCCGAAGCCCTCTACACCACCTGCGACACACTGGGTCTCTACGTCATCGCCCAGGCCCCGATCGACACACGGAACAGCGGCGACGACATCCGCCGCGGCGGCAATCCGACCAACGATCCGGCCTGGCTTCCGGCCTACCTCGAGCGTACGGCCGATTCGTACCACGCCACGAAGCGTCATCCGTCGGTCATCGCCTTCTCTCTGGCCGAAAAGTCGGCAAATGGCATCAATCTCTACGAAAGTTACCTTCAGATGAAGCGTCTCGGTGAATCCCGTCCCTTCATCTATCTCGATGCCGGCGGAGAATGGAACAGCGACCTGCTGCCGATCGTGCCGATGGAGGATGAGTAGACGACCGTTTCGGGGCCATTCGGGGCCTCTCGGAACCCCAAATGGGACCAAAAACCTAAAAAACCGATAAAAAATCAAAAAAAAGTTCGTTTTTTTTTGGAGTTACAAAAATTGTCCCTATATTTGCACTCGCAATCAGGGAATGATTGATGCCTCTTTAGCTCAGTTGGTAGAGCACGACACTCTTAATGTTGGGGTCCAGGGTTCGAGCCCCTGAGGAGGTACGAAGAAAGAGCTGATGATCAAAAGATCATCGGCTCTTTTCCTTTTACGCCCCCCCTTGCAGAGTGCCCTAAACGTCTGCAGAAAATTCCACAAAAAAATGCGGCTGCACGAAGTCTCCTCCATACAGCCGCCTTGTCCGGCAACAGTCCGAAATCTCTCGCCCCTACCGACCGTCACATCGTCTCCAACAGGCGCTGCAGACGTTCGGGTTCGTTGGTCGTCATGTAATCCACGCCCAATTGCGTGAAATAGCGCATATCCTCCTCCGAATCCACCGTCCAGACATTGACCTCCAGCCCCAGTTCGTGGGCCTCTGCCACCCACTCGGGATGGGCACGCAACACCTCTTTCGAGTAGTCGATACCGGTCAACCCGAGCGCCTTCACCCGATGCGGTGCCAAATCCCCCTCCAGGTAGAAGATCCGGGCATCGGGCTCCTCCTTGCGAAAGGCCAGGCAGGCATTGATCGAGAAGGCAATATAATCGGTCCGATTCTCCAATCCATACTTGTGGATCATGCGCACAATCTTCTTCACGGCCAGATCCTCACGCCGCATATCGCTCAACGACTTCAGTTCCAGCACCAGACGTGTTTTCGGATGCTTCTGCACCGTACGCAGATAGGCCTCGAGCGTAGGGATGTTCTCGCCGTTGGGCAGCACAATATTGCGAATGGTCCGCTCCTTGTCGCATTCCATGTCAATCTGCGTACCGCGATAGACCCGGTCGTGGTTCACCACAAGCCCATCATCGGCCGTAAGCCACACATCCATCTCCGATGCATATGCACCGATCGAATCGGCCTTCACGAACGAAGCCAGTGAATTTTGCGCCGACCCTTCGGTCCGCCAATAGCCGCGATGCGCAACGACACGCGGCTGAGCCGTGCACGCAGCCACGGTACCCAACAAGGTCATCATCATGACAACAAACTTTTTCATTCGACAATCCATAAAATTAAGACCTACTCAGCAAATACCTTCTGCATCATCACCACGTCACGATACCCCTGGGGCGTCCAGATCCAGTCCCGACGCACGCCGACCGTTTCGAACCCCGCGCCACGGAACAACGCCAGACTGGGAGCGTTCTCCTCGCCCACCTCACACCACAATTGGTGCAGTCCCAGCACCTCACGGGCGTATCGCTGCACCACCGCCAGGGCATCGGTCGCAAAACCTCGCCCCCGCAGATCCGCATCGTGAATCAGGATACCCACACCGGCCCGCCGGTGCTGCGGTTCGAACTCGAAGAGATCCAACGTACCGACCGGCGCCAAACCCGAACGTTCGGACACAGCCTCACCAACCGACAGCGGTTGTGCCTCGCCCTCAATGTGCCGCAACGGTTCAATCATCAAACGCATCTGGCGGGTTTGCCAGATGTCGAATCGCTGCTGCTCGACGAAACGCTCCATCCATTCACGCGAAAAGGGAGCCGTTGTTCCACTGACCCCCCACACCGCCGGATCGTTCTCCCAGGCATAGAGCACATCGGCATCCGCCGGCTCCACAGCCCGCAAACGACAAATGACTCCTTCGAGATTCATCAGATACCAATCACCTTGTTGCGGATGAGCATGGCCACACCCCAGGCGTTGGCATGTTCGTTCATCTTCGACAGGCGGAACTTCGTATCCTTATAGACCAGGTTGAGCGAATACTTGTTCGTCGCCGACTTCAGCGGCAGCATCAGATAATCACCCGCAGCAGCCAGGTTGCCGCCGACGATCACCGTCTCGGGATTGAACGTGTTGATCAGAAAGGCGACCGCCTTGCCTACCTTCTCGCCCGCCTCCTCAATCAACTCGATCGAGAGGTTGTCGTCGTTGCGGGCGGCCGCGATGATGTCGTCGATATGAATCGTCTTTTCGCGGTCATACTGCTCGCGCAGGATCGTATTGACCCCCTGCTCGATCATCTTGCACATGCGGTTCTCGATGGCAATACCCGACACCTCGGTCTCCAGACACCCCTTCTTGCCGCACGAGCAGATGATCTCGTTGTCAAAGAAGGGAATGTGGCCGAACTCACCCGCAAAGCCGCTCTTGCCGTAGTAGAGCTTGCCGTCAACCACGATACCGATGGCCACGCCACGGCCCAGATGGAGGTAGATGACGTTGTGTTCTTCCTTGGACTTGCCGCACGTATACTCCGCATAACATCGTGCTCGCGTATCGTTCTCGAGCAACACCCGCAATCCGGTGCGCTCCTCAAGGATTTCACGCAGCGGTTGGTCACTCGTAGTGAAATATTTGTAGCTGCGGCCCGTATCGGGATTCACCCGGCCCGTCATACCGACTCCCAGGCCGAGAATCTTGCTGCGGTCCACCCCGCAGGTAGCGATGAACTCCTCAATGTTCGAACAGATCTTCTCGAGACACTGCGGCCGATCGATCAACTCAAAATCGGTATCGATCTTCTCCGTAATGATGTTGTTCTGCAGATCGGTAATCAGGAAGGTCATGTTGTCGCGTCCGACATTCACGCCGGCAAAATAGATGGCCGAATTGGCCAATCCGAAGACATTGGGCCGTCGGCCGCCGGCCGTTTCGACCTTGCCCTGATCGGTGACTATGTTCTCGTCCACCAGTTCCTGCACGAGTTTGGTAATGGTCGGCACGCTGATATGCAACTCTTTGGTCAATTCCGAAAGCGTACATTCGCCATTGACAGCCATGTAGGCAATGATGTTGCGTTTGATCAGACTATTCTTGTGCGAAACGCCCTTGAGGCCTGCTTCGTCCACATGTTTGTTGAAAAATTCAGTCAGCGATGTCATATCACTCCTCATTATTACAAATACCCGGCAAAGATAATAAGTATTCTTAATAATCCCGATGAATTTACTACCCGGATTTAGGAATTTTTTTCGACACGCGCCCCCAACCGACCCAAGCAATTGATTATCAACTCCCCAAACGTCCCCTCACCTCCTCAAAAAAGAACCGGGCGCCTTCCGATGAAGGCACCCGGTTCATACTGCTGTGACACTCGCAGGGGCTCAGAGCGTCGATTTCGACTCAACGGCAGCAACCGAATCCACCTTGCGGATCAATCCCTGCAGCACCGTACCGGGACCGAGCTCCGTAAATTCGGTCACGCCATCGGCCAGCATCTGCTTCACGATGTAGGTCCAGCGCACCGGAGCGGTCAACTGCGCGATCAGATTGGCCTTGATCTCGGCCGGATCGGTATGGGGTTTCGCATCGACGTTCTGGTAGATCGGGCAGCTCGGCGTACAGAACGGAGCTTCGGCGATGGCCTTCTCCAACTCCACCTTGGCGGGCTCCATCAGCGGCGAGTGGAACGCGCCGCCCACAGGCAGACGCAGCGCACGTTTGGCACCGGCCTCCTTGGCCTTGACGCACGCAGCCTCGACGGCCTCCACAGCACCCGAGATCACCAACTGGCCCGGGCAGTTGTAGTTGGCCGCAACGACCACACCGTCGATCGAATGGCAGATCTCCTCGACCTTCTCGTCGGGCAAACCGAGCACGGCAGCCATCGTACCGGGCTGCTTCTCGCAGGCGGCCTGCATGGCCATGGCACGCTTCGACACCAGACGCAGACCGTCCTCAAACGACAGGGCGCCCGAAACGACCAGTGCCGAGAACTCGCCCAGCGAGTGTCCGGCAACGGCATCGGGCTTCACACCCAGCGCCTTGGCCAGGATCACCGAATGGAGGAAGACGGCCGGCTGCGTTACCTTCGTCTGCTTCAACTCTTCGTCCGTACCGGCAAACATGATGTCGGTAATACGGAAACCGAGGATCTCGTTGGCCTGCTCGAAGAGGGCCTTGGCCTCGGGAACGTTGTCATAGAGGTCTTTGCCCATGCCGACCGACTGGGCTCCCTGACCGGGGAATACATATGCATGTTTCATCCTCACCAAATTGATTAGGGGTTTGACGGCACAAAGATAGGATTATTTTTCTATATTTGCACCCGCAAGGTTCGCAAGGAGGCCCGACGGGTCCCCGGAGCGATGAAAAGGGAATGCCGCGCAATTCGGCAACAGTTCCCGCTGCTGTGAGTTCCGACACGGAGGCAACACTCTGAGCCACTGATCGCTGGGGCGATTGGGAAGGCGTTGCCCCGGGAACGAGTCAGAAGACCTGCCTTGCCCCTTTCCGGATACGGAATCTGCATCCCACATGGACGGCATCTGCGGCGAACGGAGCTATGGTCTCAACCGATCGAGGATAGGAATCCTTCGCATCGTACCTGGTTGTTTTCCCACCCGGACCATAAAAGATACAACAGACCGTTTCGCGGAGAGATCGCGCCGCACCGTGCAGGCGCACATGACATGAAGCGAAACTTTTTGTTGTTTACCAAATAAAAAAAACATTCAAGAGTTATGATGAAAAAACTATTCTTTCTGCTGCTGGCCTCGGCAGCCGCATGTGCCTGCTCGGACGACGACGAGACCCCCGCACCCACTCAACCCGAGGTAATCACGATTGATTTCGAGGCTGCCGAGCTTGGCACCGACGGCTACATCTGGGGCAAACCGATGGCCACCGAACAGGACGATACCGACTGGCAGGGCAATCCGATTCTGTCGAACCTCTACTACGGCTCCCTCTACACCGAAGCCGATGCCGACATCTGGACCTTCTTCTCCGACAGCGGCCACACCTACGACACGTGGAACGGGTTCGTGATCTCGAACCACACCGACATGCAGACGGCCGGCTACACCAACGACAAGAGCGTCTATGCCACGAGCGGAGCCAACGGCTCGTCGCAGTTCGCCGTGGGCTTCTACGGCGCCTGGACGGCCGTACCTCACGGCATTCCGGTCATTCACTTCACGACGCCCGTCACGTTGCGTTCGGCCGAAGTGGCCAACTCGACCTACGTCTATCTCTATTTTCGTGACGACGTAACCACCGAGGAGAAGCCCACCCTCACGCTTGTCGCCACGGGCTATGCCGACGACAACACCCAGACGGGCCAGGTCAAACTGAATCTGGTCGAGGGAACGACAATCTCCGAAGGGTGGCAGACGATGGATCTGACAAGGCTGGGCAGCGTCACAAAGCTCGAATTCACGATCGAATGCGACGACACGATGGCCCCCTACTATTTCTGCCTCGACAACCTGACCTACGAGAAATAGCTCCGCCGATTCGAACGGGAGCACCTCCCGGCGCCTCGTCGGCTACACTCAAACCAACGCCCCGCACGGCACGTAACGGCCGCCCGGGGCGTTTTTCATCAACTGCCCGCAACAGCGGGCCACACCCCATCCTACGGCAGCAGGTTATCCTTCTCGCTCTCCTTGAAGTAGCGATAGGTGCCGACACGCAACTGTTCGGTTGCCTCCTCATCGCAGACGATCATGCTGTTGGGATGGGTCTGCAATGCCGAAATAGTCCATTTGTGGTTGTACGGGCCCTCGATACCGTGGTATACCGCACGGGCCTTACGCCGCCCGACGGCGAGAATCAGCACCTTACGGGCCGCCAGGACACTCCCTACGCCGACCGTCAGCACCCTGTGCGGCACCAGGGAGGCATCTCCGCCAAAGAACCGGGCATATGCCTCGATGGTCTCCGGAGCGAGCATCTTGATCCGCGTACGCGACGTAAGCGACGAGAAGGGTTCGTTGAACGCGATGTGCCCATCCTCGCCGACACCTCCCAGGAAGAGGTCAATACCGCCGACTTCGGCCATGCGCGCCTCGTAATCGGCGCACTCCTTCACGGGATCCTCGGCCCCCCCGTCGAGAAGGTGCACATGTTCGGGTCTAACATCCACGTGGCTGAAAAAATTGCTCCACATGTAGGTATGGAAACTCTGCGGATGGTCGACCGGCAATCCAACGAATTCGTCCATATTGAACGTGATGACGTTGGCGAACGACACCTCGCCCGCACGATACAAACGGATCAACTCACGGTAAGTCTCAAGCGGTGTCATCCCCCCGGGTAACCCCAATACGAAAGGCGACGGTGTATACTTCTCCTTCTGTTTGATCTGCTCCACGATGTAACGGGCCGTCCACCGGGCGACCTGCGTCGGTGTTTTTTGGATAATCAGTCTCATATCATACAGGTTTTAGGTGTGGTCGCAGTTTCCGTCGACAGGGGAAGGCTGTAGATTGCCTTCGCAAACCGCATCGCGGCAGTCCCCGTGCCGTTTATTCAAAGATACGAAAACAAAACCGGACCTCCAAGTTTTCGGGCAGGAGATTCGGCCGTTGCATTGTGTTTTTTTGCGACTCGTCCCGCATTCACCTCGATTTGCCTCACAGCGTCCCGCAGCATCAACAGAATTCGGGGCGGCCCCACACCGTTCAAACGTGTGACAGCCGCCCCGAAGCAAACATTTCGAGCGGTCCGATTACTCGACTACCTCCTCGAAATTCTCCTTACCCACGCCGCAGACGGGGCAGATCCACTCATCGGGAATATCCTCGAACGGAGTTCCGGGAGCGATACCGCCATCGGGATCTCCCACTGCCGGATCATAGATCCAATCGCAAACGATACATCTGTACTTTTTCATGATTGCATTCAGTTTTTAACAGGTTACACGTCACCGACACGACAAGAGCAGTGCCGGAGCGGTCAAATATATGAATTTTTTTCAGATCCGCCCACACTCCACGCATTTTCTCGCCCCAGAGCGCAAAAATTTCAGTATTCCCCCCCCCAAAAAAGCGTATCGGAGCACCATCCCCGCAGGGCGGTACTCCGACATCACTTTTTCGCATGCGACAGTCAAAAACTCCTGCCGCAGCTTTTGAGGCCCACGACTACAACTCGAAGAGACCGAAGCCCCAATAATCGGCTCCGACGATCGAAAGCTTGTAGCTGCCCTCGTAGAGAGTCAACGGCAGATAGAGCTCCGTCTCATAATTCGTGTCGCAGACATAGGTCAGCAGCGGACGTCCCGTAGACAGATCCGTCAACTCCACTTCGACACGTCCGATCGAAGTATTGAACCAGAGTTCGAGCAACGATTCGCTGCCCAGGTAACGGGCCTCGACCGCCTCGACCACCGATGTCGGTTGAGGATAGGAAGTCCCGTAATTGCCGCCGCTGCCCCCCTCGCCGTCACCGCCGTTGTTGCCGCCGCCAGCGGTAATCGGAATATCCACATCGGTAATCGGAGGTCCAATTACCAAATCGTTTTGCGAAGCAACCGCCTCGACCGAAGCCAGCCATAGGCCGGCAAAGAGCAGCATCAAAATCTTTTTCATAATATGAAATTGTTTGGGTTTAACACTGCAAAATTATAGTTTATCAACGTATTATGCAATGCATAAACCCAAACGCGATACAATAGAAACTTTTATTTCTATTGATCCTTCTGCCTTTCGTCGTCCCTTGCCTTCAACTGCTGCATCAACTCCATGACAAAATCCTCGATCCGGGCATCGGGCGGCAAATGCAGCTTGCGTCTCAAACGGCTGCGCCGGTTGTAGAAGGAACCGATATCGTCGTACCCGTACATGAAACAGATCCCCTGCTGCGAAAAACCGAGACAAAGCAATCCGCACAGATCCAGATCGTGTTTATTCAATTCGGGATAGTGCTGCTTCAAATAGTCGATCATGCCGTGATACTTGTGGTTGACCACGAACTGCAACTCCGAAGGCGCATAACGCGACGTAAGGTTAACCTCGGCATAGCGTCGGAAATTGGAGGCAAAATCGGAGGGTTTTCCCATCTGGAAGACCGTCATCAGGTCCCTCAATCCGATCAGACGCTCCTCAAGTGCCTTGTAAAGTTGCGCCTCCTGTTCGTTTTTGCCTTCATCGTGCTGCCGCAGCAGGCCCAGTTGATCGCACATCTGCCGATAGGAGCGTTGCAACGCCTCCATCTCGGCACGCATCTGTTGCTCGCGGCGACGTCCCCGGGCTCGCCAACGCCGTACGGCATACACCCCGAGCGCCACCAACGCCACCAGCACCACACCGATCCCACACAACATCAACCATTGAAGACGAGACTGTTCCCGAAGACGGTAGTTCATCTGAGTGAGTATTTCGTTCTGACGCTGTTCGTCGATCGCCTGCATGAAATAGACGTACTGCGATCCGTGCAACGAATCCTGCAACTGCACATAGCGTACGGCATACGCCCGAGCCTTGCGGTAGTTGCCGGCCCGAAATTCGACCTCTTCGAGCACGTTCAGGCACTCCATCAACGCCCGTCCCGAACGGTAATACCCCTCCTTCAAACACTTCTCGCCATAATAGCGCACCGAATCCACATCTCCCGCGCTGTAATGCAGTCCGAGCAACAAGCCCCACTGATCATACAACGGAGCGAGCTGCTCCGACTCCCGGCTGCCTGGTACCGCCGCACGGGCATAGAGCGATTCGAGGTAGCGGAAGGCCGAGTCGGCGCCATAGCGCTCTTCTATGACCGAGACATACCTCCATCGCACGCGGAAAAGGTCCGACTCGAAGTGGTGCTCCTCCAGCAGGGCCATCGCCTGCTGATAACAGGAGTCAGCCTGCTCCGTACGTTTCAACCGCTTGTATGCACTGGCCTTCAGCTCGGCTACAATCGCCAGGTTGCGCGGCGTGCCGCCCTGCGTACGGAGGTAGTGCTCGCCGGAGTCAAGGTAGGAGACCGCCTCGACAAAACCGTACTGTTCCATATAGATGGTCCCGATTGCCACATCGATCAACCCCTTGAGGTAGTCGTCCTCGGTCCGTGAGGCCAGGGCCCTGGCCGTAAAGAGTGCTTCGGCAGCCTTGTATGGATTGGAGGCCGCATCGTGGAGGTATTGCCCAAGATAGTAATACGCCATTGCGCTCTCGTGCGGATCCCCCACGCAGTCATAATACTCTACAGCCAGACGAATGAGCGAATCGGAGGTCGGTTGTCTCTGATTCTTGTTCAGCGCCTGCGTATACAACAATGCATATTTGGCCTGCAACCTCGGACGGCGCAACTGTTCGGGCCGCAGACACTGCAATCGCTGCAACGCTTCGGCCGGAGCATCACACAAAAGACTTCGGGCCTCTTCGAGCTGGCGGTCGGTTTCCCGCGGGCCGCCGCACGAAAGGCAACAGAGAGGCAACAACCACAAAAACAGTTTCTTCATCACTACAACCTGCGGGACATGATTCCGCACGAAGGTCAAAGATAGGAATTTTCGTGCAACCGGACGCATTCGGAGGCCTCGAAAAAAACGGGAAGGTCTCTTCTACGTGCCTGGTTTCTCCATACGACCGGATCGAGCCCCGCCCTGCAGCTCTCACAATACCGAAGCCGCCCCCCTACCCGCCGACACGCGACTGGGGAGAGGGGCGGCTTCCCCGAGGTACGACGCAGGTGCCGCACCTCGGTCTACCTCGGCACGCCGTCAACGGATCTTGTCGAGGAACTCACGCGACGGCTTGAACGACGGAATATCGTGCGCCGGAACGCGGATCGTCGTGTTTCTCGAGATATTCCGCGCCACCTTCTCGGCCCGATGCTTGCGCTGGAAGGTGCCGAATCCACGAAGATAGACACTCTCTCCGTCAACCAGTGCCTGTTGCACCTGCTCCATGAACCCTTCGAGAACGACCGAAATCGACGTCTGTTCGATTCCCGTCTGCCGGGCAATGTTTTTGACCATTTCTGCTTTTGTCATAACCGTACCTGAATTAAATAAACATAGTGGAACTCACGCCTCGCCACCTGGAACGGCGACACCGCCCGACCGCCGAGGCTCGGAAATGGCTCTGACGAATTCCGTGCCGGAATCGGTCGAAACAGCTTCTAAAAGATTGATCATCCCCAATTTATTCCTCATCGGGGAGCACTCACGCCGTTTCGGATGGAACAACGGACGATTCATACCATCGCCCCACTAACGACGAATCATGTAGCGCTTCAATTCGCGATCGAGTTCTCGTTCACGCCCCTCGAGACAACGATCGACCAGCGCATGGAAGCGCGGCGAATGGTCATGATGCACCGTATGACACAATTCGTGCACGATCACATAGTCGCGCAGATGCTCGGGCAAAGCCATCAGATAGAGACTCAGTGAGAGGTTATTGGTCGATGTACACGATCCCCACTTGGTACGTGAAGCTCGGATGGAGACCCGTCCGTAGACAAAGCCGAACCGACGGGCCAGGCGTTCGACACGTTCAGGCAAATCGCTGCGTGCCGCACGCCTCATCTCTTCGATTCGTCGCCGCTCCTCCTCGGGCGGCAACGCCGGCACGGCCGCACAGCGTTGTTCGATTCGTCGACGAGCCGCCTCGACCCACGGCCGCTTGGTCGCCGCAAACGACAGAGCCCGCTCGCGCGAAATGCCATAGGGCAGTGTCAACCGCACCTCACCCGACGTACGCACCGAGAGCGTGATGCGCCGCGCGCGTCGCGAACGCACGACCTGCACCGCACCGATGCCCTCCAGCACGACGGTTTCACGTTCGGACCTGGCTGCAACCGCACTCATCGCACCAGAATCATTTCGGGTTGACAACTCTCGATGACGATTTCGCCATCGACGGTCCCGAGCTGCATCCACCCGAAGATCACGCGCACCCCCTCCTTTTCGAAATCGAGGAAATCACAGCGTGCCGCCTCGTCGCGGTCATCATACGCATCGGGGATCCGTCCCACCCGGGCCATCTGCGTCTCAAGCAACTCCCTGGCGGACACGACCATCAGCGGTTCCTCACTGCCGATACGCACACACAGCGTATCCTTCGCGAACCACGTTCCCGACTCCTCGCTGCCGTAGCGCACCTCCGTATACAAACGCGTGTAGTTCCGCACCTCGATCGCTCGACCGACGGGAGGTGCGGCGATCAGGCAGCCGTCGCATGTCGGAAGCTCGGCGACGGTGCAACCCCTCTCGCCGCTCGATCCGACCACCCCGGCCCGGAATCGCTCGCCGGGCAGTTGCTCAAGCAATTGCGCACTATTCTGAATTCCGAATCGCTTCTCGAGTCGCTCCGGATCCTCACACTCTACGTATTGCAATGCCTGATAGAGGCGTCGATACGTTCCCATCCGAAGAGAGTCGTCCGCTGCCACCGGGCGAAACACCAGCTGCCCCGCCCCGGAGAGCCAACCCAATTCACGGGCGGACCTCGTGATCCGAGCCTCCTGCGCACGAAGAGCCAACCGTTCGGGAGTCCAGGCCGGCACATAGATCACTGCGGCAAAGGCAACAAACGCCAACCACGCTACCCACATATAACGTCCCGTACGGCGCGTCAGAAAGAGCAGAAGCCACCCCGTCATCACCCCGCCGCAGAGGATCAGCCACACGCGCATCGGCGTGAATCCATACTCCCCCACACGACGGGCCACCCCCACCCAGAAGAGCGCCACGACGGGCAGTGCATACAGACTGAACCGATCGAAGAACCAGCCGTAGCACCTGCGTTGCGCCAATTCGTAGAGAGCCTGCACGAACAAAGCCAGCAACGTAAAACCGAAGACCAGATAGGCAACACCGCCCTCGGGCAGGCGCCACGTCACCACTATTTTCAGGATATAGAGCCACAGAATGGCCAGATAGATCATCACTGCCGGGGCGATGATTCGGTCACGCAGCAACGCGCCGAATCGGGACTCGTCTCCTCCGGTCACACTGCACGCCCCGCACTCGCGGGCACGGTCCAGCCATGCCAGAAAGAGAATCGGCAGACAAAACGTTCCGCTGAGAATCAGCACCCAGACCCAGACGTGCTCCGCCCATCCGCCCTGCAACCCGAAGATGTAGATCATCGAGAAAAAGATGGCGGCAAAGAGTCCCAGCCCCACCCCCACGGCCACACCGGCCTGCACCGCGGCACGCAGATAGGCAAAAGCCTCCGCCACGAAACGTCGGTTATCCCAGGCGCGGCAGCCCAACAGCAGAAGCAGCGGCGCCATCACCCCCAGCGTAAGCCGGTAGTTCAGCGAGCCAACCCATTCGCCGATGCCCGGCCACCAGGCCATCGCGACAAAGGGCGCCCAACAGACGGCATAAATTTTTCGCCACGGAGTCCGCTCCGTCACCCGGTTCAGCGCCAGAGCCACCAGCACGGCCAACGGCACAAGCCACACGAACTGCATCCGTTCGTCGGCCCATCCGCATTCGTACCAAAGCAGGCAGGCGACACATCCGACCAGCAATTCACCCCACTCGACCGGATGCAGCCGCAGGCTACGTCCCACGCCGTCGATCAATTCATGCAGGCGACGGCTCAGCGACGTGAGCCATCCGACCTTCCGCTTATGTTCCGTTGCCACCATCGTTTCCTCTTGGAGATTTTACACTCGGAGAATTTCCCTATACATACGGCATCCGCAAACGTCATCCCGCCCCTTCTCGGAGCCTCCAGACCGACGCACATCGAGTGTTCGGCGCACGATGCGTCCGCTCCCCGCCCGCCGCTATGCCTCGATGCGCTGGCGAACCACCTCGAAGAGCATCACGGCCGCTGCGGCCGAGACATTGAGCGACTCGATGTGTCCGATCAATGGAATGGCCAATTGTTCGTCGCACAATTTGAGCACCTCCTTCGAGATGCCCGTATCCTCGGCCCCCATAACCAACACGGTCGGTTTACGGAAATCGGCATCGTAGAGCAACTTGCGGCTCTTCTCCGTGGCGGCCACCACCTGGAAGCCTTCGGCCTGCAGCTGCTTGAGCGTATTGCGCACCGATCCCACGCGGCAAACAGGGATCGTCGTCAGCGCGCCGGCCGACGAACGGATCGCCTCGGCGTTCACCGGTGCCGAATTCTTCAACGGCGTGATGAGTCCGTGTGCCCCGGCACACTCGGCCGAACGGGCAATGGCTCCGAAGTTACGCACGTCGGTCACCCCGTCGAAGAGCACAATGAGCGGCGTTTCGTCTTCGGGTACGCGCTCCAGGATGTCGCCAAGACCGACGTACTCAATGGCAGCAATCTGTGCCACGGCTCCCTGGTGGTTACCGCGCGTAAGCCGGTCGAGTTTCTCTACCGGCACCTCCTGCCAGCGGATGCGGTGGCGCACACAGAGGTCACGCAACTCCTGCATGAGTTGTCCTTCGGCCCCCTTGCGGAGGTAGAGTTTTTCGATCTGCTTGCCGGCCTCGATCGCCTCGGCCACGGGACGAATCCCGAAAATCAGGTTGCTGCTATCCATAATATACCGATTTGTCTCACTTATTACTATTCAAACGCTTGCACTTCCCGCTCATCGTCTCGATCGTCAGCCGCACGATCTCCGTGCGTCCGAACGATCCGGCGGCATATTTTCGTCCGACGGCCGCATCTTCGGGACTGTACTTTGCGAGCAGAAGTTCGAGTGCATGCATCCGCTCCTCGGGCGGAAGGCCGCGACGGGCCCGGCACTGCAACACGATACTTTCGTATTCGGTCGTAAAGCGATCGGGAACGACGTGCGTATGCCCCACAACGCAGAACGACACCTCGTCACACCCATCCAGCGCCCGAAGCTTCTCGCCTTCGGGGGCACAATGCAGGTAGATCAACCCGTCGCCGTCCCAGACATAGCTGACCGGCACACCGTAGGCACCTTCTCCTCCGGGTCGCACCATCGAGAGCACACCATACTCCCCCACGGCCAGGAGTTCGCGGGCCTGCGGCTCGTCGAGCAGGCGGTCCTGACGCCGCACCTTCGTATTGTCAAACTTCATACAATATCTCGCTCTACTGCTCCTCTTCGACCAGTTCCAACTCATAGGAGGCCTTCTCCCACTCGTGCATCTGCCGGTCGTAACGGGCCTTCAACTCGTTATAGGCCTTGTAATCGGCCTCGTCGTAGGCCGTGGCCGCAGCAAATTTCGCATCGTAGGCCGCAATCTGCTTTTCGATCTCGGCCAATTCGCCCTCGATCGCCTCGACCGCCTTGCGCAATTTGCGCAACTGCTTCTCCTGCTCCTTCTTCTGCTCATAGGAGAGGCGGCCGGCACCGGCTGCCGACTTCGGGCTCCCCTCGGCCGCAGCCGCGGTAGCCCCCTTGGCTCCCGAGGCGGGAGCCGCCGTGCGGCGCTCAACCTCCTGCAGGGATTCGAGCTTGCGCTTTTCGAGGAAGTAATAGATTCCCCCCAGATACTCGCGCACGCCGCCGTCGCGGAACTCATAGACCTTCTGCACCATGCCGTCGAGAAACTCGCGGTCGTGCGAGACGACGATCACCGTGCCGTCGTACTTCTGAATGGCATTCTTCAGGATGTCTTTCGAGCGCATGTCCATGTGGTTCGTCGGCTCGTCGAGTACCAGCAGGTTGTGCGGTTCGAGCATCAACGACGCCAAGGCCAGACGCGACCGCTCGCCGCCCGAGAGCACCTTGACCTTCTTGTCGATCTCCTCGCCGCGGAAGAGGAAGGCACCGAGGATGTCGCGCAAACGCGTGCGGATGTCCCCCACAGCCACGCGATCAAGCGTGTCGTAAACCGTAAGTTCGCCGTTCATCAGGTCCTCCTGGTTCTGCGCATAATAACCGATATTGACATTGGCGCCGAGGCGGATCTCGCCCTCAGTGGGCCGGAGCAGCCCGACGATCATCTTGGCAAGCGTCGTCTTACCCTCGCCGTTGCGTCCGACGAAGGCCACCTTGTCGCCCTTGCCGATAACGAAATTGGCCCCGCTGAAGACGTGTTTCGCACCGAACGACATGCCCGCCTCGCGGATGTCGGCTACGATCTGACCCGAACGCGGCGCCGGCGGGAACTTGATGTTGAGCGTCGCCAGGTCCTCCTCCTCGACCTCGAGCCGCTCGAGCCGTTCGAGCTGCTTGATGCGCGACTGCACCTGGTTCGATTTGGTGGGTTTGTAGCGGAACTTTTCGATAAACTCCTCGGTCTTCTCGATCATGCGCTGCTGGTTCTCGTAGGCAGCCAGCTGCTGCGCGCGGCGTTCGGCACGCAGAACCACATATTTCGAATAGGGGACCTTGTAGTCGTAGATCTTGCCGAGCGAGAGTTCGACCGTACGCGTGGTGACGTTATCAAGGAAGGCGCGGTCGTGCGAAATGAGCAGCACGGCGCCGTTGTAGTTCTTCAGGTACTCCTCGAGCCACTGGATCGACTCGATGTCGAGGTGGTTCGTCGGCTCGTCGAGCAGGAAGATCGACGGACGACGCAACAGCAGTTTGGCCAACTCGATGCGCATGCGCCAGCCGCCCGAAAATTCGCTCGTTGCACGATGGAAATCCTCGCGGCGGAATCCCAGACCGAGCAGCGTCTTCTCGATATCAGCGTCGCGCGTCTCACCGCCGAGGATGTGGTAGCGATCCTGCGCCTCGGTCAGTCGATGCAGCAGCTGTTCGTACTCGGCACTCTCGTAGTCAGTACGCTCGGCGATCTCGGTAGTGAGGCGGGCAATCTCGGCTTCGATGCGCAACACCTCGTCGAAGGCCTTTTCGGTCTCTTCGAGAAGCGACGTCGTATCGGCCACCTTCATCTGCTGGGGCAGATAACCGATCGTACATTCGCCGTTGATGGTTACGGCCCCCGACGTGGGTTGCTGCAGTCCGACGATCAGACGCAGAAGCGTCGTCTTTCCGGCACCGTTCTTTCCGACCAGACCGATGCGGTCCTTGGGGTTGATCAGAAACGAGATGTTATCGAAGAGGGTCCAGCCGCCATAGCTGACCGTGAGGTTATCGAGTGAAATCATAATCGGTCTTAAAATCGGGACAAAGGTAACGATTTATCCGGGATTTCCGTCTCATCGGCCGTCATCATTTTCCCCGGAGACAGCGGCAGCGGCCCTTCGTGCGAGAAGGGCCGCTGCCGGTTCGATACCGAAACGTCGCGAACACTTATTCCACTTGGGTCAAAGACATCATAAAATAGAGTGAATTTACGACTGGCCGGACCGACAGGCGATAACGCGGGGAGCGATAGCGAAGCCCCTGTTCCGCATCCTCGAACTGAAGATAAAAATCATAAACCCCTTCCGTCGGATAGAAATGGTCGTCCATCCACGCCCCGGGCAAACTGATAGTGACTCCGAAGCACTCCTGCCGTCCTTTACCGGGAATCTCGACTTTCCCCACAGACGTTGCCTTCTGCCCAACCATAACAGACGAGGCGAGTACCATCTGATCACGCCCCGTTTCATCCGTCGCAATCGCCCATAGGGGAAAACTGTTTCCCGTCAGGAAACAAGGGGTACATTGCATTCCTATGAGCGTCCCAACTGAATGGCTCTCATCGTAAAACAACATCCCGACCGTACTGGCCGCCGTATCCGAAAGCAAGCTGTCCACCTTCGGATCATAATCATCGGTTATTTCGCGCAGAAGCATTACCTCCATATTATCGAGGCATTGATACGTCCCCGTGTCGGGTCCCGCATCGTCGTCGTTGCACCCATACAGGGCAAACAGCGCCGGCACCAGGCTCAGCGCCAATAAAAATCGCAAAGTTTTCATACGATTTCGAAGTTTTTATTCCAATTTTGTAAACGACAGGGCATAGAACCGCGAATCCGTCACCGGACGGATCGACATGCGATAGGCCGGCGACCGATAACAGAATCCCTCTTCGGGATTTTCGAACTGAAGATAGAAATCATAATCCGTGTAGTCCGGCGTAAACTCCATCGTTTCTTCCTCTCCCCACACACCGGGGAGTGCGGCCTTAACGACAACGCAATCCCGAACGCCGATCCCGGGTAATTGAACGGACCACATGCCATTATATGCGCCCAACAACATATACGTATCCCGCACAGACTCACGAATCTCCCCTTCATCGGTTGTACTTCTCCAAATCTTGAAGGTTTTGTCCGTCAAGAAACACGGCGTACAACGCGTCGTCGCAGAGTTCAGGGCCTCACGCAGAGGAAAATCCTCCGTATAAAACAGACACAATACCGAGGCATGCGTAATCGACATGAGGCTATCTACAGCCAAATAGGGCTCTGGATACAACGTTGCATTCATCTCTCCGAGATACTGATACGTTCCCGCATCGGGTCCCGCATCGTCGTCGTTGCACCCATACAGGGCAAACAGCGCCGGCACCAGGCTCAGCGCTAACAAAAATCGCAAAGTTTTCATAGGCTTTGAGGCTTAATAAGATTTGAGGCTTAACAGATTGGTCTTTTCAAAATTACAAAACATTTTTCATTGCACCAAACAAAGCACGTCTTTTTTCAGATATTTCCGTCCTACGATTCATCTATTCGATCCGCTACCCGCAAAAAAAAACGACCGAAATCGGATCATGCCATCAGACATCATCCGACTCCGATCGTCTACCGATCTATTCTATTTTTCACTTACGATGATCCGGCGCGCCACACCCGACTCCCGCTCGGCAGCCGGAAATCGACCGACACACGTCCCGAACGGACGCATCACGCCGCAGGCGCATCGGTCGATCGTCACGCCTCGAGCATCCGCACGATCTCGGCCGCAGGATCCGCCGCGCCGAAAACCGCACTGCCCGCCACGAGCGCCTCGGCTCCCGCGTCAAAGACGGCACGGGCATTGGCCGCCGAGATGCCGCCGTCGACCTCGATGATCGTCTGCAGCCCCGCCTCGTCGATCATCGACCGCAGACGGGCAATCTTCTCCAACGATCCGGGAATGAACGACTGCCCCCCGAAGCCCGGCTCGACACTCATCACCAGCACCAGGTCGATCTTCGCCAACCACGGACGAAGCACCTCGGGATCGGTCGCCGGCTTGATCGAGATGCCGACCTGCGCACCGGCCCGGCGGATGCGGTCGATACACCCTTCGATGTCGTGCGTAGCCTCGTAGTGGAAGGTCACCAGATCGGCCCCCGCCGTCACGAAGCGCTCGACGTACTTCTCCGGCTCGACGATCATCAGGTGAACGTCGAGAAGTTTTTGGGTCGCCTTGCGGATGGGTTTCATCACCGGAAAGCCGAACGAGATGTTGGGCACGAAAACGCCGTCCATCACGTCGATATGCACCCATTGGGCAGCGCTGGCATCGATCATGCGGGTGTCGCGCTCGAGGTGGCCGAAGTCGGCCGAGAGCATCGAAGGAGAGAGGATACGTTGCATAGATTTTTCAGGATTGGTTCTTACAAAAGTACAAAATGCGTCCGAAAACGCAACACTCCTCCCACCGAAATTTTCATCCGCCGCATTCCGGCTGCCGTCCGTCACAAAATCTCGCCCCGAGCCGCCGGGGAATCCCGAAAAATACGTACCTTTGCGGGTATGATCGATCGCGAGACCATAGACCGCATCTACGCCGCCGCCAACATCGTCGAGATCATCGGCGACTACGTCACCCTCAAACGCAAGGGGGTGAACTACCAGGCGTGCTGCCCGTTCCATAACGAGAAGACGCCGTCATTCATCGTCTCCCCGTCGAAGGGGCTCTTCAAGTGCTTCGGCTGCGGCAAGGGGGGCAATGCCGTCACCTTCGTTATGGAGCAGGAGGGGGTGAGCTACCCCGAGGCACTGAAGATGGTGGCCAAACGCTACGGCATCGAGGTCAAGGAGCGCGAACTCACGCCCGAAGAGCAGCACCGCAACGACGACCGCGAGTCGATGTTCGCCCTCAACGGCTGGGCGGCCGATTACTTCGCGCGAATCCTCACGCAGGACCCCGAAGGGATGAGCGTCGGAATGTCCTACTTCCGCCAGAAGCGCCGCATGACCGACGCCACGATCCGCAAGTTCGGACTCGGCTTCTGCCCCTCGAAGGGCGACCGCATGTCGCACGACGCCCTGGCGGCCGGATACCGCAAGGAATTCCTGCTCGCCACGGGACTCTCGCTGGCAAGGGAGAGCGACGGGTCGCTCTACGACCGGTTCCGCGACCGGGTGATCTTCCCGGTGCACAACATCTCGGGGCGCATCGTGGCCTTCGGCGGGCGCACGCTCCGCACGGACAAGAACGTTGCCAAGTACCAGAATTCACCCGAAAGCGAGATCTACAGCAAGAAGCGGGAACTCTACGGACTCTATTTCGCCAAGAAGGCCATCCAGCAACAGGACTGCGCCATACTGGTCGAGGGCTACTTCGACGTGATCTCGATGCACCAGGCTGGTGTGGAGAACGTCGTGGCCTCGTCGGGCACGTCGCTCACGACGGAGCAGATCCGCCTCATCGGCCGCTTCACGAAGAACATCACGGTGATCTACGACGGGGACTCGGCCGGCATACACGCCGCCCTGCGCGGCATCGACATGATTCTGGCCGAGGGGATGAACGTGCGCGTGGTGCTGCTGCCGCCCGAGGACGACCCCGACACCTTTGCCCAGCGGCTCGGCGGCGAGGGGGTACGCGAATACATCCGCACGCACGAGCAGGACTTCCTAGCCTTCAAGGCGCAACTGCTTCTCTCCGAGGCACAGGGCGACCCCATACGCAAGGCGTCGCTCATCGGCGACATGGTGCAGTCCATCGCCCAAATTCCCGAGGCGATCCAACGGTCGGTCTACATCAAGGAGTGCGCCCGCACGATGGATGTGGACGAGGCAATCCTCATCTCGGAGGTTGCACGCAAGCGCCTCTCTTCGACGGGCGACCGCGAAACGGACGACTTCGTACGGCGTCAGACGGCTCTGCACCGCGCCGAGCAACCCCTGCCGCCCTCTTCCACGGTAGATTATGGACGGCGGATCGAGGCCGGCAGCAGCATCAAGGCGCTGGAACGCGAATTGACAAAATATCTGCTCAAATACGGGCACCGCTACTTCGACTTCAAGGAGGGGCAGACGATGGTTCCGTGCAACGTGGCGGAGGTGATCTTCAATGATCTGGACTCCGACCAGCTGGTCTTCGAAGACCGCCTGTGCAACGAACTGCTCACCACCTACCGCACCCAATGGCAGGAGTTGGGCACGGGGGTCGAGGTGCCGGCACACTGGTTCCTGAACCATCCCGATCCGGAGGTGTGCAACCTGGCGGTCGACCTGCTGACATCGGACGACAACTACGTGCCCAGCACGATCTGGAAACGGAAGGAGATCCACGTCGAAACCGACGAGGAGATGTTGGCCACGGGCGTACCGAAGGCCGTAACGCTCTACAAGTCGAAGGTCCTCGAGAAGATGATCGGTGAACAGAAGGCCCGTCTGGCCGACGAATCACTCGACGACGAACAGTTGCGTCAGATCATGCAACGGCTCTCGGCCCTGAATCGTGCGAAGGTCTCCATGGCGCACAAACTGCAACGTTTAATTTTGTAATCGGGACTACGCTTTCCCTCCAAGCGCACAGTGACTTAAGAAGAGAATCATGGCAGAACAAAAAAACATCAACATCCGCAACCGCCGCGCCACATTCGACTACGAGATCCTCGAGGAGTTCGTCGCCGGCGTCGTGCTGGTCGGCACCGAGATCAAGTCGATCCGTGCGGGCAAGGCATCGCTCACCGACTCCTTCTGCTATTTCGACCGGGGCGAACTTTGGATCCGCGGCGTCAACATCGCGGAGTATGTCTGGGGCACCTGCAACAACCACGTGCCGCGCCGCGACCGCAAGCTGCTGCTCACGCACCGCGAATTAACCAAACTCGAACGCGCCTCTCAGGACCGGGGACTAACCATCGTGGGGTTGCGTCTCTTTCTGAACGACCGGGGACTTGCGAAGATCGTCATCGGACTGGCCCGCGGCCGCAAGAGCTACGACAAACGCGAATACCTCAAGGAGAACGACGCCAAACGCGAAATGGACAAGGCCATGAAGCACTTCAAACGTTAGCTCGGCCCTGCACGCCCCCCAGCCTCGGGGTTGCGACGAACGGACGACCTCATACCACAGAGAGAGAAAAAACGGATTATAAGCATAGACAGATCATAAGAAGAAAAAATGAGTAAATTGATATTGTGCATCGAGACCGGCACGGACATCTGTTCGGTCGGCATCGCCAAAGAGGGGGAGTTGATCTCGCTCCGTGAAAGCGACGAAGGCCGCGACCACGCCCGCAAGGTGGGAGTTTTCGTCGACGAACTGCTGCGCGAAACGGGCATCGCACCCGACGATCTGGCCGCTGTGGCCGTGGGCAAAGGGCCGGGCTCCTATACGGGACTGCGCATCGGCGTCTCGTTCGCCAAAGGACTCTGCTACGGACTGGGGATTCCGCTGTTGTCGGTCGGCTCGCTCGACGCCCTGGCCGAGGTGGCCCGCGAAGATTACGAGGCAGGTATTCTGGCCGTCGACAACTGGGAGGAGGCCTACCTCTGCCCGATGGTCGACGCACGTCGCATGGAGGTCTATGCGCAGGTCTTTGACGCCGCGGGCCGACCTCAGAACGACGTCGCAGCCGAGGTGGTGACGCCCGAGAGCTTCGCCGCCTTCCGCCACCAACCGGGCCGCCCGTTCGTCATCTTCGGCAGCGGCGCCCGCAAATGCGCTCCGGTGCTCGACGATGCCCTGTTGCTGAACATTACCCCTTCGGCCCGCGGACTGGCCCGTCTGGCACAACAGGCTTTTGACGAGGGGCGTACGGAGGACATCGCCTACTTCGAACCTTTCTACCTGAAGGACTTCGTGGTAACCCCGTCGAAAAAGCGACTCTTCTGACCCTGCAGCGACGATGAAACGCATAGTACTGGCCATCGTGGCCCTCGGGCTGAGTCTGGGCATGGCCGCGGCCCAATCACCCGACGCCGGTTACTGCATCGAGCGAGCAATTCCCTACCGGAGCGCCTCGCCGGCTTCTGCAGCCGCAAACCAGGCCTGCCGGGTCGACATCGCCCGACCGGCAGACAACGCCCGCCTGCATCCGGTGATCGTCTGGTTTCATGGAGGCGGACTCACTGGTGGAGCACGCGAAATTCCTCGGACGCTGCTGCAAAGCGGCTGCGTCATCGTCGGAGCAGGGTACCGCCTTGCGCCGGACGCCACAGTCAGCCAGATCATCGACGATGCCGCAGCCGCCGTGGCCTGGGTTATGGACCACGCGGTGGAGTACGGCGGCGATCCGGCACGAATCTACCTGGCCGGGCACTCGGCCGGCGGCTACCTGATCCAAATGGTCGGTCTCGACCGCCGACGGTTGGCCCGTTACGGCCATACCCCCGATTCCCTGGCGGGAGTTATTCCGCTGAGCGGCCAGACGATCACCCACTTCGAACAACGCCGCGCACAAGGTCTCGACCCGCTCCAGCCGCTGGTCGACACGCTGGCACCACTCTACTATGTCCGGGCCGACGCCCCGCCGATGCTGCTCGTCACGGGCGACCGCGAACGCGAACTCTTCGGACGCTACGAGGAGGTGGCCTACTTCCGTCGCATGATGCTGCAGCGCGGCCACGAGGAGATTCCGCTCTATGAACTCGACGGATTCGACCACGTCGGCATGCTCGAACCGGGATTGACCCTGCTGAACCAATACATCGAAGAACGCGAAAAACCATGATGAATCACCTTCTGCTGCGACTCTTCGGAGTCGTTCTGATCAGTTGCTGCACGGGCCCCCAGCTTCGCGGGGCCGAACTCGCCCCCCAACGTCCTGCGGCATCCGCCTCGACGCAGGAGCATTGCCTCTCGACTCGTTGCGGTACGCTGCCCCGCACGGCCGACACGCTCCGTATCCTGGGCGTTGGGAACAGCTTCACGGACGACGGCATGATGTATCTGCCCGAGCTGCTCCAGGCGGCAGGCATCGGCCAGGTCATCCTCGGACGGCTCTACTATCCGGGCTGCTCGCTCGAACAGCACTGCCGTTTCTACGACGAGGGGGCCACAAACTACATCTACTACAAATCAACGGACAACAAGTGGGTAACGGTCAACGAACACGCCACCCTGACCGAGGCACTCGAGGACGACCGCTGGGATATCGTCGTACTGCAACAGGCCTCGCACTTCTCGGGCCGTTACGAGACGTATGATCCGTGGCTCGAGGAGTTGATCGGCATCGTCCTGAGCCACAATTCCAATCCGGATCTGTGCCTGGCCTGGCAGATGACCTGGGCCTACGCTCAGGACTCGGACCACGGCGGATTCGCCGCCTACGGCAACGACCAGCAACGGATGTATCAATCCATTCTGCATGCGGTACAACACCTGCAGCGAGACTATGACCTGCAGGTGCTCATTCCGACGGGCACGGCCATCCAGAACATACGGGGCACGCTGCTCACCCACCGCGACGCCACGCGCGACGGCTACCACCTCGACCTCGGCACAGGCCGCTACACGGCCGCCTGCACTTGGTTCGAAGCCCTCATTGCCCCCATACTCGGCGGCCGCATACCGGACGACGGGTTCCTGATTCCGCACGAGGATGCCGAGACAACCCCCGTACACGAAGCCGAAGCCGTTGCCTGTCGCATGGCAGCTGCCGCGGCCGTCCGTGTGCCCTTCGCCGTCTCGCCCGCCACACGATAACACGCAACGACACGTCGTGCCCGGTGCTTCCCCTTCAGCCGGCATCCGCTCAATTCCACCATAAACTATTCGGGCCGCCCTCTCAAACAAAGGCGGCCCGAATCCGTTCACACAAGGAACTTTCTGACGCACGGTCAGCGCTTCGGCGTCTCAACGGGCTCCGCCCGACCGCCCCTCTCCCCTTCCGAGGTGAGTTCGGGCCCCAAATCGTCGAGGTGGTCGGTCGCCTCGAGCGTACGGGCCGAATGTCGTTTTTTGGTCGGAAGTCCCAGCCGCCGCAACCGTTCGCCCGAACGGATGATGTTGTCGTTGCCCGTACAGAGGCGCTTGTAGGCATCGGCATAAGCGTCGCGCGCCTTGTCGAGCGACAGTCCCACGTTCTCGAGCGAGGCGGTGAAGGCAACCAGCTGATCGTAGAGCTTCGTACCGTAGTTCACGATATCGGCCGTATTACGACTCTGGGCGTTGCGTTTCCAGAGGTCATCGACCAACTTGAGCAGCGCAAAGAGGTTCGTGGGCGACGAGACAATCACCTTCTTGTCGTAGGCGTCGCTCCAGATGGCCGGATCAGCCTGCAAGGCCGCCAGAAAGGCCGGCTCATTGGGCACGAACATGATGACAAAATCGGGCGAATTCAGCAGCCGCTGATACTCCTTGCGTCCCAGTTCGGCAACATGCTGCCGCACCGATGCCACATGCGCCGCCAGGTATTGCGCCCGCTCGGCCTCGGTTTCGGCCGACGTATAGTTGACGAAGGCCGTGAGCGAAACCTTCGAATCGATGACGATCTGCTTCCGCTCCGGCAAATAGAGCACCACATCGGGCCGCAGGTTGTTTCCCTCGGCATCCTTGAGGTTGTGCTGCGTGTCGTAATGCACCCCCTTGATGAGGTTCGAATTGCTGAGAATCGTATCGAGGATCATCTCCCCCCAATCACCCTGCACCTTCGAATTGCCCTTGAGTGCATTGGTCAGGTTGGTCGTCTCGGTGGTGATGCGGCGGTTCAGCTCCATCAGATTCTTGAGCTCATTCTTCAGTGCGCCGCGCTGCTCGTTCTCCGAGGCGTAGATCCGTTCGACCCGCTCGCGAAAGTCGGTAATGTTGTCCCGGAAGGGCTTCAGCAACAGGTCGAGCGCCTCGCGGTTTGTTTCGCGGAAGCTGCGCGTCTGCTCCCCCAACACATCGTTGGCCAGATTGCGAAACTGCGTCCGCAACGTCTCCTCGGCCTGTTCTCGTTCGCTCTTGGCTGCCGCCAGGCGCTCCTCGACCGATGCCAGTCTGGCCTCGGCCGATGCCTGGGCACGCAAGGCTTCACTTCGTTCATCGCCCAGACGACGCACCTCCTCCTGTTGGGTGGCCAGCTGCACACGCAGGGCCTCGGTTTCGGCCTCGCTCGCCGCCCGACGCTCGGAGGACTGACGCACCTGCTCCTCACAAAGACTCCGTTCCGCAGCCAGCCGCGCATTGATCCGCCGCTGCCGCATGACCTCCAGCACCAAGGCAACAACCCCCAGAACCAGAAGCGACATTACGATAATCATTCCGGTATTCATACAGCAAAGATAGGGCTTTTTTCACGATTCCGCCCACCGCGGCCCACGATTCGCACCCGACCTGCGCCCGAGGTTACATATCCGCCGAAAAATCGCTATCTTTGTCCCGCTATGGATTTCAAACTCGTATCGGATTATGCGCCGATGGGCGACCAGCCCGAAGCCATCGCCCAGCTCGTACAGTCGATCGAACACGGATCGAAACACAACGTGCTGCTGGGCGTCACGGGCTCGGGCAAGACCTTCACCGTGGCCAACGTCATCGCACAGGTGAAGCGTCCGACCCTCGTACTGAGCCACAACAAGACCCTCGCGGCACAGCTCTACGGCGAGTTCAAGAACTTCTTTCCGGAGAATGCCGTCGAGTACTTCGTCTCCTACTACGACTACTATCAGCCCGAAGCCTATCTGCCGGCCACGGATACCTACATCGAGAAGGACCTCTCGATCAATGCCGAGATCGAGAAGATGCGTCTCAATACGGTGGCGACACTGCTCTCGGGCCGACGCGACGTGATCGTCGTTTCGAGCGTCTCGTGCCTCTACGGCTGCGGCAACCCGGCCGATTTCCACGCCACGGCCATCACCGTGAAGGTCGGGCAGATCGTCAGCTACAAGCACTTTCTCTACAAGTTGGTCGAGGCACTCTACACCCGCACCGAACGCGACCTTGAACCCTCGACCTTCCGCGTGAACGGCGACACGATCGACATCATGGCGGCCTTCGGCGAATTCGGCAGCCAATGCTTCCGCGTGATGTTCTTCGACAACGAGATCGAGGCCATCTGGATCGTCGATCCCGCCACGGGCCAGCGCATCCAGTCACTCGACACGCTGACGATCTATCCGACGAACCTCTTCGTCACCACGCGCGAACGCATCAACTCGGCCGTGCAGCAGATCTACCTCGACCTGGGGCGGCAGCTGGCCTTCTTCGAGAAGGAGGGGCGTATGCTCGAAGCCCAGCGGCTCAAGCAGCGCGTGGAGTACGACCTCGAGATGATCAAGGAGTTGGGCTATTGCCCCGGCATCGAGAACTACTCGCGCTATTTCGACGGGCGTCCCGAGGGGTCGCGCCCCTTCTGTCTGATCGACTACTTCCCGAAGGACTACCTGATGGTGGTCGACGAAAGCCACGTAACCCTGCCGCAGGTACACGCCATGTTCGGCGGCGACCGCGCGCGTAAGGAAAACTTGGTGGAGTACGGATTCCGCCTGCCCGCCGCCAAGGACAACCGCCCGCTCACCTTTGCCGAATTCGAACAGCTGCAGAATATCTCGATCTACGTCAGCGCCACGCCGGCGGAGTGGGAACTGACGAAGAGCGAAGGGGTGATTGCCGAACAGCTCATCCGCCCGACGGGGCTGGTCGACCCGCCGCTCGAGGTGCGCGTGACGCACAACCAGATCGACGACCTGATCGAGGAGATCGACAAACGCGTCAAGAACGACGACAAGGTGCTCGTCACGACCATCACCAAACGCATGGCTGAGGAGCTCTCGAAATACTTCGACCGCGTGGGGGTGCGCAACCGCTACATCCATTCGGATGTCGATACGCTCGAACGCATCCAGATCCTCGAAGACTTGCGCAACGGGCTGTTCGACGTACTCGTGGGAGTGAACCTGCTGCGCGAGGGGCTCGATCTGCCCGAGGTGGCTCTTGTCGCCATCCTCGATGCCGACAAGGAGGGTTTCCTGCGTAACGTGCGTTCGATCACGCAGATTGCCGGACGTGCCGCCCGTCATTCGCAGGGTAACGTCATTCTCTACGGCGACACCTGCACCGATTCGATGCGTTTCGCCATCGAGGAGAGCAACCGCCGCCGCGAAAAGCAGGTACGCTACAACATGGAGCACCAGAAGCTTCCGCGCCGGGCCCAGAAGAGTGGATCGGGACAGAGCACCCTGCTGGCCGGACGCACCGACACGGCGGCAACGGCGGTCGACACAACGGTTCATCGTATCGAGATCGACCATTACGCCTCACTGCCGGTGGCAGCCGATGTACAAAAGGGATATGCTGCTTCGGAGAACATCGACACGCTGATTGCCAAGGCCCGGGAGGATATGGAGCGGGCAGCCAAGGCGCTCGACTTCCTTGCCGCCGCCCGACACCGCGACCGCATGTACGAATTGCAGAAGTTGCGCGACGAGAATCGCAAAAAATAGAAATCCGCCCTTTCCTCAACCCTTTTCCAGACATGACCGTCGGGCGGGAACCGCCCCGGATCCTTCCCGTCGGGTCCACCTACTCGGATGCGTGACGGAAGGTGAAGTATTTGGCTGCAAGATAACTGTATAGGACCGTAATGACGTTGGTCAGCACCTTCGAAGGGGTAGGCCATACGCCGCACACCTCGACAAAAAACTTCATGCACCCATACGTCAGCAGAATCGATCCCACGACCGACAGGGCATAACGCCAGAGTTGCGTCGCAGCCCCAATCGGTGAAGTGCGGAAGGCTACGTGGCGATTGAGCCAGAATCCCGTAAAGAAGGTAATCGGGAAAACCAGAAAGAGAGCCGCTATGTGGGGCGAAATAACCATCCACCCCAGATCGAGATTGACCCGATCGAAGACGTAGTTGTAAAACAGGGCATACCACGTGGCATCGAGCCCCAGGGAGATCAGGCCGCAGGCCGCATAACGGAAAGTCTGACGCGGCACGATCGATGCCACGGGACGGATATAACAGAGGTCCGTCAAACGGATGATCCAGTCGGACAGACGCATCATCGGGCCCGATAGCTCCAGATGTCGGGCCAGGTCGATGCATGACGGCGCACGAAAGCGGCCGCCTCTTCGGGCTGATCCGAAGCATATACCGACACCATGAATTTCGAACCGTAACGATAGATCGACGCTTCGAACGCAGCCTCCGTACGCGTCGCCTCCTTCACTGCACGCCGAGCATTTTCCAACGTACTGTATACACCAAACACTACGTACGTACGTCCCGACACCAGACGCTGCGGCTCCATCGCAACCGACGTTGCCGTCGAGGCTGCCCCGGCGGCCGAAGCCGTGCGGCGACCTTCATCCGCCGCACCGGACGGAACCGGATCGGATGTTCCGGCCGTGGATGCTGCAACCGACGTTGGGGAGCCCTCCGTCACAGCGACGGCAGCCTGCTCTGAAACAGAGACGGTATCGGCATCGGCCGACGGCGCCACCGACTCCTGAAGCACCACTGTAATCGGGGCCTCGTAACGTCCTGCCCGATCGAAAAAGATCCAGCCACAGGCTCCGATGCCGCAAACAATGGCCACCGCAGCCAACGTCCAGAGTATCCCATGTCCCCCACGACGGCGCACCGTCACGGGTTCATGTCCACGCGGATTGAGCCGACGATCAAACTCCTCGTCAAGCAGAAAACTTTTCTCCCGCAGTTGCCCCACTCCACCGATCAACAGTTGCCCTTCGTGCGAAACCTGCTCCACCCAACGACGGCAGATCTCACGGGCCTGCGCCTCCGTACAGCCGGCGGCACAGGCAATGGCCTCGACCAACGACGTGCCTTCGGTCTGCGACAGAAACTCCACCGTGCGATACGGTGGCTCGACTTGACGCGACGAGATGCGTTTCGCAGCACGACGCACCACACGCAGTGCGCCCACCTCGGGAATTACGACCGCACCTTCGGCGATCAGCAGGTTGGCGATGATCTTGTCGACCTCGCGAACCATGGGAGTTACGTTGTTCATCGTTTTGCCTTTTTCGTTACGGCGGGTGCCGGAGTGGGCTGAGCCGGACGCCGCATGGCCCGCCAGATCATATAGACGCCCAGCACGATGAAGGGGATACTGAGCCACTGCCCCATATAGAGCGACATGCCGCGCTCGAAATCGGACTGCTCGGTCTTGATGAATTCGATGAAGAAACGCGTCAGGAAGATGCCGATCAATCCGATGCCGAAGAGCACACCCGGACGACGACGTGCCATATCCTTACGGTAATAGAGCCAGGCCAGGACGCCGAAAGTGACAAGATAGCAGATCGCCTCATAGATCTGCGTAGGGTGCACGGCCGCGGGTGCATATTCGTAGAGCCACTTGTTCGACCGCACGAACTCGAAGCCCCACGGCAAGGTGGTCGCCGTCCCGAAGATCTCGGAATTGAAGAGGTTGCCCATACGCACCAGTGCGCCACCGATACCAACCGGAATCATAATGCGGTCAAGGGACCAGATGTAGGGCAACTTGTTCTTGCGCGAGAAGAGCCACAGGCCGATCAGCAGACCGATGGCGGCACCGTGACTGGCCAGACCGCCGTCACGAAACCCGGTGATGATGGTCCACGGTTCGCGCAGATACTCCATCGTATCGTAGAAGAGGCAGTGTCCGAGACGTGCACCGAGAATCGTGGCAATCGTACCGTACCAGAAGATCGAATCGGCCACCTTGGGCGGCAGCCCCTCGCGTTTGCAGCAACGGTCGAAGAAGAGGGCGCCAAGCAGGATGGCCAGCATCCACATCACGCCGTAGTAGCGGATATCCAGCCCGAATATCCGGAAGAAAACGGGATCGAAATCCCACGTAACTGTCAGCAAATTCATCATCTATTTACCTCTCATTTTTCTGACGTGTGCACCGTTGACGGCCCCGCCCCGCAGGGGTCACTTCACGTCCCGCAGGTTCACCTTTTTCAGTGTGAAGGAGAAGGTCGACCCGACTCCCGGCTCGCTGCGCACGGTAATGTGCTCACCGTGGGCCTCGACAATGTGTTTCACGATAGCCAATCCCAGTCCCGTGCCATTCTGCTCGAGCGAGCGGTTCTTGTCGGCCCGATAGAAGCGTTCGAAAATGCGCGGCAGGTCCTCCTTGGCGATTCCGACGCCATCGTCCTCCACCTCGACCAGAATCTTGTCGAGCATGTCGCGGAATTTCACACGCGTCAGGCCGCCCTGCTTGCCGTAACAGATCGAGTTCACCAGCAACTGCGACAATACCAGCGCAATATAACGTTTATCGGCATTCACCCAGAAGGGCGAAGGCAGGTTATCGGCCCCCTTCACGACGATATGGATCTGTTTGCGAGCCGCCTCCGCTTCGGTCTGGGCCGCCACCCGCTTGGCCAAAGCCACAATATCGAACTGCTCCCACTCGAGTCGGCTTGTGTCGCTGTCAAGTTTGGCAATCGTATCGAGGTCATTGACGATGTTGAGCAGTCGGTCCATTCCCTTTTTTGCCCGTTCAAGGTACTGTTGCTTGACGGGATCCTCCTCCAGTCCCCCCTCCAGCAGTGTCGAAAGATAACTCTGGATATTGAAAATCGGCGTCTTCAGTTCGTGGGCCACATTGCCCAGATACTGCTTGCGGAAGCGTGCCGCCTCCTTCAGCCGTTCGATCTCACGGTCGTTGTCTTCGGCCCAGGCATTGAGTTCATCGCCGACGCGTTCGACGTGCTTGTCTTTCAACTCACCGAGGATCTCGTCCGTATGCACGTCGCGGGAGAGCACAATCGAGTAGATCGGTTTGAGCTTGTAGGCCACATATTTGCGGATGACGAACAGGGCTACGAACCACACCACATAGAAGGTACACAACACGATTGCGATGATCGGCACCCAATGCATTCCGGTGCCGTCACTGCGCAGACCCTGCGGCACGAGCAGTCCGGCGACGATAACCGTCGCCAGCAAGGCGATCCAGAGCGATGCCCCCTCTTTGGTTTTGATGACCACCATGACTCCTAAGCAATTTAAAGGTGTATTACCTATTTATAATGTTCCATCAGGCGGGCGATGTATTTGCCCACGATGTCGAATTCGAGATTGACAACCGATCCGACCCCGATCCGACAGAAGTTCGTATGTTCGTGCGTATAGGGAATGATCGCCACGCGGAAACTCCCCTCCTTCGAATCACAGACCGTGAGGCTCACGCCGTTCACAGCCACCGACCCCTTCTCGACCGTGCAGAGGCCGCCCCCCTGGGGCGTATACTCGAAGGTGTAATACCAACTGCCGTCGGCATCCTCGACCGCCGTACAACGGGCCGTCTGATCCACATGTCCCTGAACGATATGCCCGTCGAGCAAGGCCTCGGGACGCATCGAACGTTCGAGATTGACCAGATCCCCCACCTGAAGCAGTCCCAGATTGCTGCGGTCGAGTGTCTCCTTCATGGCCGTAACCGTATACGTGTCGTCGGTAATGTCCACCACCGTCAAACATACGCCGTTATGTGCGATACTTTGGTCGATTTTCAGCTCCTTGCAGATGTCCGTGCGAAGCACGAAATCCTTGTTCTGGCGGTCCGTCCGGATCTCCACGACCTCCGCCATCCGTTCCACGATTCCCGAAAACATGCGTTCTATTGATTTAATATCAGTTTGCCGACGACCTTGTATATGGACTCCAACTCACTGTCGTCCAATACAATATCACCGAAATTCAGTTCATCGCCCGCCACCAGCCGCCACGATTTGGTGTCGGCTTCGGGAAAGGCTAAACGCAAAGTTACGATTTTTCTGCCTACAATCACATATTCAGCCCCAGGAATCACCATTTCGCGATCGATTTTCGTGAGCAGCACGATCGTTCCGGCCGGAACCATGGCCCCCATCTCGCGGCCGTCGTAACGCATGGCGAAATCACACGCGGGCAAACCCGGTATGACCAGATTCCAGGTCGGGACCAACCGGTCGAGCATGCGCATGCCCTGTTCAACGGCGATATTATAGAAGGGGATCTGGGCGCCGCGCGACTCCTCCGATGCAAACATCTGCCCCTCACCCGTCAGCACCCAGAGTTTGCTGATCTGCGGGAACTTCGCCACGATGCGGTTGGCCACATCCCGCGAAATGCCGTTGTTGCCGCGCTTGATCTGATAGAGATTTTCACCGCGCGGCAGACCGATATAGCGAGCAAAATAGTTGGTCGACATGTTCGCCCACTTGATAATACTCTCGATTCTTTGCCAATTATCTTGTTTTTCTCGCATATTTCAGAATTTTTTGTATCTTTGCAGTCGCGGTCCCGTAGTTCAATGGATAGAATTTAAGATTCCGGTTCTTACGATGAAGGTTCGAATCCCTCCGGGATCACTCCGCAAGACGGTTGCACGAAATGCAGCCGTCTTTTTTTATCTTCACCAAGCACCTGCGACTTGCCACAGCCTCACCAACCTTCGATTCTGCACATACGCGCCCGTTTTTCGGCCGCACCATCGGACCGAAAGAGAGCAATTTCGAACAAAAATAATAACAAATTTCGATTACGCAATAAAAAAAACGGGGATATTCACCCCGTTTTCCAACTTTCAGACGGCCCGTACGGGCCCGTATCACAGGCGACTAATAGGAGAATCGCAGACCCAGACGCAGATCCACCACCACGGGCGAATCCGTATAGGAGGTCTGCAACGACGTCTCCGTCAGATAATGCGACAAGGCCGGTTCGAAATAGATTCCCACATGACGTCCCAGGCGATACTGTGCCCCGAGCGTCGCGGCGACAGACCACAGCCAACTGTTCTCACGCACGTGTTCGTCGCCAAACCGGGCGCTCACGCATCGTTCGACCATTCCGCCGGCACCGACATACATCGAGAAGCGCCCGGCATGCAGGAACTCCCAGTTCAGGCGCAACGGAATACCCAACAGATGCAACTGCTGATGCACCCGCGACGTCATGCCGGGCAGAGCGACATCCGAACGCAACAGCGTATAATTGAGTCCCGTTTCGAGCGAAAGACCGTATTTGAGTTCGTGGCGGTAACTAACTCCGAAACTGAGTGGCTGACGATGATCGAACGAATAACTTTCGTACCCCTCGCGTATGGCAATTGCATCACACGTGCTCATCGACAGCGCCTTAAGCCCGACACCGCCGGCCGCCGCACGGCCCGATGCCGCAGTTCCGACAGCTCCGCCGGCAAACAGACTGACCGCCCCCCCTCGGGATGCGGACGAAGCCCCTCGCGGTGCAACTTCGGCAAACAACCGTTCGTATTCGGCGGCCCGAGCGGCACTTTGTGCCTCCACGCCCCCCCGTCCTGCTGATGAGGGTTGCTTTGCCTCAGACGCCGTCTCGACGTACTGAGGCTCGGGATTCATTTCCGGCTCCGCAGGTGCAGCCGACGCTACGACCTGCGCCACCGACTGCTCCATTTCGGATCCGTTCGTCCCGTCAGCAGGCAGGGCCACCGGACGGACGGCGTGCTCCGACGCCTCCGCCGAATACGGAGCCGCCGCTTCGCGAAACTGCGGACCGACAAGCCCCCCCTGCGACGCTCCACCACGCACCTCATCCCTTTCAGTGGATGGAACAGACGCAACGATTGCGGCCTCTCCGCTTCGGACAGATGCCGCCAATGCCTCCACACGAGACTCCAAAAGGGAAGAGGGTACGGCGTTCTGCGAACGCTCCGTACCCTCATAAGAACCGCCGGCAGTCGCATCGGATACCGAAACAACCCCTTTTTTCATCACATTATGATCCATTCGCAGAACTCGAACTCCGATCGAAACACAAACCAGTATCGCGGCAACTGCGGCGGTATATCTGAACCAATTATTCTTTATCCTACTCTTTTCTTCCGTACTGCGGCCTCCACCGAGGTATTGCCCTTCGGCACGGAGCAGCGGTGACGACAGTTCCCGTTCCATACGGGCTCTGCATGCGGCGGACAGCGGTTCCTCCGACTCGCGGAGTTTGCGGGCCACGACATCCGTCCAATCTCTCCCCTCGTGGTTAATCATGCCCTTTGTTTTTCCAAATATTCACGAATCTTCCGAGCCAGCAGCGCCTTGGCACGCGCCAACTGCGACGAGGAAGATTTCTCGTTGATTCCCAACATGGAGGCGATCTCCCTGTGCGACAACCCCTCCACACAGAAGAGATTGAACACCGTTCGGTATCCCTCGGGCAGTTCGCCGATCATCCGCATAAGCTCCTTTGCGGGTACCTGCTCAGCCTCCTCGGGTGCAGGCTCGACGTACTCGGGAATCGCTCGCCGATCGTCGATCTCGGTAAAACTCATCCGCGAACGAGAACGCAACAACTCCAGCGAGGTATTGACCGCAATTCGTTCGAGCCAGCCCCGCAACGACCCCTCACCGCGCCACACGAACTTTCCGATCGCGCCGTAGGCCTTGACGAACGTATCGTGCAACAGATCCTCGGCCGTAGCCCGATCCCCCACATAGCGCAGGCAGACGGCAAGCAACCGACTGGCATAGAGGTCATAAAGTGCCATCAAGGCGCTATTGTCGCCTCGTTTGCACCCTTCGACCAGGGCCAATTCCTCCATATTATTCGTTCTGTTCACACTTACAAACGGCATTTCGGCCGAAATACTGCATTACACCCCCAATTTTTTTTCACACATGCAGTATTTCTCACCCCACCACGTTTAAGTTACAAAAAATATCCCACATATACCATGAAAACACCACATCGGCTTTTGACTCTGCTCACAGTTCCCCTGTTGCTGGGTGTCGCATGCGACAAAGTCGAGAGCGACTATCCGTCGTACGTCTCCTTCGTCACGGTGCACGTTCCCGAGGAGTCACCGTCGGATTACTACTTCCGCTTTGACAACCAGCAGACGGCCTGGCCCGGCAACAAAAGCCGGGTTATGTATAACTCCAACGAGAAGGACGGGCACCGCGCCATCATCTATTTCGACTACCTCGCACAGGCCGTGCCGGGATACGACTGAAACATCGACCTCTACAGCGTGATGGACATTCTGAGCAAGGAGGTCGAGGTGGCCGAAACGACGGACGACATTCTGGAGCTGGGCGACGACCGCATCGGCGTGAGCGAAGCCTGCATACGGGGCGGATGGCTCGACCTCTACTATTATTATCCGACCGACGGCCATGCAACGACCCGACACCGCCTCTCGCTGGTCGACAACCGCACGGCCAATCCGCCGGCCGATATGCCGTCGGAGTACCTCTACCTGGAGTTCCGGCAGAATGCCGACGGGGATACCTCGGGATTTTCGATGGTCCGCAACTACGTATCATACCGTTTGGGAGATTACGATCCGACCACAACGGGACACAAGGGGATCTGCCTGCGCGTAGCGGAACCGGGCCCCGAAGGCAAGGTGACCTATCTATATATTGAGCCCAAAGAGTAACAGAAGAGACCATTCTTTCATAATTCGTTCAATTCGTCGCGGACAAAGCCCATTCAACCCATGGGACTTTGTCCGTTTTTTTATAAACAAAACTTGTATTTATAAATTTTTATCAGTAGATTTGTTTCCAGAAGTTACCCACTAAAAAAAGCGCCTATGATAAAACGTCCTCATTCTCACTCATAGGATGGCCTTCGTTCCCCCCCCTACAAAGAATAAATTCGTCTCGTCTAACTAAAACACACAAGCCATGAAACGTCTCATTTACCACACTCTGCCTCTCGGGTTGCTACTGCTTGTTGCCACCCTCGTGACCGCCTCCTGTTCGAAGGATGACCCCGCACCGACCCCATCACCCGAACCTGTCCCTGCTGTCGACCTGCTCGAAACCATCTCGGAAGGATATTGGGAAGACTCCTTCGCGCTCCTCTACGACAGCCACCCGGATGCGCAAGGCAATCCGACAAGTGTGTCAATCTCTAAATATCCAATGGCCTTTATCTCCGATCCCATACGTTTCATGATCGGTGCGTTTTACGTATGTCCCGACCAGACCATACGTCAATTCACGGGTAACTATTATGCTGACAACGGCGACCTGGTGCCCATATACCATATCGATTCCACCTATCAGATACTCATTACGCCGGACCGGACAGCTCTCGAACTCCGAGCCATCAAACACGACACACGCCGCAACTACCTCCATGGACTGAGACTGCAGCCCACGAAGATTACCGAGGAGTCGATCATCTTCGAACAGACGATCCGCGAGGAGTATCAGGCCGAATTCCTGGAGGAATTTCCAGAGGTAACCCGAGTACGTATCGGCTGGTATCGGATCGACAATCCAGACGAACTGCGCACCTGTCCGCCCGACTGGGCCATCGGCCTGGACCCGGAGGGTCATATAACGATCCATCCGTACTGATTTCCGCACCGGCCCCACCCGATAATTCACCGGGGAAGCAAATCCACCACATTGCACAGCGGGGATTGTCGTTGGACAATCCCCGCTGTGCGCATTCCCCTCCTCAGCAACGAAAGCACCATACAACCGGGATTTTCGGGGCAATATCGCTGGTTTTTCGACGTTAAATGATTACATTTGTCGGAAAATCTCACAGAAAAATCAAATCTGTTATGCACCTGTTCAAACGCTGGAACACCCTCGTCGGCTGGATCGTCTTCGCCATCGCGGCACTGACCTACCTGCTCACGATGGAGCCGTCCTCAAGCCTCTGGGACTGCTCGGAGTTCATCGCCACCTCCTACAAACTCGAAGTCGGACACCCGCCCGGAGCCCCGCTCTT